>JBDIBB010000210.1:0-5789 GCA_039812685.1 Vicinamibacteraceae bacterium
CGCCTGACCAACTGCATCAGCCTGGGCGGCCTGTGCCACCGGTGCGGCGTTGTTGTGGCGGGTCAAGCGCAATGCGCGCCTGCCCTGCGAGACGCGTCTCCCCGACGGGACCTGTCCGAGCACGACGTATCCCTCGGACCACGATCGACGCCACCAGACCGACGGCGTCAAGAGGCAGATGAGCAGGTTTCCCTTGCGGACCCGTCGTCGCCGTCGGGCACGAGTCGCTCGGGTATCAATCCACGTCAAATCGCCTGAGTGAACAGTATTGGATCTAGCGCGCCAGCGGGAAGGCCCCCATGCGTCGGGGCTCGTAGTTCTCGACCACCGGCGCTCCCTCGGGCGGCGTGAGCGCGACGCCGGGCTCGCCGATGACGATGTCCGTCACCTCGACGTTCGGCCCCTTGCTGCCGGTGCGCCGAACCACGAAGCCGTTGATGGCCGGCGCGATGACCCGCTCCGTTCCTTCTGCGTCCGTGACGGCGTAGACCGTCAGGCCTTCCCACTTCTCGGGCAGCTCCCGAACCCCCGGCGTCGCCAGAAGGACGAGAGGATGGAGGCCGTCGGCCGGCAGCTCCAGGGGGTGGCTGACCCAGCCGGATGCTCCGGTGTAGGAGTACGCGCGCCTCGCCGCAACGTTGTTGATGGTGATCGCCATGTCCTTCGCGGCGTACGTCTCCGAACGGGTCGAGCCATCGGAGAAGCGCCAGAACCGCCCCTCGGACGGCACCACCCCTTCGCCTGAGAACCGCATCGTTGCGGAGAACGGCACCCAGGTCTCCGCGAGTTCCTTCAGCTTCGGGTATTCCTGGGCCTGCTTCGGATGTTCGCGCCCTTGCGAACGAATCGAAGCGAACGAGACAAGGAATGCGCATGCGATCAGAAGAACGGCGAACATCGTCTTCCGCATTGCGAGCCTCCTTCTCAATCACGCAGCTCCTCCCACAAGTGCTCCAGCCACACTGGGCGAATACAGCTCGTGGAGTGCTCAAGACGAGCGACCACATCGCGAAGCAGACAACCCAAGAGGTTACGGCTCGCTTCATCGCGCGCCTTCGCTGAAAAGCGTACTGACGAGGTTGCGAGTCTTAGCACACTCGATCGTGTCTTGTCAATGGTGGGGTGCAGCCTTGCCGCCCCCCAGTCGTTGACACGCGCGGAGAAGACAGGCCTGGAGCAGCGACTGCTCCAGGACGTTCTGGCTGGTGCGGATCGTGGCGTACTCGAAGCAGACAAAGGCGACCGGGAGCACGCGGTGCGCGACGCGCACGCCGGCCATCAGGACCTGCGTGCCGCGGATAGTGGTCTGATCGACGACGATTGGGATCCAGCCCGCGGGGCGGTCGCCCAGAGCGAGCCGCACGAGCAGTGGCGTCAGGACGGTCCCGTCGAGGGCGGGGTGGCGCAGGAGCCGGGCGAGTCGGTTGGCGCGGGCCTTTTCGGTTTGGTCGACGGGCAACGCGCGGGACAAGGCCGCACCATCACCACCTCGCCGTGCGTGCGGAGCCTGTCGGCGCGCGTTTTCACCCCGTCACCCACTCCACCACGCCTCTTCACCGACCACCCCCGGCGTCCACGCCGTCTCACGCGAGCTCGGCAGGGCCTTCGTCAGGGCTTCATGAATAGTCCGGGGTAAGTGAACAGTGTTGGACTTGACCACGCCAGGACCCGTTTCGACGTACGAACCCGTCGGGCGAGGAACCCGAAGGGTATAATCCGACCTCGTATGCCTACGCCCGCTTACAAGCGAGTCCTCCTGAAGCTCTCCGGCGAGGCCCTGATGGGCGAGCAGAGTTACGGCATCGACCCCGCCGTCGCCACGCAGGTCGCCGAGGACATCGCCGAGGTGCGGGCGCTGGGCGTGGAGACGGCCTGCGTGATCGGCGGCGGCAACATCTTTCGCGGCGTGGCCGCGAGCGCCAGGGGAATGGATCGCGCCACGGCCGACTACATGGGCATGCTGGCGACGGTCGTCAACGCGCTGGCGCTGCAGGACGCCCTCGAGACGCTGGGCATCGCCACGCGCGTGATGACGGCCATCGAGATGCGCGCGGTGGCCGAACCCTTCATCCGCCGGCGGGCGATGCGCCACATGGAGAAGGGCCGCGTCGTCATCTTCGCGGCGGGGACCGGCAATCCCTACTTCACCACCGACACGGCGGCGGCACTCCGCGCGATGGAGATCAAGGCCGATGCGATCCTCAAGGCCACGAAGGTCGACGGGATCTACACCGACGACCCCATGACCCATCCCGACGCCACGCGCTACGACCAGATCTCGTACCTGGGCGTGCTGGAACGGGGCCTGAAGGTGATGGACGCCACGGCCATCAGCCTCTGCATGGACAACCGGCTGCCCATCGTCGTCTTCAACCTGCGCACGCCGGGCAACCTGCGGCGGGCGGTGCTCGGCGAGCCCATCGGCTCGCTCGTCACGGCCTGACGCTCGCGGCTGCGCACCTGGCGCAGGACGGTGCGTCCCCGCGCCCTTTCCTCACTCCCGGAGCCGAACCCACATGGAAGCCAAGGACCTGAAGTCCGTGATTGCCGACGGCAGGAAGCGCATGGAGGCGGTGCTCGAACACACGCGGCGCGAACTGGCGGGCGTCCGCACCGGCCGTCCCTCGGTCACCATCCTCGACAGCGTGCACGTGGAAGCCTACGGCACCGCGATGCCGGTGAACCAGGTGGCGTCGCTGTCGATTCCCGAACCGACGGCCATCGTCGCCCAGCCGTTCGATCCGCAGTTGATTGGCGCCATCGAGAAGGCCATCCGCGCGGCCAACCTCGGCCTCAACCCGCAGAACGACGGCAAGGTCATCCGCATCCCGTTGCCGCCGCTCACCGAGGAACGCCGCAGGGAGATGTCGAAGCTCGTGCACAAGCTGGCCGAGGAGGGGCGCAACAGCATCCGCCAGGTGAGACGGGAGGCCAACGACCGGCTGAAGAAGTTGATGAAGGACCACCTCCTGTCCGAAGACGACGAGCGCCGCGGGCTCGACGAGGTGCAGAAGCTCACCGACCAGCAGGTCGCCGCCATCGACGACCTGCAGAAGAAGAAGGACGAGGAACTGCTGGGCAGGCACTAGCGGCGTGCGCCGTGGGTATGGAGGCCTGATTACCGGGCTCGGTGTGCGGTCGTGCGCAGCCGGCCGCAGCGCCGGCCGCAAGCCGCGGGACGCGAACCATATGTCCTACTTCACCCACCTCGAATGCTCGGTGCCCTGCGGCGCGGGCCCGTTCGACCCGCGCCAGCCACACCACCTCTGCCCCGGCTGCGGCATGCCGCTGCTGGCGCGATACGACGTCGGCGCGGCCCGCGCATGGTCTCGCGACAGCCTTCGCGATCGCGAGCCCACGATGTGGCGCTACCGCGAACTGTTGCCGCTCTTCGACGGCGAGCCGCCGGTGACGCTCGGCGAAGGGCTCACGCCGCTCGTGCACGCAGCGAGGCTCGGCGCGACGATTGGCCTGCCGCGCCTCTACGTGAAAGACGAGTCGCTGAACCCCACGAACTCGTTCAAGGCGCGCGGGCAGGCGGCGGCCGTCACGCGCGCCAGGGCGCTCGGCGCCAGGGTGCTGTCAGTGCCGTCGGCCGGCAACGCCGCCAACGCGATGGCGGCCTACGCGGCCGCGGCCGGCCTCGCCGCGCAGGTCTTCATGCCGCGCGACGTGAAGGTGCCCTTCATCCGCGAGTGTGAGGTCTACGGCGCCACCATCACGCTGGTCGATGGCCTGATCACCGACGCGGGGCGCGTGGCGGCCGAACGCGGCGGCCCGCTCGGCTGGTACGACGTCTCCACGCTGAAGGAGCCGTACCGCATCGAGGGCAAGAAGACGATGGGGTACGAGATCGCCGAGCAGATGGTGTGGTCACTGCCCGACTGGATCCTCTACCCGACGGGTGGGGGCACCGGCATGGTCGGCATGTGGAAGGCGTTCGACGAGATCGAGCGGCTCGGCTGGCTGCCGGCTGGCCGCCGGCCGCGCATGGTCTCGGTGCAGGCCGAAGGCTGCGCGCCCATCGTCCGCGCCTTCGAACAGGGCACCGAGAAGGCGGCCCCATGGGAAGGCGCGAAGACCGTCGCCGACGGCCTGCGCGTCCCGAGGGCGATCGGCGACTTCCTGGTGCTGCGCGCCGTGCGCGAGAGCGGCGGCACGGCAGTGGCCGTGAGCGATCACGACATGGTGCGAGGCATGCTCGACCTGGGGCGCACCGAAGGCATCAGCGCGGCCCCGGAGGGCGGCGCCGCGCTGCACGCCCTGCGCGTGCTGCTCTCCCGCGGGCTGGTGAAGCCCACCGAGTCGGTGGTGCTGTTCAACACCGGGGGCGCGCTGAAGTACCTCGACGCCCTCGACGTGGTCCGGTGACGCTTCGCGTCGCCGTGCCGGCCGGAGGCCCATCCCGGCTCCCTTCGGGCCGGGGCGCGCGGGGCGCGCGCCGTGGTGGCGCCGCGGTCAGTCGCCGAAACAGATGCCGATCGAGCGCGCCGTCCGGAGCAGGTCCGACTCGAGCGGAACCGTCTTCGTCTTCCCGACCACTTCGCTGAGCGAAACGGGCACGATGTCGGGGGGCTGGCTCGACACCATCTTGCCGAACTGCCCGCGCACCACCAGGTCCACCGCGCTGGCGCCGAACCGTGTCGCGAGCACCCGGTCATAGGAGGTCGGCGTGCCGCCGCGCTGCAGGTGGCCGAGCACCGCCGTGCGCGCTTCCTTCGCCGTGCGCTGCTCCAGTTCGGCGGCGAGCTTGTGGCCGACCCCGCCGAGGCGCTCGACGTACTGACCGTGGGCCTGCGTCATCACCGTCGTCTGGCCGCCGATCGGCTTGGCCCCCTCGGCCACGACCACGATCGTGAACCGCGCGCCGAACTGATCGCGGCGGCGGACGGCGGCGGCCACCTTCTCGATGTCGTAGGGGATTTCGGGAATCAGGATGATGTCGGCGCCGCCCGACACGCCCGCGTGCAGCGCGATCCAGCCCGCGTACCGGCCCATCACCTCCACCACCATGATGCGCCGGTGCGCGGCGGCGGTGGAGTGCAGGCGGTCGATCGCGTCGCTGGCGAAGCTGACCGCCGTATCGAAGCCGAAGCAGTTCACCGTGCCGACGATGTCGTTGTCGATCGTCTTGGGCACGCCGACCAGCGGCATGCCGAGGCGGTAGAACTTCTGCGACAACGACAGCGTGCCGTCACCGCCGATCGCGATCACGGCGTCGAGATCGACCTTGTTGAACACCTCGAGACAGCGCTCGGCATAGTCCTTCAGGCCGTCGGTGGTCTCCACCGGAGCGCCCAGCGGGTCGCCGCGGTTCACGGTGCCGAGGATGGTACCGCCCATGCGCAGGATCCCGGTGACGTCCTTGTGCGCGAGGCGGTAGGGTCGGTCCACTTCGAGGAGGCCATCGAAGCTGTCGGGGATGCCCAGGCACTCCATCCCCTGGTTGTTGGTCGCCTTGACGATGGCGCGGATGACGGCGTTGAGGCCGGGCGCGTCACCGCCACCGGTGAGCACGCCGACGCGTCGGACTCGTGGCATAGGGTTGCGATCTGAATCGGCGCCGCGAGATCGGCCGGCGTGGCCGATCGTGACGCCGCGAATCCGCGTGACTATACCACCGCCGGGTTGCGACTGAGGCGAGCGCCATGTTACCCTTCGGGTTCGCGGCGCACGGGCCCGATCGCGCCTGTGCGTGCGCCCTGCCGGAAGTGGGCGGCTAGCTCAGCTGGGAGAGCGCCGCGTTCGCAACGCGGAGGTCGGGAGTTCGAGCCTCCTGCCGTCCACCA
>JBDIBB010000211.1:0-5745 GCA_039812685.1 Vicinamibacteraceae bacterium
TGGCTCGCACGGGTGGTGGACGAGGCGGCGGTCACCTACGACCAGACGCGGCGCTGGTTCCCGCGTGGCGCGCTGGTCACCGGCAACCCGGTGCGGGAGGGGTTCCTGCGGGCCGGCGTCGAAGGTCCCGCCGCGGCAGGCGACGCGTTGTCGCGCCGCCTGCTGGTGTTCGGCGGCTCGCAGGGCGCCGCCGCCATCAACGACGCGATGATCGCCGCCGCGCCGCGGCTGGCGGGAGCCGGCCTGGAGGTGACCCACCAGACCGGCGAGCGCGATCTCGCCAGGGTGCGCACGGCCTACGACGCGGCCGGCCTCGTGGCGCGGGTGGAGCCGTTCCTCCACGAGATGGACCGCGAGATGGCATGGGCCGACCTCGTGGTGTCGCGGGCGGGGGCCACCACGCTGGCCGAACTGACGGCCATCGGCCGGCCGGCGTTGCTCGTGCCGCTGCCGACGGCCACCGACGACCACCAGCGCCGGAACGCAGAGGCGCTGGCGGCGACCGGCGCCGCCGAGGTCATCGAGCAGTCACGGATCACGGGTGACGTGCTGGCCGGGCGCGTGCTGGCACTGCTCGCGGACCGGCCGGGGCTGGCGCGGATGGCGGCGGCGGCGCGCGCGGCCGCCCGGCCCGACGCCGCGCGCACGATTGCCGCGCGCATCCTCGCGCTGGCAGGTGGGAAGCCGCCGCGGGCGGGCGGCCAGTCGCAGTGATGACAGGGCAATGCTGGGACGCACCAGACACATCCACTTCGTGGGCATCGGCGGCATCGGCATGAGCGGTATCGCCGAACTGCTGGCGAACCTCGGCTACGTCGTGAGCGGTTCCGACGCCAGGGCGTCGGCCGTCACGGCCAGGCTCGCCGGCCTCGGCGTGCGCGTGCACGAGGGACACGATCCCTCTCATGTCGGCGAGGCCGACGTGGTGGTGGTGTCCTCCGCGGTGCGGCCGTTGAACCCGGAGGTGATCGAGGCGCGCCGGCGTCACGTCCCCGTGATCCCGCGCGCCGAGATGCTCGGCGAACTGATGCGGCTCCGCTTCGGGATCGCCGTCGCCGGCTCCCACGGCAAGACCTCCACCACCTCGATGGTCGCCTATGCCCTCGAGTGCGCCGGGCTCGACCCGACGGCGGTGATCGGCGGCAAGCTGAGCGCCTTCGGCAGCAACGCGCGACTCGGGCGCGGGCAGTACATGGTGGCCGAGGCCGACGAGAGCGACGGCTCGTTCCTCCGTCTCGCCCCGGCCATCGCGGTGATCACCAACGTCGACCGCGAACACCTCGACCACTACGGCAGCTTCGAGCACGTGTGCCAGGCCTTCGTCGAGTTCGCCAACAAGGTACCGTTCTACGGCGCCACGATTGCCTGCGCCGACGATCCGCCGCTGCGCGCGCTGCTGCCGCGGTTCTCGCGGCGCGTCGTCACCTACGGCCTCGAGAGCCGTGACGCCAGCCTGTGTGGCCTCGACGTGCGCGTGTCGGCGGCGGGATCCGCCTGCCAGGTGGTGCGCCGGCTGCCCGGACAGACCGGATCCGAGGCGCTCGGCCGCCTGTCGCTGCGCGTGCCGGGTCGCCACAACCTGTTGAACGCACTCGCCGCGGTGGGCGTCGCCCTCGAACTCGACGTGGGGTTCGATCGGATCGCCGCCGCCCTGGCGGAATTCCGCGGCGCCGACCGGCGGTTCCAGGTGATCGGCACGGCCAGTGGCGTGACGGTGGTCGATGACTACGGCCATCATCCGACGGAGATCGCGGCGGTGCTGGCGGCGGCGCGGACGCTCGAACCCCGGCGAGTGGTCGTCGCGTTCCAGCCGCATCGGTACACCCGCACGCGCGACCTGATTGCCGAATTCGGCCTGGCGCTGTCGCCGGCCGACGAGGTGGTGATCACCGACATCTACGCCGCCGGCGAGGATCCGATCCCCGGCGTGACGATCGAAGCGGTGGCGGAATCGGTGATGGGGCACACGCGCGCGCCGGTGCACGTGGTGCCGGCGTTGGCGGAGGTGGCCGGGCAGGTCGCGGCGATCGCGCGGCCAGGCGACCTGGTGCTGACGCTCGGCGCCGGCTCGATCACCACCGTGGGCGAACGCATCCTCGAACAGGTGGCGGCGCGCGCGCGCGACGCGGCGGAGGGCCACGATGGCAGTCAGCGCGCCTGACGACCGCCGTTTTCGTCGCGGGCGCGCGGCGGTCTCGACGCCGCGGCGGCGGCGCGCGGCGCGCATGAGGGTGCTGGTCCGCCTGCTGGGCCTCACGGTGACGGCCGTCCTGGTCGTGGTGGCGGCCGCCTGGGTCGTCCGCGAGTCGAGCCGTCTCACCGTGGTTCGCGTCGTCGTGACCGGCAACGAACAGATGGCCACCGGCGACCTTCAGGCGCTGCTCCAGGGGCTGCAGGGCCAGCCCCTGCTGACCGTCGATCTCGACCAGTGGCGCGGCCGGCTCGAGCAGTCGCCCTGGGTGGGGCACGCCGCGTTGCGGCGGGTCCTGCCCGACCTCATCGAGGTGAGGGTGACCGAACGGCGGCCGCTGGCGATCGGACGCGTGGGGCCGCGCCTGGTGCTCGTCGACGCATCGGGCGCCGTGATCGACGAGTTCGGGCCGCGCTACGAGATGTTCGACCTGCCGATCATCGACGGCCTGGTCCAGCGTTCCGGCCCCGCCGATGCGGGCCCCCCGACGCCGCCTGCGGCGCTGGTGGCGGGACTGCTGGGCGAGCTGGCGGCCGAGCCGGCGCTGCTCGCGCGGTTGTCCCAGGTGGAGGTGGCCGACGCCGAGACGCTGGTCGTCTGGCTCGACGACGATCCCGCGCGGCTGATCGTCGGCGATCGCGAGTTCGGGAAGCGGCTGCACGGCTATCTCGAGGTGCGTGCGGCCCTGCGGGCGCGCGTCAGCGACATCGAGGCGGTGGATCTGCGCTTCGGTCGGCGCGTGTTCGTGCGGCCGGGGAGCGGGGCGGCCGGCGGCCGGACGTCCTCGGGCGCCGGGGCCCCGCGCGCGCGGTCGTAGGGACGGATGGGCGCCGGCGCGGGTGGAACCCGCGCCATCTGGAGGGAGGGAACGTGGCACGCAAGGAGCGGTACCTGGTGGGCCTCGACGTCGGCACCTCGAAGGTGACCGCCGTCGTGGGCGAGGTGATGGAGGGCGGCACGCTCGACATCATCGGCGTCGGTCTCAGCGAAGCGCGCGGCATCCGCCGCGGCCTGGTGGTGAACCTCGAGACCGCCGTCGACTCCATCAAGCACGCGCTCGACGAGGCCGAGCTCACCGCCGGCATCGAGATCGACTCCGTCCACCTCGCGCTCCCCGGCGCGCACGTGAAGGGCTTCAACAGCCGCGGCGTGGTGGCCGTGGCCGGCAGGAACCGCGAGATCTCGCGCGACGACGTGCGCCGCGCGATCGACGCCGCGAAGGCGGTGGCGCTGCCCAGCGGCCGCGAGATCCTCTATGTGCTGCCACAGGACTTCGTCGTCGACGAGCAGGACGGCATCGGCAATCCCGTCGGCATGACCGGATCGCGGCTCGAGGTGAACGTCCACGTGATCACCGGCAGCACCTCCACCACGCAGAACGTCATCGCGTGCGTGAACCGCACCGGCGTGAGCGTGATCGGCACCGTGCTGGAGCAGATCGCGGCGGCCGAGGCGGTGCTCACGGCCGACGAGCGCGAGCTGGGCGTCGCGCTCGTGGACGTCGGTGGCGGCACCACCGACTACGCCATCTTCGAGAAGGGCAGCCTCTGGCACACCGGCGTGGTGGCCATCGGCGGCGATCACTTCACCAACGACATCGCCGTGGGCCTGCGCACGCCGATCCCCGACGCCGAGCGCGTGAAGCGCCGCTTCGGCTGCGCGCTGTCCACGATGGTGGGTGACGAGGAGACGATGGAGGTGGCCAGCGTCGGCGGCCGCCCGCCGCGGGTGATGGCGCGGCGCATCGTGGCCGACGTGCTGCAGCCGCGCGCCGAGGAGGTGTTCCACCTCCTGTGGGACGAGATCCGCAAGGCCGGCTGGGACAAGTCACTGCACTCGGGCATCGTGCTCACCGGCGGCGGCGCGCTGCTGGAGGGCATGGCCGAGATCGCCGAGCAGATCTTCGACCTGCCGATTCGACGCGGCTACCCGTCGGAGATCGGCGGCCTCGTCGACCACATCAACAGCCCGGCGTTCGCCACGCCCGTCGGGCTGGTCAAGTACGCCCATCGCCAGCTCCTCGGGGCACCGGCCCGCCATGCCGGCGGCGCCGGCCTGATCGGCCAGCTGGCCGGCCAACTGCGCTCGCTGTTCCGGGGGTTCTTCTGATGCACGACACCAGTCGATTCACGACGCCGCACGGAGAGGGGTCCATGCCGCAACCTGTCACGCCGCCGCCGGCCGGCGAGCCCGCCGCCGCACCGCTTCGCCTGAAGCTCGATACGCCGCCGCGGGGTGGCGCCCGCATCAAGGTGGTGGGTGTCGGCGGCGGCGGCGGCAACGCCGTCAACCGCATGGTCCGCGCCGGCCTCGACGGCGTGGAGTTCATCGTGGCCAACACCGACGCACAGGCCCTCTTCCAGAACCCGGCGCCCACGAAGATCCAGATCGGCGCCAAGCTCACCAAGGGCCTGGGCGCCGGGGCCGATCCACGCATCGGATACCAGGCGGCTTACGAGGACACCAACACGATCATCGAGGCCCTGGATGGCGCCGACATGGTGTTCGTGACCACCGGCCTGGGCGGCGGCACCGGAACCGGCGCGGCACCCGTGATCGCAAGCCTCGCCAGCGAACTCGGCGCGCTCACCATCGCCGTGGTCACCAAGCCGTTCAGCTTCGAGGGCAAGCGCCGCCAGCAGCAGGCCGAGGCCGGGCTGGTCGAACTGCGCAAGGCGGTCGACACCGTCATCACCATCCCCAACGAGCGGCTGCTCACGACCATCGACCGGCGCACACCGCTGCCCGAGGCGTTCGCCGCCGCCGACGACGTGCTGCGGCAGGCGATCCAGGGCATCTCCGACCTGATCCTGGTGCCGGGGCTGATCAACCTCGATTTCGCCGACGTGAAGGCGATCATGGCGGGCATGGGGCTGGCCATCATGGGCACCGGCATCGCCGAGGGCGACGATCGCGCGATGCTCGCCGCCAAGGCTGCGATCTCCAGCCCGCTGCTCGAGGACGCGTCGGTGAACGGCGCGCGCGGGGTGATCATCAACGTGACGGGCGGCGCCGACATGTCGCTGACCGAGGTGAGCGAGGCGTCGACGATCATCCAGGAGGCGGCGCACGAGGATGCCAACATCATCTTCGGCGCCGTGATCGACCCGCACCTGGAGGGGCGAATCAAGATCACGGTGATCGCCACCGGGTTCGATCGGCCGGTTGCGGGCGGCACGCACTCGACGGCGTCGACGCCGGTCGACCTGTCCAGCTACGCGGAACTCAAGCAGCAGGCCGAGGTGCAGGCCTCGCTTGGCGCGCGCATGACGCTGCAGCGCCGCCCCGGCATCGGGTTGCCCCTGACGGGCAACGGCGCCACCGCCACCGCGACCGGGACGGCCGGCAGCGACGACGGCCCGGGCCTCGCCATGCGCGATGGCACGACGGGCTGGGACACGACGCTGGACGTGCCGGCCTTCCTGCGCCGGCAGAGCGAGGGGTAGCGCGAGAGGCGGCAGCCAGGGGGAATGCTGCGCGGCGTCCGCCGGGCCGGGTCTCGCGCCACCGCTCGCCGGCCCGGGGCAGGCTGCCGCAACCCGGCCCCGCGCCGT
>JBDIBB010000212.1:0-5720 GCA_039812685.1 Vicinamibacteraceae bacterium
TCGAAGGAGGAGCAACGCCGCCCGCCGGGATGCCCCGCCCGTCGAATGCAGCGCCACTTTCGCCACGGGCTGCTAGAGTTGGCACTGGCGCTGGTCGCCAAGGGGGGTGTCGCATGAGCACGAAGGTGAATCGTCGTGGCTTCATCAAGGGCACGGCCGCCGGGGTCGGCGCCGCGGCCCTCGCCGGCGGAGGGGTCACGGTGGCCCCGGCCCTTGCGCAGGCGCCGCTCGATCCCAGGCGCTATCCCTTCGAGAACCCGCCGCCGCCGATCCCCCGCGCCGAAATCACCGGGACCCAGACGTTCGACGTGGTCGTCGCCGGCGCCGGCATCGCGGGGCTGACGGCCGCCCTCTCCGCGGCGGAAGCGGGGGCGTCGGTCGCGCTGCTCGAGAAGGCGCCCGCCTTCAGCGCGCGGGGAGGCGACGTGACCGCGCTCAACAGCCGGCTGCACGAGCAACTGGGTATCCGGGTCGACCCGGAGCGGATCATCCGCGACCTGATGAAGGTGCAGGGCGGGCGCATCCACCACCACGTCGTCCGCCTCTGGGCCGACAACAGCGCCCGGGTCATGAACTGGGCCATGGACATGGTGGAGGGCGAGGGGCTCGAGACCTTCCTGGTGATGCCCACCGAGCCGACGCTGATCATCGACCGCTGGCCCAACCCCGGCGGCGCGCCCGCCAGTTGGCGGCACGGCGAGGAATACACCGACGAGTACCCCACCTGCCATCGCCTGGGCGACAGTGAGGCCAACCAGCGCAAGTGGCTGGCCATCGTCGAGAAGAAGGCGAAGGCGCGCGGCGTCAGGTTCTTCTACAAGACATCGGCCGCGCGCCTGATCCGCGACGGGGAGTCGGGCCAGGTGACGTCGGTCATCGCGAAGGACGCCGCCACCGGCGGGTACACGGAGTTCGCGGCGCGCAAGGGCATCATCCTGGCCACCGGCGATTACAGCGCCAACCGCGACATGGTCGACAAGTACTACCCAGGCTGCAATCTGAAGCTCGGCATGATCCCGACGTCGATGGGCGAGGGACACCAGATGGCCATGTGGATTGGCGCCCGGATGGAGAAGACGCCCCACGCGCCGCTCAACGACATGAGCCACGCGCTCGGCACCAACCCGTTCCTCCTCGTCAACCGCCACGGCGAGCGCTTCTGCAACGAGGACCTGGACACGGAGGCGCTGGCCCGCCAGACGGAGGAGCAGGGCGGCTGCTGGCTGGTGGTGGATGCGTCGTGGCCCGAGGATCTGCCGAAGATGGGCGTCGGCTTCCTCCGCCTGTTCAAGGACACCCCTGCCGTGCGCAAGCGGTTCCAGGATCGGCTCGATCGGGGCGCGACGCTCCAGGCCGATACGCTCGAGGCGCTGGCGGCGAAGATGAAGGTACCGCCCGACCGGTTCATCCGCACCATCCGGCGATACAACGAGCTGGCGACGCAGGGCAGGGACCTGGACTTCGGCAAGCGTGGCGAGCGCCTGACGCACATCGACACGCCGCCCTACTACGCCCAGTGGACGGCCAACCCCGACGAGCCGATGCTCATCTTCGCGGGCCTGGTCTGCAACGAACGTCTCCAGCCCCTGGACGCCGCCGGCGCGGTGATTCCTGGGCTCTACCTGGCCGGCAACACCGTCGGCGGCCGCTTCAAGCAGGCCTACCCGCTGGTCTGTCCGGGCATCAGCCACGGCATGGCGCTGACCCACGGGTACCTGGCCGGGCGCTTCGTGAACGATCTGGCCTGACGCCACCGACACCGCCCCCGGACGACGCCCGGGGGCGGCACCGTCCGCGCAAGCGGCCCGACGGGTGTGCCGGGACGCAGCCGATTCGGGCCGCGACCGCGCGGCGTGCCGCCGCGGGCGTCGCTACGCGTCGAACCGGTCGATTACCGTCACGCCGGTGTTGCCGAACCGGCCCATGCTCTCGAGGACCTGCAGCGACTCGCCGAGCGTGACCCTCCGGCCGATCAGCCTGGCCGGGTCCAGCCGCCCCGACAGGATCATCCGCAGCATGCCGTCGTACTGGTGCGCCTGCATGCCGTGGCTGCCGAGGAGTTCGATCTCGCGCCCGATGACCAGGCCCATCGGGATCGGCGGCGTCGCGTGCTCGTCCACCATCAGGCCCACCTGGACGTGCCGGCCGCGCTTGCGCAGGCACGCGATCGAGTTGACGCAGGTGGCCGTGCTGCCGAGCGCGTCGATCGAGACGTGAGCCCCGCCGCCCGAGATCTCCCTGATCGCTTCCGGGACGTTCGATACGCTGCGTGCGTCGACGGCGTGCCCGGCGCCAATCGACCTGGCGAGATCCAGCGTTCCCGGGTTGACGTCGACGGCGATGACCGTGGCACCGATGGCGCTGGCGATCATGACGGCGGAGAGCCCCACGCCGCCGCATCCGTGAACGGCGACCCAGTCGCCCGCGCGCACCCGGCCCTGCGCGAGGACGGCGCGAAACGACGTGACGAACCGGCAGCCGAGGCTGGCCGCCGCGACGAAATCGATCTCGTCGGGCAGGCTCACCAGGTTGGTGTCGGCGTACTTCAGCGCAACGCGCGGGGCGAAAGAGCCCCAGTGGGTGAATCCCGGCTGGAACTGGAAGTCGCAGACGTGATGGTTGCCGCTCCGGCACTGGGGGCAGGTGCCGCAGCCGTTGACGAAGGGCAGCGTGACCCGGTCGCCTGGCTTCCAGCGCCTGACGTTCCTTCCGACTTCGGCGACCACGCCGGCCATCTCGTGGCCGGGGACGTGGGGGAGCCTGACGTCCGGATCGTTGCCCATCCACCCGTGCCAGTCGCTCAGGCAGATGCCGGTCGCCTTCACGTCGAGGATCACCCCATCATCGTCGCAGACGGGATCCCTGACGTCTGCCAGGATCAACGGCTTGCCGAATGTCTCGATCAGTGCGGCTCTCATGAGAATCGTCCGTTGCCTGGGGGGATGATGGTTGGGTAAGCAACTGCTCGCGCGCGCGCCGACCGCCGCGGCATTGCGGGCCGGGGCCGTCGCTGTCAGGATATCGCGATAGGGCAGGGGCGATGCCCGGCTGTCAGCCGGCGCGGCGCGCACGCGCGGATTGGCCAGACGCGAGGGCCCCGCCCGCGAGCGACACCATGCAACTGCGACTGGAATCCGAGGACCTGGCAGGCTACCTCCTGGAGGTGCCGCCCGTGATCGAGTGGAAGACGCCGGCCGTGCGGGAGAAGATCCGCGACATCGAATCCCGGGCCCGCACGCCCGAAGACCGGGCGCGGCTGGCGTTCGAGTTCGCCAGGGACCGCATCCAGCACTCGTTCGACACCCAGAGCAGGGTCGTCACCATCAACGCGGCCGATGCCATCGCGAAGGGCGAAGGCATCTGCTTCGCGAAATCCCACGTGCTGGGGGCGCTGCTGCGCGGCATGGGCATCCCGGCCGGATTCTGTTACCAGCGGGTGCTGCGCAAGCCGGCGGATCCCGATTCCGGGCACGCGCTGCACGGCCTCAATACCCTCTATCTGCCCGGCCACGGCTGGTTCCGCGTGGATCCCCGCGGCAACAAGCCCGGCGTCGACTCGCGGTTCAGCATCGAGCGGGAGCAGTTGGCGTATCCCATCCGGCCGGAGCTGGGCGAGGTGGACTATCCGGACGTCTTCCTCGCGCCCCTGCCATCGGTCCTGAAGGCGATGCGCGGCACCCGCGACGGCCAGGCGCTGTTCTGGGATCGGCCGGCCGGGATCTGAAGCCTGGGCGTTTCCCAGCTGGCTCGGCCGTTGGTGAGACCAAGCGCCTGCCGGTGTCGTCCCGCTCGATGACGGCGCCCGTTTGGTCGTGACGGTGGCGGGTCGTTGGTGTACCGTGATGCCGCACCAACGCCTGGCGGGAACGGCAGGCCGCCGTTCGATCGTGGCGGTCGCGTCATCGTCACGGCCGGGGTGGATGATTCCGGCTGGAGCCCATGATCGTGCGCACCGGCCGTGTGGGGGATCCATGCACAGACTGAATGCCGGCTGGGGTGGGATCGCGGTGCTCGCGATCCTGGGAGCGATCGTGGCCGGTGAACACGCCGGGGCCCAGGCGCAGGACGAGGCGGCGCTGATCGCCCGCGCCCGTGCCATCCACGAACGCGTGCTGACGCTCGACACGCACGACGACATCAATCCGGCGAACTTCACGCCATCCTGCAACTACACCATGCGCCTGACCTCGCAGGTGAACCTTCCGAAGATGCGGGAGGGCGGCCTCGACGTGTCGTTCATGATCGTCTTCACCGGCCAGGGCCCGCTCACCCAGGAGGGCTACGACAACGCGTACCGTCAGGCCATCGAGAAGTTCGACGCGATCCATCGGCTGACCGAGCAGATCGCGCCGCAGGAGATCGGCCTCGCGCTCTCGCCCGACGATGTGCGGCGCATCGAGGCGTCGGGGCGGAAGGTGGCCGTCATCGGCATCGAGAACGGGTATCCGGTCGGCCTCGACGTCCGGCGGGTCCGGGAGTTCTACGAGCGCGGCGGCCGCTACATGTCGCTCGCGCACAATGGCCACAGCCAGTTGTCGGATTCCAACACCGGCGAGCAGGACGATCAGTGGCTCTACGGCGGCCTGAGCCCGCTCGGCCGGCAGGTGATTGCCGAGATGAACCGGCTGGGGATGATGATTGACGTCTCGCACCCCTCGAAGAGATCGATGATGCAGGCCGTGGCGCTGTCGCGGGCGCCGATCATCGCCTCCCATTCCTCGGCGCGGAAGCTGGGCAACCACAGCCGCAACCTCGATAACGAGTCGCTGATGGCCATCAAGCAGAACGGCGGCGTCGTGCAGACGGTTGCGTTCTCTTCGTACCTGAAGGTCGATCCGCCGCAGCGGGGGGAGGCGATCGCGGCGCTGCGGCGTGAGTTCGGCCTGGCCGGGCCCGGGGCCGGCGGCTTTGGCGGCCCGGGACCCGGGGGTCCGCCGGTCGAGCGCCCCTGTCCCGTCGAAGGGCAGCCCGGGGCTGCCGCCCGCCGCAGCTTTCCGAATCCTGCCGACGCGCTGCCGGCCGATCGGAGGGCTGAGTACGACAGGCGGCTTGCCGACATCAACCGGCAGTGGCCGGCGGCCGGGCGCGCGACGGTCAGCGACTTCGTCGACCACATCGACTACCTGGTGAAGCTCATCGGCATCGACCACGTCGGCATCTCGTCGGACTTCGATGGCGGCGGCGGCGTCGAGGGCTGGAACAGCGCGGCCGAGGCGCCGAACGTCACGATCGAACTCGTGCGCCGCGGGTACACCGAAGAGCAGATTGCGAAGCTCTGGGGCGGCAACCTGCTGCGGGTGTGGGGCGAGGTGGAGCGCGTGGCGAAGGAGATCCAGGCCGAGGGCACGCGGACCGCTGCACGGTAACGCCGTGCCGCGGCAGTAGAGCGCGGGTTGCTCTGCGAAGTCTCCGGCAACCTGCGCGTCTTTGCCCTGCGAAGCCACCGGCAAGCCTGCGCGTCTCCGCTTCGCTCCGACGAGGACGGCGAGGCCTGCGCCGTCGTCTCCTTCGAATCGGACCAACGGCTCGTTCTCCATCGACACGTCCACGGGGCGTGAGCGATCAGAGCGTGCTTGCTGTCTACACGGGAGCCATGCAGGCTGGTGCCGTGATTCGGTCGTTCGCGGATGACGCCACGGAGGATCTGTTCCACGGGTGCAATACGAAGGACGCGCGCCGATTCCCCAGGGAACCGTGGAGGGCGATGCAGCGAAAGCTGG
>JBDIBB010000213.1:0-5629 GCA_039812685.1 Vicinamibacteraceae bacterium
CGGACGGCGCCAGGTGACAGTGGGTCCGTGCGTCCCTGGAGCCACGCCAGCACAGCGGTCTGCTCGATGAACCTGGCCGCGATGGCGATCAGCACCAGGCGCGGGGGCGGACCGAGCAGGCCTACGAAGGCCACGTGCAGCGTCGCCAGGGCGGCGAGGACCCCGAGGTTCAAGACGATCAGCGTCGTTTCCTGGCGACGGAACGTCCCGAAGTCGCTCGGATCGAACGGGCTGTCGAGAGAGATGCGCACAGCGACCCCTGCGGCCAACCGCCTGTTGGTCCTACTTGAAGACCGATTCAAGCACGCCGTACTTCGTGTGCACGTCCTCGATGGCGGCCTTGATGGTGGCTTCCGCGCCGCCCTTCACGCTCGTCTGGAGCGACCCGACCGACGTCGCCAGGTCGTTGCGCGCCGCGTCGAACGCCGGTGCCTTCGCCTTGATGCGGTCGGGGAGCGTCGCCTTCTTCAGCGCCTGAATCCTGGTGTCGAGCTCCTTCGCCGACGCCGCGATCTCCGGCAGCGAGAACGTGCCCATCTGGTAGTGGTAGACCACGTAGAGGGTCTGGTGGAACGCGTCCACCTCTGGCACCACGGGGTTCACGAGCCGGACGAGTCTCTCGTACTGCATGTGTACGCGCTCCGCGGCCGACAGCAGCGCTGGGCCATCGTTGGCCAGCGCAGCGGTCTTGTACCCCGCAACGCCAGAGGCCAGCGCGCGGACGCCCTCGTCCCAAGCGGATTGCCTGTCGCGGAGGATTCCGGGCAGCTTGGCAGCCTGGACCGCGGCGAGGTGTTCTTCCAGTGCCGGCGTGGCAGCAGCGATGGCCTTCGTGTCCTTCTTCGGCCACGCCTCGTGCCACATGGGCATGATCACTTCGTGCATCGCCTCGAGGGCCGGCACCTCGGCCTTCAGTTCTTCGGGCTTGGGGTGTTGCGCGAACGCCGGCAATGTAATCACGGCGACTGCGAGCGTCAGGATGACTAGGCGGACTGGGCGCATGGAACCCTCGCGAGGGGGCGGGCTGGGCAGCATCACCCAGCAGACTCCCAGTCTACTTAAGTTGTCGACCTCAGCCGACAAACCGATAGCCGGGGCCGTGAAGATTCAGAAGGGGCGAGACTTGCGCGGATGGGGTTCGAGCTTCTGCCGAAGCCTGCCCACGTGTACGTCCAACCGTCCTGGTGAGGACCGTCGATTCGTATCCCCACAGGGCATTGAGCAGCTCGTCCCGGGAGCGCGTGGCACCTTCGTGCTCGATGAAGTAGACCAGCAACTGGAACTCGCGAGCGGTTAGGTCGACGGGCTGCCCGTCCTTGGTGACCTCGGCTGCACGCTTGTTCACGAGGACGCGCCGAAGCCCTCCCATCGCCTCCATGCTGCGCTTGACGACGCCACGCACTGGGCCACGGGGTTCGCCCTCACGTAGATGGGGGAGCTTCGCGAAGCAAGCCGAGGCGCCACTTGATGCGCCGTTCCTACCGCAGTTGGCCCTGGCATCGCGAGACGCGGCCGAGCGGTCATGGCGTTGGTGGCTCAGGCGCATGGGCACCTCGGCGCGGACGCAGCGATTGTGGTTCAGGACCTGGTCCGCCTGCTCGGCGACGGCTCTGAATGTCCGAAAACAGTGCCTGCATCGAACTCCGCCGCATCCGTCCGGCAGCACAAGACGCCTTGCCCCCTCTCCGCAGGGTTGGTTATTCAGAAGATCGATCATCCCGATGCCCAGCCGGTAGGCTCCCACGTGCTCAATACGTGTCTCTATCTCGGCTTTCGTGCGGTTCTGGCGGATCTGGAGGAAGCAAGAAGTCGCCAAGTTCTTTGTTTTCAACAGTCAGCAGTGGTTCGAATCCCACCCTCTCCGCCAAACACACCCCGAGCGGACTCGCGCACTCAGATTCGTCGGCGTTCCCGCTGGCGATCGAATGGTGAAGGCCTGCTTCGGGCAGCGGCCTCGCCGGGTGAGGACTGAGGAACGGCCGAGCCGTGCGAGGATGATACCGCGGTCGATCCCAAGGAGGCGACGATGGACAATGACCGGCCGAGGGCGCCCTGGCATCTGTGGTTGGTCGGTGTGATCGCCGTGCTCTTCAACAGCATTGGCGTGTTCGACTTCGTGATGAGTAGGGCGCAGGGCGCCCGCTACATGGCCAGCGCGGGTATGACGGCGGCACAGATCGCCCATTACCTGGATATGCCGGCGTGGATGACCTTCGTCTGGGCGGTCGGCGTCCTCGCAGCCTTCCTCGCCTCGCTGATGCTATTGCTGCGGAGTGCGCGGGCGCTCCCCATCTTCGTGCTGTCTCTGGTCGCGTTTCTCGTCAGCCTCCTCTATACGTACGTCCTCACGGACGGTGGCGCGATCATGGGACGGTCGATGGCGATCACGAGCGCCGTCATTGCGGTGCTGCTGGTCTTGTTCAGTTGGTACTCGTGGATGATGGCCACTCGGCACGTCCTGCGCTGACGGCCGAGTGCACCGCACCTGACCTTCAAGGCGGCACCTCGTTGTCCGAGGGCTGAGAGCTGGTTCAGCGCTTCTCCCAGGACCTCGATGTCGTGATCGATCGCCGGTTCCTGGGCTTCACCGGCGAGGCGGCACCGGAGACGGCGCCGAGCCAGAAGCAGCGCGCCAAGCGCCTCGACGCACTCCGGGTCGCGTGTCAGCAGTACGTGCGCGATGCCCTGCTACCGGAACTCGCGCTTGCGCTCGGAAGGTCGCCGCTCGAACGTGATCGCTGGCGCGTCACCATGGACCCCGACGATGTGGACGCCCAGACTGTCCTGTTCACGTATCCAGCCGAGGCCGCGAGCAGCGACTACATTCGCCCGGTCGTGAAGATCGAACTTGGCGCGCGGTCCGACACCGAACCCTGCGTCGAGCCCTCGATCACCCCCTACGTGGCGGACGCCCTGCCCGCCGTCTGTGGCGACTGCGGCTTCACCGTGCGCACCGTGACTCCCGAACGGACCTTCTGGGAGAAGGTCGCGCTCCTACACGAAGAGGCCCATCGCGCGGGCGATGTCCCGCCCAAGGCGCGACTCGCGCGTCATTACTATGACGTCTGGGCGCTCATCCAGGCGGGCGTCGCCGAGCGCGCGATGGAGAACGCGAGCCTGTTCGCGCGTGTCGCCGCCCATCGCGCGGTGTTCTTCCACAAGAGCCGTGAGGCGCAGGTGTCGCTGCAACCGGGCACGCTGGCCGTGGTCCCGTCCGGTTCACGTCGTGTGGCCTGGAGGCGCGACTACGAGGCGATGCGCGAGTCGATGTTCTTCGACGAGCCGCCGTCGTTCGACGACATCCTCGACGTGGTTGGCGAGTTCGAGCGGAGGTTCAATGCGAGGGTGGGGCCGCCGTCACGGCCGACCTTGGAGTCTCTCGCGCACCGGGACCGTGCGGGCCTGCCGGAGCGCTTGGTGTGCCTCGGGGCCAAGCTGCTGGACGTCGGCGAGGTGTTCGAGCCGATAGAGGCGGCGGATCAACTGTAACGGGTGGGCGACCCGGCAATCCGTGTCGGCCAGGTCCACGAGCGGCCGACGCGCGTGCGCCCAACACCCGACGTCGACCGCGCGCGCCACGTGGCCGGTGAACAAACGGTCGAAGGTCGCGGACGCGTCGGCCTGCACGTAGCCGGTACGTCCGGCGAGGAACGCCCACGGCCCGGGGGCGCCCTCGGCGGTCGGGGGATAGCGGAAGAGGACGTCCCGGTCATCGCCGACGTAGGCCCAGATCGTCCCGCGCTCGATGTGGGCCGCCCGTGACGGGTCGAGGACCTTCTGCCCCGTCGCGTCCGTGCGGACGACGGCTGCGGCGCGCACGCGCGCGGCCAGGCGGTCGACAAGCGGCGCGAGCCGATCCGCGACGCCGGCGGTCCAATCCGCCAACGTCGACACGGGAATGTCCGCCCCGCTGCGCGCGTAGATCCGGTGGAGGCGATGCAGCGGGACGTGGTCGAGGTACTTGCTGACGACGACGTGGGCCAGCACGGAGGGCGCAGCCGCCGAGCGGGGCAGGACGGCCGGCGGCGCGGGGGCGGTGGTGCCCCCCTCTTTGCAGGTCCCGCACGCATACTTGTCGCGCTGATAGGCGTGCTCGACGAAGTGGCCCGGGACGTACTCGAGCCGCCGCGTCACGTCCACGCCGATCTTCGCCATCGGGCGCGCGCAGATCGCACACGGCCGCTCGGCCTCGGGCAGTGGTACCGCGTGCACCTGCTGGGGCACCCCACGCGTCCGCACGCGACGTCCGGTCGGTTGAGGCTGAGCCGGCGGGGCGGTCTGCTTCGCCTCGGCGATCTCGCGTTCGAGCGCCGCATCGGCCGCGGTCTCGCGGGTGACCTCGGCCGCGGTCAGCGGGCCCTGCTCCACCAAGGCCTCGAAGAGGAGGGCGAGCTGGGCATCCGCGATGCGCTCGGAGCGTAGGCCGAGACGCTCGCGCTGCAACTTGGTGACGAGCAGCGTCAGGTCCCGGGTGTGCACCCACGCCGCTTCGAGTGCCGCGAGCAAGAGCGCCCAGCTCTCGTCGAGCTGCCCCGCGTCGCGCAGCGCCCGCGCCGAGGCGTCGACCTGCCGGAGGGCCTCCCGCACCCTCCGCGCGGGGGCCCGGCCCGTCGCGGGCCAGGCATTCGTACACGGCGCAGCCATCGACGACGACGGTGCCGCGATAGTCGCCGAGCACCTGGCGACCTTCCTCGGCGGACTTGCCCGGCAGGATGCGATAGAAGGCGGTGGTGGGCGTCGCGACGCCCCAGACGGTGCCGGCCGCCGGCGCGTCGGACCCGAGGCGCGGCCAGCGGGTTTCATCGACGTGAATCACCGGGGCCGCCAGGGCCTGACGGCCCAGCGCCTCGTAGGTCGGCTCCAGATGCCGCGCCAGCGCCTGCAGCTGATCCCAGAGCGTCTGGGACTCGACCTGCAGCCCCTCGCGCGCCATCATCCGGACCTGGCGTTCCAGCGGCAGATGGTCGGTGTACTTCGCGATCGCCACGCCGACGGCGAAGGCCGGCGTGCAGCGCCCGCCCGGGATCTCCGTCGGCTGCGCCGGCGCGGTGACCACGGCACCGTTGCACGCGCAGCGGCACTTCTGCCGCGCGTGGCGCTCGACGCGATACGTCGCCTTCACCGTGGTGATGCGGTCGGCCGTCTCGCACTGCCCGGCGAGATCGGTGGGCGTCCCGCCACAGGCCGGGCAGGCCCGCTGGTCCGGCGGGAGCTCATGCCGCACCTCGATCACGGGCACGGCCGGTTGCTCGCGCGGGCCATGGCCCGGCCGCGGCGGCCGCGCGGGGCGCGGCAGCGGGGCCGTCGCCGTCCCGTCGAGAATGGCCGCCCGCGTCTGCTGGAGCGTCTGCTCGACGGCGAACGTGAGTTGCGTGATCTCCGGGAGCCCGCGCCGGCGCGCGAGCTCCGCCGTCAGCTCGACGTTCTTCGCAATGAGCCGCTGATTCTCACGCTCGAGCAGCCGGCTGATCTGTCGGAGCGTCTCGACGTCGCGTTCCTCAGCGAGTGGCACCACGATGCCGCGCAGTAGATCATCCGGCGCGATCCGAGGCAAGCGAAAACTGCGTCAACGCGGGCGGGGTGAGGGGCACGCGCCCCACCAGCGCGCTGCCGTCGAGAAACAGATCGA
>JBDIBB010000214.1:0-5561 GCA_039812685.1 Vicinamibacteraceae bacterium
GCCGGCTGGCGGCCGAGCAGCGCCCAGGCACCGCCCGCGCGGCCGCTCCAGCCCTCGTTCCGCACCGGGATCGACGTCGTCTCGCTGAACATCACGGTGACGACGCCCGACCAGCAGTTCGTCACCGATCTCGACGAGCGCGACTTCCAGGTCTACGAGGACGGCGTGCAGCAGCAGATCAGCTTCTTCACGCGGTCGCAACTGCCGATTGCCCTCTCCCTGCTGCTCGACACGAGCGCCAGCATGGACGACAAGATGACGACGGCCCAGAACGCGGCCATCGGCTTCGCCCGCCGCCTGCGCGCAGAGGACCTCGCCCAGGTCGTCGACTTCGACAGCCGCGTGACCATCCTGCAGGGCTTCACCAACGACGGCGCGGCGCTGGAGAAGGCCATCCGCGGCACGGCCGCCGGCGGATCCACGTCGATGTACAACGCGATCTACATCGCGCTGAACGAGATGAAGAAACTGCGGGCGCAGTCGGCCGAGGACATCCGGCGGCGCGCCATCGTCGTGCTGTCGGACGGCGAGGACACGTCGAGCCTGCTGCCCTTCGAGGAAGTGCTCGAGCTGGCCAAGCGCGCGGAGACCGTCGTCTACACCATCGGGATCCGGTCGCGCGATCAGGGAGGCACACGCGGGTTCCGCGAGGCCGAGTTCGTGCTCAAGCAGCTCGCGCACGAGACCGGCGGCCGGTCGTTCTTCCCGACGTCGGTCGACGAGCTGCCGACCATCTACACCCTGATTGCCAGCGAACTGTCGAGCCAGTACACGGTGGGCTACACGTCGAAGAACCCGCGCCGGGACGGCGGCTGGCGCCGGGTCGTCGTGCGCACCACCCGGCCGAACGTCATCACCCGCACCAAGCAGGGCTACTACGCGCCCTCGCCCTGACCGGCGGACGGCGGACCGCACCGCGGGCCGAGACCCGATCCGCCGCGACAGGTCTATACTGCGCCCCATGCAGCCTGCGACTGTCTACATCGTGGGAGCGGGACCCGGCGACCCGTCGCTCATCACCCTGCGTGGCCTGAACTGCCTGGCTCGGGCCGATGTCGTGGTGTACGACCACCTCGTGCACCCCCGACTGCTGCGCCGGGCACCCGCCGACGCCGAGCGCATCGACGTTGGCGCGGCCGCACCCCAGCCCAGCCAGCAGGACGCCATCAGCCTGCTGCTCGCCGAGAAGGCCCGCGAGGGCCGGACCGTCGTGCGCCTCAAGTGGGGCGACCCCTACGTCTTCGACAGCGGGGGCAAGGAGGCGCTCTTCCTTCACGAGCACGGCATCCCGTTCGAGGTGGTCCCCGGCGTGACGGCGCTGGTGGCGACGCCGTGCTACGCCGGCGTTCCCCTCACCTATCCGGGCGCCGGCGATACGCTCGTCCTCGTCCGCGGCCACGAGGACGGCAGCAGCCGGCCGCCCAGGGTGGACTGGGCCGCGGTCGCACGCGTGGACGGGACCATCGTCTGTTACACCGGCCCGCGGCAGCTCGCCGAGGTCGTCGACGCGCTGCTGGCCGCCGGGCGCTCGCCACGCGACTCGGTGGCGGTGATTGCGCGCGGCACGCTGCCGGGACAGGTGACGACGCGGGCCGAGCTGGGTCAGCTGCAGGCCCGGCTGCGCGAAGGTCCGCCGCAGCGGGAGGCAGCCGTGCTCGTGGTGGGCGCCGTGGCGGGCCTGCGCGAGCACCTGCGGTGGTTCGATGCGCGGCCGCTGTTCGGCAAGCGCGTTCTCGTCACGCGATCGCGCGAGCAATCGGGTGAGCTGGTGGAGCGGCTCGAGGAGCTGGGCGCGGAGGCCATCGAGGCACCGGCCGTGCGCATCGCGCCGCCGCTGGATGTCGGCCCGCTCGACCAGGCGTGCGCCCGGGCTGGCACCTACGACTGGCTCGTGTTCACGAGCGCCAACGGCGTCGAAGCGTTCATGCGCCGGCTGCTCGCGGGCGCGGGCGACGTGCGCAGCCTGCACGGACCGCGACTCTGCGCGGTCGCCCCGGGCACGGCCGAACGTCTGTCGCGCTGGGGCATCAAGGTGGACCTGCATCCGGCGGAGTTCCGCGCCGACAGCATCCTCGACGCGATCCGCGCGTTCGGTCCGATCGACGGCCGCTCGTTCCTGCTGCCGCGCGCCGACATCCCGCTCGACGTCCTCGCCGGCGAACTCCGGCTGGCGGGCGGCCAGGTGACCGAAGTGGTCGCCTACCGGCGCCTGCACGAACCGCTGCAGCGCGACGAGGGCGGCAACGACATCTACCGGATGCTGCTCGACCGTCAGATCGACGTCGTCCTCTTCACGAGCGCGTCGACGGTGCACAACCTGGCGATCAGTCTTGGCGAGGAACAGGCCGCCGACCTGCTGCAGGCCACGACCGTGGCCTGCATCGGTCCTGTGACCGCGGCGGCGGCCCGCGATCTCGACATCGAGCCGACGGTCGTCGCCACCGACTTCTCGATCGCGGGCCTCGTGCAGGCTGTCGTCGATCACTATGCGGCCGCGGGGACCGCGGGACCACGCTGAACGCTACTTCTTCGAGTTCTTCGCGTTCTTCGGAGCCTTCGTGACCTGCGCGCCAGCGGTCTCCCGCGCCGCACGGTACTCGGCCCACCTGCGACGCATCCGCTCGGACAGCGCCTTGCGCGCCTCGTCCGACAGCCGGTTGGTGCGGGTGCGCTTGGCGGCCTTGCGCCGTCGCGCGGCGGGTTCGGGCGCAACCTTGGCCGCTGCCGACGCGACGCTCGCACTCGCCCCCCGGCGCAGGTGCTCCGCGTAGGCCTCCAGCTTGACGAGGCGCGCGCGGGTCTCTTCCAGTTCGCGCTCGACACCGGCCAGCGCCAACTGGACGAACTCGGGAGATTGGAGAAGGGACGGCAGTGACAGACTCCGGGCGGTACGGCGTGCCATTCAGGGACTCCTCGAAAGTGGGCGCACGTCAGTCGTGCCGCCCAGCCTCGTATCATAGTCGCGGCGAGGCGATCGTGCCGAGTGCGAACGTGTCTGCTGGCGCTCACCCGGACGATCTTCACTTGCCCACCGGCCCCTGGTCACTGCCGGGACCGCCGCCGTTGTCACCAGTCGCACCGGGTTCACGATGATGCCCAGGCCCCGCACCTGGCTGCTCGTGCTGCTCTCCCTGCTCGGGGCCGGGACGCTCGTGGTCGCGATCCTGGTCGGCGCCGGTGCGTGGTTCTTCGCCCGCCACGTGCAGGTGAGCAGTGCGCCCGCCGAGTCGGCAACGGCAGCCTTCGACGAGATCCGCCGTCGCTTCGAGGGCCAGACGCCGTTGATCGATCCCTCCGCCTCCGGCGGCACGGCCATTGCCGAACTCGAGCGCCGGCGCGCCGCCTACACGGGTCCGTTGCCGGACTCCTTCAGGCTGGTGGTCTGGGACAAGCGCGAGCAGCGGCTGGCGCGGCTCTCCTTCCCGTTCTGGATGCTCCGGTTCCAGGGCGACGAGACCCTGCGGATCAACGTCGACGGCTTCAGCCTCGACGAACTGGGCGTCACGGCGGAGGACATTCGCCTCGCCGGCCCCGCACTGATCCTCGATCGCGAGAACGCGACGGGACGCGTGATCGTGTGGACCGAGTAGGTCACCGGCGTCAGCCAGACAGGACACCTGCGGCCGATGCGCCGGACCGGCATCGGGTTCGGCCGGCTCCGGAGTCGATCGCCAGCCTGGCACGTCACTTGAAGAAGTCGTGGGCGTTCCCCGGTTGGAGGACCCCATGAAGCGCACACTTCACCTTTCGACGATCGCCCTCGCGGCGCTGACCCTGCTGTGGATCGCGACCCCGACCGCCGAAGCCCAGGTGCGGCGGGGCCAGCCCGGTCGTGACACGTGGGATCGGGGCTACGGCTACGACGTGTGGCGCGGTCCCGGATTCGACCAGGGTTTCGACGACGGGTACCGCGAGGGCCGCAAGGCGTCGCGTGACGGCCAGCGTCCCGACCCGTTCCGCGAGCGCCGGTACCGCGATGCCGATCGCGGGTACCACCGCCGCTACGGCTCGCGCGAACTCTACCGCCAGGCCTACCGCGACGGCTTCCGGTCGGGCTACGAGCGAGGCTATCGCGAGAACCGGCGGTGGTCGCGCGACCGGTTCCTGTTCGAGTTCGGCTACCGGCGCCGCTGGTAGCGGCCTCGTCCGGCGGTGAGCGGGCGTCCCCGGTCGCGGCGGCGGCCGGGGACGCGGCGGCAGGCCCGGGTCACGCGTCGAAACGCGGCGCGATCAGGTTCTCGAAACTGAAGATCTCGTCCCACTGCGCCGCGGTGAGCAGGCCGCGGCGCTCGACCACGATCTCGCGCAGCGATCGGCCGCTCTCGTGCCCTTCGCGCGCGATCTCCGCGCACAGCTTGTAGCCGAGCGCGGGCTTCAGCAGCGTGACGATGCCGAGCGAGTTCAGCACCATGTCGCGGGCGCGCTCCACGTTGGCCGTGATGCCCTCCACGCAGCCCTCGCGCAGCGTGTTCATCGCCCGCTCCATCGTCGTGATCGAGGTGAACAGCGCGAAGGCGATCACGGGTTCCATCACGTTCAGCTGCAACTGCCCCGCCGAGGCCGCCAGCGTCACGGTGAGATCGAGGCCGATGACGAGGAACCCCACCTGGTTGACCACTTCGGGAATCACCGGGTTCACCTTGCCGGGCATGATCGACGAGCCCGGCTGCTTCTGCGGCAGGTTGATCTCGCCCAGCCCGCAGCGGGGACCCGACGCCAGCAGGCGGAGGTCGTTGCAGATCTTCGTCAGCTTGGCCGACGTGCGCTTGAGCACGCCCGACAACTGCACGTAGGCGCCGGTGTCGGAGGTGGCCTCGACGAGATCGTGCGCGAGCACGAAGTCGATGCCGGTCAGGTCGGCGAGATGACGCGTGGCCAGCGCCGGATAGCCCGGTGCGGCCGTCACTGAGGTGCCGATCGCGGTGGCGCCGAGGTTCACTTCGCGCAGCAACCCGCACACCTCGGTGATGCGCTGCCCCTCCTCGCCCATCGTCGTGCCCCACCCGTGGAACTCCTGCCCGAGCGACATCGGCACCGCATCCTGCAGGTGCGTGCGGCCCATCTTCAGCACGCGCGCGAACTCCTCGCCCTTGGCGAAGAAGGCCTGCCGCAGGCGGCCGAGCGCGTCCAGGTAGCCGCGAAGGCGCAGGATCAGCGCCAGGCGCAGCGCCGTCGGGTAGGCATCGTTGGTGGACTGCCCGAAGTTGACGTGATCGTTCGGGTTGACGTGCTGGTAGTCGCCCTTCGCGTAGCCCAGCGACTCCAGCGCGAGGTTGGCGATCACCTCGTTGGCGTTCATGTTGGTGGAGGTGCCCGCCCCGCCCTGGATGAAGTCGGTGACGAACTGGTCGAGCAGGTCGCCCGTAATCAGCCGATCGCAGGCAGTGAGGATCGCGCCGGCGATGCGCGGGTCGAGCACCCCCAGATCGCGGTTGGCCATCGCGGCGGCCTTCTTCACGTAGCCGAGCGCCTGCACCAGACAGGGCTCGGCGGCCATGGAAACCCCGGTGATGTGGAAGTTCTCCTTGCCTCGCAGCGTCTGGACGCCGTAGTAGGCGTCA
>JBDIBB010000215.1:0-5431 GCA_039812685.1 Vicinamibacteraceae bacterium
GCCGAGCGCGGCGCGGGATCCGACGCGCGGGAGCGCGCCAAGCGCATCCGCACGCTCGGCAGCCTCATCGAGTACGTGGTGGCCGTGGTGACGATCGGCGTGGCCACGCTGATGATCCTCCGCGAGCTGAACCTCGACATCACGCCGGTGCTCACCGGCGCCGGCATCCTCGGCCTGGCCGTAGGCTTCGGCGCGCAGTCGATCGTGAAGGACTTCTTCAGCGGCTTCTTCCTGATCCTCGAGAACCAGGTGCGCGTGGGCGACGTCGCGGTGGTCAACGACGTGGGCGGCATGGTGGAGGCCATCACGCTGCGCACCATCACCCTGCGCGACATGGAAGGCACCGTGTACATCTTCCCCAACGGCAGCATCACCAAACTCGCCAACCGCACGAAGGACTTCTCCTTCGCGGTGCTCGACGTCTCGATCGGCTACGGCGAGGACACCGACCGCGTGACGGAGATCCTGCGGGGCCTTGGCGCGGGGCTGCGCGCCGACGCCGCGTTCAGCGCCTCCATCCTCGACGACCTCCAGGTGCTCGGCGTCGACCGGCTGGCGGAGTCAGCCGTGATCCTGAAAGTGACCATGAAGACGCTGCCGCTGAAGCAGTGGGAGGTGGCACGGGAGCTGCGCCGGCGCATCAAGCGCGAGTTCGATCGGCAGGGCATCGAACTCCCCTTCCCGCAGCTCACCGTCTGGACGCCGCGGGCCCGCTCGGCGCCGGCCGGCGCCGCGGAGTAGGACTGCCAGCGGATCGAAACGTTGGCCGGCCGCGTCAGCGGCATGCGGCGCGAGGTCTGCGCCGGCGGGTCACCGGCGGGCCCGGCTCCGGGTGACGCGGGGGCCTCTGGTCGCAGGTGCAACCTTGCGCGAGGCCGCTGCTCTCGGCCGTCGCTTCGGGGCCGCCGGCGGGGTGGCGTCATCCGTGCCGCCGGTGGTGTCGGCGGGGGCCGGCGCGGCGACGCTCGACGCAACAGGCTCGTCCGGTCGCTCTGCGGCCCGGCCGCTTCCGGCGCCCGGCTGATTCGCCGCGGCATCCCCACGCTGGCCCAGCAGCACGTCGACGTCCAGCAGCAGGACCAGCGCGCCCTCTCGCGCCGTGCGCGCATGCTCGCGCACCGGCCTGCCCGGATCCGCCAGGCCGAGCGGCAGCGGCGACACCGAATCGGCGGCCAGCGCCTCCACGCCCTCCACGCCGTCGACGATGAGCGCAAAGTACCCGGCGTCGACCGCGACGACGACGGCCATCCTCGATTTCCCGGTCTGGGCGCCGGCGCCAGCGTGCGGCAGATCCAGCCGGACGGCGAGGTCGATGGCGGCCACGACCCGGCCGCGCCAGGTGATGACGCCGGGCGTGCCGGGCGGAAGACCGGGCAGCACCGTCACCGCTGGCAGCTCCATCAACTCGCGGACGCGGTTGCTGTCGATGGCCAGGCGCGATCCCGCCACCCGTACCAGCACCCACAAACGTCCGGTCTGACGACGTGCGCCGGCGGTGTCGGCCATCGGCGGATCCCGGCGATTCAGTATCCGGATGAGGCCGGCGCGGCGGTCTTCTCGCCCTTCGACTCGCGGACGATGCGCACGCCGGCGCTGGCGCCGACGCGGGAGGCGCCGGCGGCCACCATGGCCTTGAGCCCCTCGTAGTCGCGCACGCCGCCGGCGGCCTTCACGCCCATCTCGGGGCCGACGATCCGGCGCATCAGCGCGACGTCGGCCACCGTGGCGCCGCCCTTGGCGAAGCCCGTGGACGTCTTCACGAAGTCGGCGCCGGCCGCCTTCGCCAGCGTGCACGCCGCCACCTTCTCATCGTCGGTGAGCAGCGCCGCCTCGATGATGACCTTGCTGGTGACGCCGCACGGCTGGCACGCCTCGGCCACCGCGGCGATGTCGCGCTCCACCAGGCGCAGGTCGCCCGACTTCAGCGCGCCCACGTTGATCACCATGTCGACCTCGGTGGCGCCGTCGAAGATGGTGCGTCGCGTCTCGTACTGCTTCACGTCGGGCGTGGTGGCGCCCAGCGGGAACCCGACCACCGTGCACACGCCCACGCCGTGGGGCCGCAGCAGCGGGGCGGCCAGCCTCACCCAGGCCGGGTTGATGCAGACCGTGGCGAAGCGGTTCTCGACCGCCTCGTGGCAGAGCTGTTCGATGTCCTGCCGGGTGGCGTCGGGGCGCAGCAGCGTGTGGTCGATCATCGCGGCGACGTCACGCGAGGCGCCCCCGCTGGCGTGCACGCCGATGCGGTTCGCGCCGGCGTCGATCACGCCGCGCAGCCGGTCGGGGCAGCACTCGGCCGCATAGGAATGGCACGCGCAGCGCGAGAGCGGTGCGCCGAGCCCGGTCGCGGCAACGACTTCTTCGGTGACGATCTGAATCAGGCGCTGGAGGTCGGCGGAGGTCATCGGGGCTTGGGGGTATGGAAACACGGGGGCGCGGCGGCTCAGAACTCGTCCTCCAGGCGCTTCACCTTCGCGAGGCGCCGCATGTAGCGGGCCTCGGTCATCGGCGTCTGCAGGAAGGTGTCGACGATCAGCCGCGCGTCGGCGTCGGAGACCAGCGTCGCGCCGAGCGCGAGCACGTTCGCGCCGTTGTGCTGGCGGGCGTAGCGCGCCAGCGTCGGCGTGGTGGCCATGGCGGCGCGGATGCCGCGCACCTTGTTGGCGGCGATGGCCGATCCCAGCCCGGCGCCGTCGATGACGATGCCGGCCTGGGCCTCGCCCGAGCGGATCGCCTCGGCCACGCGGCGGGCGATGTCGGGGTAATCGACCGCGTCGGGCGTGTCGGTGCCGCAGTCGACGACGCGCAGCGCGCGGCCGCGCAGCCAGGCGGCCAGCGAGCGTTTGAGCGTCAGGCCGGAGTGATCGGTGCCCAGCGCGACCACGCGCACCTCGGCCGGCGGCGCGAGCGCCGCCGCGGCTGCCTCGGCCTCGTTGGTGCCGGCCGGCACCACCTTCACGCCCAGCGCGCGCAACGTGTCGTGGGCCAGCGGCGTGACGTGGCCGCCCGGCTCGAGTTCGACCGTGCTGCCCGGGGCCAGCCGGCGGGCGTCGGCCTCCGTGATCAACGAGAATCGCTGCATGTGTTACGCTTCGCGTCTTCGCGGGCCCGGGCCTCGCGTGCCGCGGGGATTCCGGCCTCACCTGGAGCCTTGCGGCCGATGTCCTGCTCGCCCATTCACACCGTCCTGATTTCCGCCGAGGCCATACAGTCGCGCGTCGCCGCCCTGGCCGCCGAAATCGAAGGCGACCATCCCGGCGATGGTCCCATCCACCTCGTGTGCGTGCTCAAGGGCGGCTTCGTGTTCCTGGCCGACCTCGTGCGCGCCATGGGCAACCGCGTGACGCTCGACTTCATCGCCGTGTCGAGCTACGGCAAGGGCACCCGATCCTCGGGCGAGGTCCGCCTGCTCAAGGACCTCGATGCCGGCATCGAGGGGCGCGACGTGGTCATCGTCGAGGACATCGTCGACACCGGCCTGACCCTCACCTACCTGCAGGAGATCCTCCGGGCGCGTGCGCCGCGACGGCTGAGCTCGGCCTGTCTGCTCAGCAAGCCCTCACGGCGCATCGTCAACGTGTCCGTCGATTACGTCGGCTTCGAAATCCCCGATCAGTTCGTGATCGGGTACGGGCTCGACTACGACGAGCACTACCGGAACCTGCCGTTCATCGGGGTGCTCGACGGTCCGGCCGAAGCCTGACGCGGCGCGCTCCAGCAGCAGACTATACCTCGAATCAGCCGGCAATCCGTCCCGGCCGTGAGCGCGAAAAGTGACGGCGCCGTGGATGGATGGGCTGATGTATAGTCCCCCCGTGCCGCTGCACATCGTCACGCACCCCGTCGTCCAGGACATCCTGCTGCGCCTGCGCGATCGCACGACCTCGCCCGACATCTTCCGCGTGATGGCCAGGCGCATCAGCCTGCTGCTGGCGGCCGAGGCGTGCCGCGACCTGCCATCGCGGCCGGCCACCGTGCAGACCCCGCTGCGGATGGCCGAGGGTCGCGCGGTGGATGCCGAAGTGGTCGTCGTGCCGGTGCTGCGTGCCGGGCTGGGGATGCTCGAGGCCGTGCTCGAACTGGTGCCGACAGCGCGCGTGGGCCATATCGGGCTGCAGCGCGACGAGACCACCGCCGTGGCCTCGCAGTATTACGCGAAGTTTCCCGCGCGACTGGACCAGTGCATCGTGTTCGTGGTGGATCCCATGCTGGCCACCGGCGGCAGCGCCGTCGCCGCCATCGACCTGCTGCGCAGCCAGGGCGCACGCGACATCCGGCTGCTGTGCATCGTCGCGGCGCCGGAGGGCGTGGCGCTGCTCGAGGCGGCGCATCCCGACGTGCGCATCTACACGCCAGCGGTCGACGACTGCCTGAACGAAGCGAAGTTCATCGTGCCCGGGCTGGGCGACTTCGGCGATCGCCTGTTCGGCACCGGGAGCGATTGAAGGAGGCCGACATGCCCCGTCAGCCCGCCTCGCCCCCGTCGTCCCGGCGGAACTCGGCCGACGACCATCCCGGGCGCGCTCACCGCACGGCGTGGCGGACGGCCATCACGCAGATCGAGCCCAACCGCATCATGGTGCGCGGCTACGCCGTCGACGAGCTGATGGGCCGCGTCTCCTTCGCCGAGGCGATCTACCTGCTGCTGCAGGGCGAGCTGCCATCGCCGGCGATCGGGCGCCTGATGGACGCCATCCTCGTGTCGCTGATCGACCACGGGACGTCGCCGCCTTCGACGCTCGCGGCGCGCAACGTGGCGACGACCGGCGCGCCGATGCGCGCCGCCGTGGCGGCCGGCGTGCTCGGGTTCGGCACCTACCATGGCGGTGACATCGAGCGCTGCGTGACGCTGCTCGAGCAGGGCGTGACGCTGCTGCGCGGCGGGATCGGCTACGAGGAGGCGGCGCACCAGGTGATGGCGCCGCTGGCGGCGCGTCAGGAGGCCGTGCCGGGTTTCGGCCATCGCATCCACACGCACGATCCGCGCACCGCGCGGCTGTTCCAGATGGCGCTGGAGTACGAGGTGGACGGGCCGCACCTGAGGATGCTGCGCGCGTGCGAGCGCGTCCTGAACCGGGCGCGGGCCGAGGGCGAACGCATTCCAATCAACGTCGACGGCGCGATCGCCGCCGTGTGCGCCGACATCGGGCTGCCGGCGTCGGTAGGACACGGGCTGTTCATCATCTCGCGGACGCCGGGGCTGATCGCGCAGGCACGCGAGGAGCAGGAGCGCGAGCGGCCGATGCGGGAGATCGACTCGACGGCGGTGATCTACGACGGGCCGCGCGAGCGGCGCCTGCCCGGATCGCGGAAGCAGGGCTGAGGCCGCACGGCGAGACGGTGGCGTGCGACCGCCTGCGTCCGGGCGTGTTGCGGAGGCTGGCGCGGTAAAGGTAGAATCTCCGTTCGCCGCGGGGGCACGCGATGCCAC
>JBDIBB010000216.1:0-5405 GCA_039812685.1 Vicinamibacteraceae bacterium
CGCTCCACCTCGGCATCCTGCAGCGACTCGTAGACGGGAACCTGGACGGCCGTCGCGGCGTGCTCGGCGCCGGGCATCGCCGGGCCGGTCCACCCGAACAGGCTCATCGAGGTGCACACGTCCACGTGCATCGGCGCCACGTCGACGCCGCGCCGGATGCAGCGCTTCACGACGAGTTCGCTGTCGGGCACGTACGGGCAGTACTGATAGTAAACGTGCGTCTGTCCGGCCGGAATCCTGGGGATCGTCACGCCGTCGACCCCGCCCAGGATGTCGTCGAGGATGCGCGCGTGGCGCCGCGTCCGCTCGATGTACTCCGGCAGACGCCTCAGGCCGGCAAGACCTATGGCGGCCTGGACGTTGGTGAACCGGCCCCGATAGTGATCCGGAAGCGGCGCCAGGGGCCGGACACGCTCCCACAACCGTTCCTCAGGCTTGCTGCCGGTGAACGAGGCGACGTACCACACGGGAAACAGCGACCAGGTGAACACCTTCGGCCGGATGAAGGTGTGCTGCAGCCTGCCCTGCCGCAGGATGCTCTCCACGCGCTTCTCGGTCGGCCACGCCTCGGCGTCGGCCAGCGCGCCGACCCGCCTCGCCAGTTCGGCGTCGCGCACCCACGCGAGCCCTCCGCCGAAAGTGTTCAGCGGCTTGAAGGCCTGGAAGCTGAAGAAACTGGCATCGCCGAGCGTTCCGACCATGCGCCCCTTGTACTCGGCACCGAGCGAGTGCGCGCAGTCCTCGATCACCTTCAGGTCGTGCTGACGGGCGAGCTCGAGGATCGGATCCATGTCGCACGCCAGGCCGTAGAGGTGCGTCGGCAGCACCGCGCGGGTCCTCGGCGTGAGGGCCCGCCGCACGGCGTCGGCCGTGAGCGTGAACGTCGACGGATCGATGTCGGCAAACACCGGCGTGAGCCCGGCGACGCGCGTGATCTCCGGCACGACCCAGAAGGTGAACGCGGGGACGATGATCTCGGATCCCGGCGGGAGGTCCATCGACTTCAGGATGAAGTAGAGGGCCATGCGGCCGTATTCGGTGGAGCAGGCGCGGACGTGCCCGGCCCCAAGCAGGCGGGCGAACTCCTGCTCGAACGCCTCGATGTACGGCCCCTCGACGAGTTGACGCCGCGCACGACACTCCCGGATGATCGCCGGCAACTCCGGCACGACTCGAGATCCGAACCTTCCAATGGCGGCCATGATCACCTGCTCCAACGACTTGCCGGCGTCCGTCACCTGTCCAGGAGCTGCACGGCGGGCGGACGGGACACCCGCGGCAGTTCGTGCCGGCGCCGGCACGGGACCCCGCCGTCAGGCCGCGTCAGGACTGCCGATGACGCGGCGCTCGAACAGGGCCAGCAGTTTGAACAGGCCAAGGACGACGGCGCCGGCGAGCAACGCGCCCTTCCAGCCTTCCAGCCCGAACCGCGCCAGGTAGGTCGGGCCGAGCCATCCCACGAGCACGAGCAGCGCGACGGCCCACACGACCGCCGAGAGCAGGCTCAGGATCGAGAACCTGACGGCCGACACGCCGACCCAGGCGCAGGCCACCGCAATCGCGATCCGCAGGCCTGGCGCGAAGCGGATCAGCAGGATCATGAATGCGTCGTGACGCCGGACCCAGCCCAGCAGCGGCGCGGCCTTCCGTTCCAGCGAGGGATACCTCGCCACCCACTTCGCCAGGCGCCCACGCAGCGCGAAGAAGAACGCCTGGTCGCCAATCGTCGCGCCGAGCGCGCCGGCCGCCGCCACGGCCACGGGATTCAACTGTCCCTGGGCGACGAGCGCCGCCGCGGCGACGTACGCCACTTCGCCCTCGATGATCGCGGCGATGAAGACGACCCAGTACGGCCAGGAATCCGACACGGGCAGCAGGTCCATGCAGCGGCCTCGAATCTGTCACGTTGTCGCGTGGCGCGTCACATGCTGGTCATCGCGCCGCGGCCGCCGCCGCGCATGCGCGGGAGACGGCAGATGCCTCTCCCGGTGCACGGCAGCCCGTGCGGCGGCACAACCGGTCTCGACCTTTGCGCGCCCGGATCGCTGCCGGCGGCAGCACGGCGGTGCGCCAGGGACATCGGCTACCGGATCAGACCACGTGCGGAGGTGGAGAGCGGGGACGGGAGGGAGAGGCGCCGCGGCCTGCTGCGAGGACGATGGCCGGGCGCAACGTGCCGCACGAATCGGCGGGCGCGGCCATCCCGGGTCGCGTCGCCGGAGGCGTCGCTGGCGCGTCGGGCCCGGATGTCGAAACCAGAGGGCCGCCAGAGGCCCTCCGATCGTCGACGTGGTGTCGTGGCGGGACCGGGAGAACGTGCACCCGGGCCTCTCGGGGACCGAACGCGCGGAAGCCGGAACGGCCCAGCGTCCAGACGTGCAGGCTGGCCTTCGCCTCGCGCGCGACGAGTTCGGCCCGGCGGTCGCCATTCAGATCCCTGGCGGCGATCGCCGAAAGCGTCACCCGGGCCCGCATCACGTGAACCCGACGGCTCTTCGACAGCCAGACGCGGACGACTGACGGCTCGTGTCGATCGAGCACCGCGCGATCGCCGTACCCGTCGCCGTCGAAGTCGCCGGAGACGCAGGTCTCCGCGGCGATCGCGCCGGGCACGGCGGCGATCAGGGCCAGCCATGCGATGACGATCGGCCGGGCGAGGTATCGGAGCGTGCGATTCACGTGAAAAACCAGAATTCTCGTGATTATCCTTGAGCCTCTTCCGCCAATCAAGGGCACCCGGTCCACGCCTCAGCCGGTCAGGCGGCCGGCCACGGGTTCGGGCTCCGCCCCTCGGCGGAGATCGCGTGGCGAGCAGGCCACACCGCCTCAGCGGCCGAAGCCAGGCCCTCGCAGCACCCGTCCAGGCCGCGCCGCCGTCATGGCCCCTTTCTCGAACACCACCTCGCCGTTGACGACAACCGCGAACACGCCGTCGGCGTACTGATGGGGCTGCTCGAAGGTGGCGCGATCGGTCACGCGCGCCGGATCGAACAGCACGAGATCGGCGCGCAGGCCGGCCTTCACGGCGCCGCGGTCGGCGAGGCCCGCGCGCTGCGCCGGCAGCGAGGTCATCTTCCGCACGGCGTCCTCGAGCGTGAGCACGCCCTGCTCGCGCACGTAGCGGCCGAGCACGCGGACGAACGTGCCGTAGCTGCGGGGATGGGGCGAGGCGCGCCCGAAGATCGGCACCTCGCCATCGGAGGCGATCATCGTCGCGGGGTGCTTCAGGATGCGGACGAGATCCTCCTCGCCGATCGCATGGAAGATGCCGGCGCAGCCGCCCTGTTCCACGATCCAGAGCGCGGTGTCGGCCGCATGCTCGATGGTGGGCTCCAGGCCGCGGCCCTTCGTGATGTCGCCCAGCCGCCGGCCGGCGAGCGAGGGGTTCCAGTTGCAGGCGGCGATCTGGACGTTCTGCGGATCGCCGCCGCCGCGCTCGTTCTCGATCAGGGCGATCGTCGCCGCCTTGATCCTCGCCCGCGTGTCCGGGTCCCGCAGCCGGGCGAGCACCGCATCGCGGCCGCCTTCCTGCGCCCAGGCCGGCAGCAGCGCAGCCTGCACGCTGGTGCTCGAGGCGGTGTAGGGATACTGGTCGATGGAGACGTCCACACCGCGCGCGCGCGCCTCGTCCACCAGCCGCAGCGTCTCGACGCTGCGCCCCCAGTTGGCGCGCCCGATGATCTTGTGGTGCGTCACCTGGGTGGCCAGCCCGCCCAGCTCGCCAATGGCGATCGTCTCCCGCACCGAGTCGACGACCTTCGACGACTCGTTCCGCATGTGCGAAACGTGGATTCCGCCCATCCCGCCCGCGACCCTCGCGAGTTCGGCCACCTCCGCGGTGGGCGCGAAGGTCCCGGGCACGTAGAACAGGCCGGTGCTCAGGCCGAACGCGCCGTCGCGCATCGCCGCCCGCACGATCGACCGCATCCGTTCCAGCTCGTCGCCGGTGGCCGGACGGTCGACCTCGCCCACGACCTCGGCGCGGACCGATCCCTGTCCGACGAACATGCCGAAGTTCGGCGAGATGCGCGTGGCAGCGATCTTCTCGAGGAAGGGGCCGAGGGGAAGCGGCGAGCTGCCGTCCTGCCCTTCGAACAGCGTGGTGACGCCCTGCCTGACGTAGTTGTCGGCCGTCGGGACGTCGAAGATGCCTCGGCGGGCGTGGGTGTGGAGGTCGATGAAGCCCGGTGCGAGCACGAGGCCTGTCGCGTCGATCTCGCGCGTGCCCGTTGTGGCGAGGCCGCGTCCGATGGCGACGATCGTATCGCCCTTCACGGCAACATCGGCGAGGTACCAGGAGGCGCCGGTGCCATCGACGACGCGGGCGCCGCGGATCACGAGATCGGCCTGCGGCGCCTGGGCACCTGATGTTCCGACGAACGCCGCGACGACGCCCGCGGCAACAGACAGGATGCAGAGTGCACGAACGAACCGGCGCATCAGGGAACCTCCGCCTCCGCGCATGGTAGCGCAGGCGCGCGGGGTGCTACGATCGCGGCGCCAGCCCCGCGCTCCCGGCCACACGGCCGTGCCCCGCTGGTTCGGCCCGCCGGGGCACGGTGGAGTCCTCGCATGATGCGTGCCGCGTTCCGCTCAGCCTCGTTCTGCCTCGGCCTGCTCGCGATGCCGGCGCTCGCGTCCGCCCAGGGGTACATCGCCCCCTACCTGGGCCTCGGTTTCGGTGGCACCATCGAACGCGCACAGGAGGAGAAGCCCAGGATCTACGGGGCCGTCCTCGGGGCCGGCGGCGGGATGCTCGGCTTCGAGGTCGACTTCGCGTTCGCCCCCGACTTCTTCGGCGAGTCCGAAACCTCGCTGCTTGGCGCCAACAGCGTCACCACGATCATGGGCAACGTCGTGCTCGGCACCGCCGGCCACGCCCGATCCGGACCAGGCGTGCGGCCGTACGCGTCGGCGGGGCTCGGGCTGATCCGGCAGCGCGTCGAGGGGTTCGGCGACCTGCTCGAGTTCTCGCGCAACAACCTCGGCTACAACTTCGGTGCGGGCGTCTCGATCTTCTTCAGCGATCGGGTCGGTATCCGCGGTGACTTCCGCCACTTCCGCAGCCTCCAGGATTCCGACGAGGGGTTCTTCTCGCTGGAGCGGGGCACGCTCGAGTTCACCCGGGCGACGGTGGGGCTCGCGTTGCGGTTCTGACGCGAAGGCCGGCGGGTAACCGACCGGCCATCCTCCGCGTCGCGGCGACAGCGGGCTCACCGGCGCGCGAGCGCGGCTGGAATCCTCCCGTCTCCGTCCCCGGCCTTGCGCCTGGTCATCTCCGCGACCGCCCGGGGTCCGCGCGGGCCGCAGAGGACGCGGATCAGCAGGAGCACGAGCCGCGTGCGCGGCGTGTCGAGGAGGCGCGCATCGGCATCGCGGGAGAGGTAGCCGCCCTCGCGCAGGAT
>JBDIBB010000217.1:0-5395 GCA_039812685.1 Vicinamibacteraceae bacterium
ACCTCGACTGTATAATCACGCCCGCATGTTCCTGCCGACCGTGTCCCTGCTGTCCTCCTCCGCCGCGGCGACCGCCGGCGTCGTCATCTGCCCGGTTGTCCAGCGCGGCGCGCTCGACGATCTCCAGGCGCTGCTGCCCGGCGCCGCGGGTGAGCTGAGGGCCGCCATCGACCGCGGCGAGTTCCAGGGCAAGCCGTGCGAGTTCTTCCTCACGTCGCTCGACGACGACCAGCGGCGGCGCGTCGTCGCCGTGGGCCTCGGCCCTGCCGACCGCCTCACGCCGGATCGCTGGCGTCGCGCCGCGGCCGCGGGCACGCTGGCCGCGCGATCGCGCCGCTTCGACGCGGTGACGATCGTGACCGGCGGGGCCGGCCCCGACGATGTGGCCGCGGCCGTTGACGGCGCGCTCTCCGCCGGCTTCGACGTGGGCAGCTATCGCACCGGGGAGCCGGAGGTTGCGACGCTGACGGCCGTGGAGGTGCTGGTCCGGCAGGGAAGTGGCGCGCTCGAGGAGGCCATCCGCCGCGGGCAGGCCCTGGGAATGGCGGTCAACGCCGCGCGCGCCCTGGCCAACGAGCCGGGCAACGTGCTGTCGCCCTCGACGCTGGCCACGCGCGCCCGGGAGCTCGCACAGGCTGCCGGCCTGGCCTGCGAGGTGTTCGACGAGCAGGCGCTGAAGGACATGGGGGCGGAGCTGCTGCTCGGCGTGGGCCGCGGCAGCGCGGAGCCGCCGCGCCTGATCGTCCTGCGCTACGAGCCCGAGGACGCCCGGCCCGGCATCACGCTGGGTTTCGTCGGCAAGGGGGTGACCTTCGACACCGGCGGCATCTCCATCAAGCCATTCGAGAAGATGGAGCTGATGAAGTACGACATGGCAGGCGGCGCCGCGGTGATTGGCGCCATGCTGGCCATCGCCGCGCTGCGGCCCGCCGTCCGCGTCGTGGGCGTCGTGTCGGCGGCCGAGAACATGCCCGGGGGCCGCGCCATCCGTCCGGGCGACGTCCTGCGCGGCGCGGGCGGCAAGACGGTCGAGGTGAACAACACCGACGCCGAGGGCCGCCTGATTCTCGCCGACGCCCTGTGGTACGCGCGTGAACGTGCGGGCGCGACGCACCTGGTGGACGTCGCCACCCTCACCGGCGCCTGCGTGGTGGCGCTGGGGCGGTTCAACTCGGGACTCTTCGGCAACGATGCCGCATGGTCGTCGCTCGTGGCCGAACTCGCCGGCGCCGCGGGCGAGCGCGCCTGGCCGATGCCGCTCGACGAGGAATACGACGAGCAGATCCGGAGCGACATCGCCGACCTGGTCAACACCGGGGGGCGCGCGGCCGGCGCCGTGACGGCGGCGAAGTTCCTGCAAGCCTTCACCGGCAACCTGCCGTGGGTGCACCTCGACGTGGCGGGGACCGCGTGGCTCGACGAGAGCCAGCCGTGGATGCCGAAGGGACCGACCGGCGTGATGGTACGGACGCTGGCGGGCCTCGCGCTCGCGCACGGCCGCGTCCCCGCACGCACCTGACGCGCTGGCCTACGAACTGAGGTGCAGCGCCGTATCCTCGGCGTCCTGCCCGTTCAGGCGGTTGCCGGGCCGCAGGCGCTTGAAGAGGATCAGGACAGCCCCGGCGAGCAGGCCCACCACCGCGGCGGCCAGCAACGTGAGGCCGACCAGCCCCACCGACCCGAGCAGGATGTCGGCCACCGAGACCTCGCGCGATGGCTGCTCGACCACCTGGACGATGGTGACGGGCTGGCCCGGAGCGGGCGTCGCCTGCATGACCCGATTGTAAACCGTTGCGCGGGGCGATCCGCTGGCTACTGCCGTTCCGCCACCGTGCCCTGGGCCTTCAGCGACCGCTGGTACTTCACCAGCGCATCGTGCAGCGCCTCGGCAATGCGCTGGCGGTGGCCGCCCGACTTCAGCAACCGCGCCTCGCCCGGGTTGGTGACGAAGGAGATCTCAGCCAGCACGCTCGGCATCGCCGCGCCGATCAGCACGACGAACGGTGCCTGCTTCACGCCCAGATCCCGCGCCGGGCGGGCCCGGGTCGACAGCTTCCGGACCATCGACTCCTGCACGTGGCCAGCGAGATCGCGCGACTCGTGCAGCTTGTTGTTGGTGGCGATCGCCTTCACGATGTCCGGCAGGCTGTGCATCGTCCGATCGGAGGCGGAGTTCTCGCGGGCGGCCACCGCCTCGGCGTCCTTCGAGGTGGCGAAGTTCAGGAAGTAGGTCTCCACGCCGTGCGCGTTGCGGTTGCGGCTCGCGTTGGCGTGGATCGACAGGAACAGGTCGGCCTGCTCGCGGTTGGCGATGGCCGTCCGCTCCTCGAGCGGCACATAGGTGTCGGTGCGCCGCGTGAGCACCACCTCGACGCCGGGCTGCCTGGCCAGCAGCCTCTCGAGGCGCAGCGCGACGTCGAGGACCAGTTCGGCCTCCGACAGGCCCTGGCCCTGCGCGCCGGGATCGCGGCCGCCGTGACCGGGGTCGATGACGATCCGCGACACCCCGAGCCCCAGTTGTCGTGAGAGCGAGAAGCCGCCGCTCGCGTTGGCGGCCGGCGGCCGTGGCACCGCCGGCGCCGGTGGCGGCGCGGCGGCGGGCGTCACCTCGCGTGCGGCACCGGACACGGGCCTTGCGGCCGGCGCCGGCGTGGCATCCTGTGCCGCAACCGCCGGCGCCGCGACCGGCGGCGCTGACGGCGCAGCCATCATCCGGCTGGTCACCGGCGCCTCCTCGAGCAGCCGCAGATCGCGGCCGTCGATCTCGCGCGGGTCCACCGGCGGCACGGGCGGCGCCGGCTCGAGGTCGATGTCCGCGAATGGCGGGGGCGTACGAGACACCGCGGGCGGGCCCGGCGCAGGCTGGACATCGGCGATCACCGTCGGCGGCGGCGCCGATGGCCGCAGCCCGGGACGAGGTCCCTGGGCGCGCTCCAGATCGATCACGAGGCGGTAGGGGTTGTAGAGGGTGAAGACGCTGTAGCGGCGCGTGCCCTCGAGATCCAGCACCACGCGCGTCGTCCCCGATTCCGGATGACCGAGCCGCACCTTCCGCACCACGTCACCGGACCAGGACAGCACGGTGTCGCGCAGGTGCGGCGCCGGCGCCGCACCCTTCAGGTCGAAGAACAGCCGCGGCGGGCCTTCGAGCCGCTCGTGGTGATAGCTCACCTCGGCGTCGAGTTCGAGCGTGATGCGCACGACCTCGGGCAGCACGGCGCGGCGCACCTCGCGCAACTGGGTGGCGGCCGTAGCCGGCGAGGCCGAGGCCGGTGCGGGGTGGCCCGAGGGAGCCGCGGGCGCCTGGAGCGCGGTCGCGGCAGGCGTGGCCACGGGGGCCGGCCGCTCGCCGGTGCCCGGCGACGTGGGCCCTGGCGCCCGCCTCGCCGAATCGAGCGCGCGCGCCGAGTCGCGCGCCACGCGCGCCAGTGAACTCGCGGGGTACTCGCGGGCCAGCCAGTCGTAGAGCCGCACCGCCTTCTGGCGGTCGGCGTCGGCGTGCGTGCGGGCGTAGATCTGCTCGGCCACCTGCGCGGCCTTCTGCAGCGCGTTGTCAGCGTAGCCGCTGGTCGGGTAGGTGCGGGGGATCCGTTCGAAGCTGGCGAGCAGGCGCCTGAGGTCGGACACCGTGGTCGTCGCGGCCCCTTGCGCGGCGATGGCACGCTCGCGGGCCAGCGCGCGTTCGTAGCTCGAACGGGCCGATCCGGCGGCCGCGGCCGCGCTCCACGGGAGCGCGAGCACGGCGGCCGAAAGCAACAACAACCTCAATGCGCGCATGGACAGTCCTCGTCTGCCGGGTCAGCGAACCTGGGCGTCCACCTCGTCGAAGTAATCCTTTGGCACCAGCACCTCGCGCGGCTTGCCGCCGGCCCCTGGCGACACCAGTCCCTCGGCCTCCATCATGTCGACGAGCCGCGCGGCCCGGCTGAAGCCGATGCGCAGCCGGCGCTGCAGGTACGAGATCGAGGCCTGCCCGCTCGAGACGATGATGCGGGCGGCTTCGTCGTAGATCTCGTCACGCTCGAACTCGAGCGCATCCGGGCCGCTCTTCTCGTCCTCGGTGATCGTCAGGTTGTAGATCGGCTTGCCCTGCTTGCGCAGGAAGCTGGCCAGCCGCGCCGATTCCTGCTCCGAGATGTAGGGGCCGTGCAGCCGCACGACGCGCGAGGAGGCCGGCGGCAGGAACAACATGTCGCCGCGACCCAGCAGCTGCTCGGCGCCGTTGCAGTCGAGGATCGTGCGCGAGTCGGTCTTCGACGACACGCGGAAGGAGATGCGCGCCGGCAGGTTGGCCTTGATCAGGCCGGTGATGACGTCGACCGAAGGCCGCTGCGTCGCGAGGATCAGGTGGATACCCACGGCGCGCGCCATCTGCGCCAGCCGGCAGATCGATTCCTCCACCTCGTTGCCGGCCACCATCATCAGGTCGGCCAGCTCGTCGATGACCACCACGATGAACGGCAGCGGCCGCATCGGCTCGCCGGTCTCCTCGTCGACCGGCGCCTTGCCGCCCGATTCCTCCTGGACCGCGCGGACGTTGCGGTTGAACTGCTCGATGTTGCGGACGTTCTGGCCGGCCAGCGTCTTGTAGCGGTCCTCCATCTCGCGCACCGCCCAGCGCAGCGCGTTGGCGGCCTGCTTCGGCTCGACGACCACCGGCGTCAGCAGGTGCGGGATGTCCTCGTACATCCCGAGTTCGAGCCGCTTGGGATCGATCATGATCAGCCGCAGCTCGTCGGGCGTGTTGCGGTAGAGGACACTGGTCAGCATCGCGTTGAGCCCCACCGACTTGCCGGTGCCCGTCGACCCGGCGATGAGCAGGTGCGGCATGGTCGCCAGGTCGGCGACGTGCGGCTCGCCGTGAATCGTCTTGCCGAGCGCCAGCGGCAGCTTGGACGAGGCGCGGCGGAAGCCGTCGGACTCGAGCAGATCGCGCAGCGAGATCGTCTCGCGTGCGGCGTTCGGGATCTGGATGCCGACCGTCGACTTGCCGGGGATGCGATCGATGAGCACCGACTCGGCCTGCATCGCCAGCGAGAGGTCATCGGAGAGCGCGGTGACCTTGCTGTACTTCACCCCGGCGTCGGGCTTGAACTCGAAGGTGGTGACCACCGGTCCGGGATGGATCTGCACCACGCTGCCGTCGACCGCGAACTCGCGGCACTTGTCCTCGAGCAGGCGGGCCGACTCCATCAGCTCGCGCTCGTCGATCTTGCGCTCGCTGCGCGGCGCGTCGAGCAGGGTGAGCGGCGGCAGGGCGAATGTGCCCTTCCGGCGCTCGGCGGGCAGCTTGCCGGCCGGCTCGGGCGGCGGCAGCGGCAGCGGCGGGGCGCTCACCTTGATCGGCTCGCGTCGGGCGGCGCCGCGAGCCGGCTCCGGCGCGGGCGTGTCGGGG
>JBDIBB010000218.1:0-5338 GCA_039812685.1 Vicinamibacteraceae bacterium
GCCGGGACCTGGCCCGCGGCGGCCGTCGCGCGGAGGGCGGCCGGCGGGTTCAGCCGCCGATCCAGCAGGTGGCTGGGCACCACGTTGCCGAGCGCGGTGAGCATGGAGTGCTTCACCCCGGGGTGCTCGCGCTCGAGTTCCATGACCAGCCGCTTCAGCCGCTGCCGCTGCAGGCTGAGGTCGCCGCAGGCCGGGCAGCAGCACCCGATCACCGGAAGGTGGTTCTCCTTCGTGTACGCGCGGGCCTCGGCCTCGGTCACGTAAGCCAGCGGGCGAATCACGACGTGCCGCCCGTCGTCGGAGAGCAGCCGGGCCGGCATCGCCTTGAGGGCCCCGCCGAAGAAGAGGTTCAGCAGCAGCGTCTCCACGAAGTCGTCGAGATGGTGTCCGAGCGCGATCTTCGTCGCGCCCACCTCGCCGGCCAGACGATAGAGCACGCCGCGGCGCAGCCGCGCGCACAGCGAACAGGGCGTGTCGTCGGCCTCGAGCAGGTCGTCGATCACCTCGCCGATCGACGTGTGCTGGATGCGCACCTCCCAGCCGCGGGCCTCGCACACCTCCCGTATGGTGCCGTGTTCGTAGTCTTCGTAGCCGGAATCGACGTTCACGGCGACCAGCGAGAAGTCGATGGGCGCGCGACGGCGCAGCACGTCGAGCACCTGGATGAGCGCCCAGCTGTCCTTCCCTCCGGAGAGCCCCACCATCACGCGGTCGCCATCCTCGATGAGGCCGAAGTCGACGATGGCCTTCGTCGTCTTCCTGGCGATCCGGGCTTCGAGAGGGGTTCGGTAGGACACGCGGAGACTCTGGGGAATCGGCGCGGGTGGCCGGTCGGTGGAGTTTACCGCAATGCGGCCGTCAGGCTGAGGGCGGGGTCCCGTGGACCGGCGGCATGCCGGGCCGTTCGCCGGGCGCGGACAGGAGTTGCGCCACCGCCGCCGGCCAGGTCATGCCGGCGGCCACTTCGAGCGCACGCACGCCGAGGCGGCGCGCCAGTTCGTCGGTGTCGGCGAGCAGCCGCATCGCGCGGGCGATGGCGGCCGGATCGGGCGCCACCACGAACCCGTTCTCGCCGTCGCGCACCAGCTCGGTGGCGCCGCCGCTGTCCGAGCAGGTCACCACCGCGCGCGCCGAGGCGAACGCCTCGGCCGTCACGAACCCGTAGTCCTCGTCGCGGGGCGTGAACACCACGGCGCGGGCGCGGGCGTAGCGCTGGACGAGCGTCGCCTCGTCCACCCGGCCAAGGAAGGTGACGCGCGAGGCCACCCCGAGCTCGCCGGCCAGAGCCCGCAGCATCGTCGAGGCATCACCCTCGCCCGCCACGGCCAGCCGCAACGCCGCGCCGTCTGGCGTGGCCAGCGCGCGCAGGATCAGATCGACGCGCTTGAGCGCGGTGAGCCGCGAGGCGAGGAAGAACTCCTCGCCGGGCGGTTCCTGGCGGTAGGCGCGCGGCGGGGGCGGTGGCAGCAGGGGTTCCGCCTCCAGATCGAGCGCCGCGCGCAGACGTCCGGCCACGGTCCGCGAGATGGCGAACAGGCGCACGCGCCCGGGCGCCAGCAGGCGGCGATCGGCGGCATGGATGAGCCGCCGTCGCAGGCCCTCCTTGATGCGATTGGCCGCCGAGAGCCGCGCGCGCCACGACGGCCACAGGTCGTAGTACTCGCGCATCGGGTGCAGCAGCCAGCACACGTGCCGGGGATGGCGCACCGCGTACGCGGGAAATCTCAGGCTGATCACCTGGTCGATGCGCCGCCCGTCGCTCTCGCCCACGTCGGTGAGCCAGGTGGCGAGGTAGGCCGCCGCCTGTCGGCCGAACCGGTTCTGCGGCGTCGTCACGAGATCGGCCTCGTGACCGGCTGCGCGCAGCGCCGTCACCAGCGCGCGGGCGATCGTCAGGTGCCCGCCATCGGTGAACGGCGGATGCGAGGTGACGACCGCGATGCGCGCCATGATCGCCCTCCGTCACTCGTAGTCGGGCACGAGCCGGATCATCGCGCCCAGCCACCGGCTGTCACGCGATCCGGAGGTGAACATCGGAACGAACCCGCCGCTCGACGAGATGTCGACCAGGTAGATGTAGTTGGTGGGCTGCCCGGGCACGGCCCGATAGGGCAGGCCCGGGCCGGGCACGATGCGCACGCCCGCGCTGGCCTGCGGACCGAGGTCGAGCGCGGCGGCATGGCCGCCGCTGCGCACCTGGACGCGGCTCGCGACGTCGCCGGTCCGCACCTCGACGGTCAGCCCGCGCAGCCGCAGGCTGTCCCAGCCCTGGCCGTCGGCGCGCGGCCGGGCCGGCGCCCGCAGGATCACCTCCGCACGCGAGCCGCCGCGCACCCAGAACCATTCGCCCTCGCGGGCGTACGCGTTGTCGTCGAGGAAGTAGGCCAGCAGCGGCGGATCGCCACCCAGCGGCTGCTTGACGCGCGACGGGTTGACGTTGACCGGCAGGTCGTTGAGCAGCGACAGCTCGACGGGCAGCCACCGGAACAGCCCGCTCTTCATGTGCTCGGCGGGGTGGAACGACACGTAGAACGGATTGAAGACCAGTTGCGCGGTGAACAGCGCGCCGCCGGCCGCGGCCGCCAGCACCGGCCACACACCGCGCAGCGGCGGCGTGAGGAACAGGAACAGCGCGTAGTAGGGCAGGAAGTAGCGGTTGCCGATCGGCCCGCCGCCCCCCGAATAGGTGAACGGCATGTAGACCAGCAGCGCCAGCGCGGCGATCGCGAGGCTTGCCAGCAGCAACCATCGCGCGGGCGTGCCCCGCCGCCACCCGGCCAGCAGCAGCACGACCGACAGCACGCCCGGAAAGAAATACGGCAGCAGCCCGGTGTGCCGGCCGAGGACGAAGTACACGAGGTTCCGCGGCAGCACCCGCAGCAGGGCATCGCGGTTGAACAGCACGTCGGTCGGCACCTCGTTGGTCGTGCGCGCCAGGCCGGTGTTGTCGAAGGTCCTGCCGGGCTGCTGGAACGGGAACCCGGTGCCGCCGTAGAACGTGTTGCGCTCGCCGCCCTGGTAGTTCCACTCGCCGGTCACCGCGATGTTCACGGCGAACATGGCGAGGACGATGGCGGCAAACAGCGCGCCCGTGGCCAGCGCGTGCCGCCAGCGCCGGCGCCACAGCGCGAGGATCAACAGCGGCCCGATCGCGAAGACGTTGGTCGGCTTCGAGAAGGCCGCGACGCCCAGCAGGACGGCCGCGGCGAGATCCGAACCCGGCCCGCGCACGAAGCCTTCCACGGCCGCGGCGAACCGGCGCGCGCCGGCGCCGGCCGCCTCGCGCGGCCCGCCGGCGGCGGCCGGCGCGACCAGCTTGTAGCTCCAGAGGAACGTGCCGGCGAACATCAGCCCGAAGTTGAAGATCTCGGGGGTGAGCCACACCAGGTAGACCGGCGCGGCCGAGGCGACCAGGAATGCCAGGGCGTAGCCGAGCGCCACCGGCCGCGGGCTCGTCGCCGACAACCAGACGTAGGCCAGCGTCAGACACCCGCCGAGGATGAGCGCGTGCAGCAGCAGGAAGCCGTTGGTGCCGAACAGGAACACGAACGGCGCGGCCGCGAGCGGGTAGGCGTACGACTTCGCGAAGTAGAGACGATCCGGCCGGCTGTCGGGCCGCGTCCGCCATTGGACGAACGGGAAGCGGCCGGAGACCCCCAGGTCGACGTCCCTGCCCTTCTTGAGGAAGATGCCTTCGGGGCCGGTCGGGAACTCCTCCCACACGCGAGCCAGGTCGCGGCGCTCGAAGGCGAGGTCGCCGTCGCGCGCGAGGCTGTGGCCCATCGCGTAGTAGGTGGCGCCGTCGCTCTGGAAGCCGAAGGCGGCCTTCGGGAAGTTCACCGTCAGCGCGAACGCGCACAGCACCACGCCCGCCACGGCACACACCACGAGGCCGGGGTCCGACCACCAGGGCGCCGGCCGCCGATGGTGTGGCTGGTCCATCACGCCTCGGTGAGGAACCCCAGATCGGCCTCGAGCACGCCGCGCCGCTTCGTCGCGCGGGAGGTGGCGTGCAGCAGGTCGTAGAGCCGCTCCATGCGCCGGACGAACCGGTCGATGCCGTAGCGCTGCCCCGTGGCGCGGGCAGCCTCGCCGAGCCGCGCGCGAGCCGGCGCGTCATCCAGCAGCGTGCGGATGGCGCCGGCCAGGGCCGGCGCGTCGCGCCGCGGCACCACCAGGGCATCGACGCCCGGCGTGAGGATGTCGCTCAGACCGTCGGCATCGGTGGAGGCAATCGGCTTCCCCATGGCCAGCGCCTCGAACGCGGTGAGCGGCGTGCCCTCCCACAGCGACGGGAACACCGCCACGTCGAAGGCGGAATAGGCGGCCGCCACGTCGCGCTGGAACCCGGCAAACACCAGGCGATCGGCGATACCGAGCCGCCGGGCCTGGGCTTCGAGTTCCTCCCGCAGCTCCCCTTCCCCGACGATGACGAACCGCGTCGCGGGATCGCGGGCCGCCAGCAGCGCCACCGCGTCGACCAAGTGCTGATTTCCCTTCGACGGCATGAGCCGTGTGACGGTCCCCACCACCGGCGCCTCGCCCGCCACGCCCAGCGCCTCGCGGGCCGCGGCGATCTCCGCCGGCGTGCGCGGCCGCGAGAACTCCTCGAGCGGCGCGCCGAGGTAGACCACCTTCACGCGTTCGGCGGGGATCTTCCGGGCGTTGATCACGAAGCCGGCCGTCGACTTCGACACCGCGATCGCGATGTCGGTGAACGGCGCCAGCGCGTGGTCGGTCAACTGCTGGAACCACGGGGTGGTGGTGTGGTTGGCGTGCTCGTGCAGCACCACGGGCCAGCGGCGCTGCGCGGCCGCGAGCCGCCCGAACGTCGTGGCCCCATAGCCGTGCAGGTGCACGAGATCGGTGCCCTTGCGGTCGAGCAGCTTGAGCAGATCGGGCCATGTCGCCGGGTCGAACTTCGACCGGCCGAGGTAGTCGACCTCGATGCCGAACTCCTCGAGCGTGTCGGCCGACAGATCCTTCCGGCGCAGGCTCACGAGCGTGACGCGATAGCGCGACGGGTCGAAGCGCGGGATCATCCACGCGAACAGCCGCTTCACGCCGTGCATGCGCGAGCCCGGCCACCCGAGATGATCGCAGATGTGGACGATGTTGAGCCTGCTCACAGCCATCCTCGCGCGCGATACCAGTCGGCGGTGATCTTCAATCCCTCGTCCAGATCCACCATCGGCTCGTACCCCAGTTCCCGGCGCGCCCGCGAGCTGTCGAAGGCGCGGCTCTTCGTGTAGAAATCGACGCGGCGGCGGTAGATCGGCGGGTCGAGGCGCAGCGGGACGCACACGGCCTCGCACGCGGCGCCGGCGAGCCAGAACGG
>JBDIBB010000219.1:0-5311 GCA_039812685.1 Vicinamibacteraceae bacterium
AAGTGCCGCGTCGCACCGAGACGGGCGCGGCGCCCGGCTGGCCAGGCGCGACGACCGAGAATACGGCCAGTATTCGACGGAGGAGCAACGCCGCCAGCCGGGATGCCCCGCCCGTCGAATGCAGCGCCACTTTCGCCACGGGCTGCTAGGGCTTAGGGCCTGACCGGTTCGCTGCGCTGGCCACTGCGCGCTCGCCGCGACTCAAGCGAGATCAGCGAAGTGGGACTCGCGGCCTCAAGTCCCAAGCCCCAAGCCCCAAGCCTCAGGCCCCAAGCCCCGATCATTCCGCCCCGAACTCCCGCGCCAGATCGATCCACTCGCCGCCGGGCGCCAGTTCCTGATACGCGCGCCAGTGCCGCCTGGCCTGGCCGCCGCGCCCCAGCTTCTCGAGCGCCACCGCCAGGTAGAAGTGCGCGTCGGCGTGCGACGGCCGCCACCGCAGCGCCTCGACGTAGCATCGCACCGCATCCTCCAGCCGGCCGCGGTCGTGGTGGATGTTCCCGAGGTTGAACCACGCCTCGAAGCTGGCGGGATCGATGAAGGACGCCAGCAGGTAGAGCGCCTGCGCCTCGACCAGCCGCTCCCCCCCGTAGTGCAGGTTGCCGAGGTTGATCAGCGCCGGCACCAGTTCAGGATCCAGTTCCAGCGCGGCCCGGTAGGCGGCCATCGCCGCTTCAGGATCGCTGGAGGAGGGTGTGTCGAGCTTCGAGGCCTCGAGGAACTTCAGCTCGGCCGGCGTCGGTGGCGGCGAGGAGCCGGATGGCGGCTGACTGGAGGCGTCAGGCCGGGGCGCCCGGCCGCCGAGCGACAGCACCTTCGCCGGCTGGGAGTCACCGCGCGCGGCCCGGAAGTCGAGCGACAACTGCCCCTCGCGCGCGGCCACCAGTTCGCGCAGCGCCGCGCGGAGACTCATCCCGCGTTCGAGAGACGCGTCCAGCCGACGGATCACCGCCATGTCGCTGAAGCCGTAGGACACCTCGCCGCCGCGGTCCCGGCCGCCGGCCGCCAGCAGCCCCCAGCGTTCGAGGCAGCGGAGGTGGTCGGCCCTGATGCGCGGATAGAGCGAGCGCACCATGCGCGGGGTGTATCCGACGGCCGCATCGGCGGCGATCCCTGGCGCCGGCTCACGGGACATCGGTGCAGTGTAGCGCAGGCGTTCCATCCCGCCGGACACGATCGAATCCGATTCGCCGGCGCGCCCGGTGCCCGTTGCGCCGGCTCCGCGCGCGCGGGCTGCCGGCGGGAACCCGACGTCAGGCCGGCGCGTGACTTCCCACAACGGTCCATGGCACAGGTATAATCCCCGGACCCAGATTCCCCCCCGGGCTGCGGCGCGGCCCGGGGGGCGCGCCGGGGCCCGGCGCCTGTACGCGACGACTCGTCCGCGCGGCCGGCAAGCCCTTTTCGCGAGAACGCTCCCCGTGAGCGAGGAGGTGGTTGGAATGCGTTCCGTTCGTGTGCTCCGAGCGTTCCTGGCGTTGCTGTTCCTCTCCGCCGCGCTCCCCGCTCTGGCCCAGCAGACTGGTGTCCTCAGCGGCAAGGTGACGGCGACTGACGGGTCGCTGCTCCCCGGCGTCACCGTCGAGGCCCGGGCCGACGTGCTGCCGGCGCCGCGCGTGACGGTCACCGACGCCAACGGCGGCTACCGCATGCCCGCGCTGCCACCCGGCAGTTACACGGTCACCTTCAGCCTGGCGGGCATGACGACCATCACCCGGCAGACGACGGTGCTGCTCAACCAGGACACGACGATCGATGCGACGCTGGCCGTTGGCGGTGTCACCGAAACCGTGGAGGTGACGGCGCAGGCCTCGCTGATCGAGCGCGACGCCGCCTCGATCAAGAGCACGGTGGCCGCCGATCAGATCGAGCAGCTGCCGGTCGGGCAGCAGTACCGCGACCTGGTGAAGCTGGTGCCCGGCGTGCAGTACACGCAGGACGGGACCCGCGGGCCCAGCGCCGGCGGCAGCGGCCAGGACAACGCCTACAACTTCGACGGCGTGAACGTCACCATGCCGCTGTTCGGCACGCTGGCGGCCGAGCCGTCCAGCCACGACATCGCGCAGGTGACCACGCTCAAGGGCGGCGCCCGCGCCGTCGACTTCGAGCGCGCTGGCGGCTTCTCGATCGACTCGGTGAGCAAGTCGGGCACCAACAAGTTCTCGGGCCAGTTCAGCTACCAGTTCCAGCAGAGCGGCATGGTGGCGGAGCAGGCCCCCGGCGCCACCTCGCGGTACGATCAGGACCGCACCTGGCTCACGCTCAGCGGCGGCGGGCCGGCGATCCCCAACAAGCTGTTCTTCTACGGTTCGTACTACCGGCCGGAAACCAAGCGCGCCAACGCGTCGAACTTCTACGGCGCCCTGCCTGGCTACAAGAGCACGCGTGACGAGGGCTTCGGCAAGCTCACGGCCTCGCCGACCGCCACGACGCTGTTCAACTTCGGCTACCGCTACTCGCACCGCCTCGACAAGGGCGACACCTTCGGCTCTGCCTCATCGCCTGCCGGCGGCAGCGGCTCGGAAGTGTGGCAGAAGCTCCTGACCGCCGACGGCTCGTGGGTGATCACCCCGAAGAGCTTCGTCAGCTTCAAGTACACGTACTTCGCCTACCCGACGTCGGGCCGGCCCGACAACGTGGCCGACATCACCCCGACCACGGCCGTCGGCACGCGCCTCGACGTGAACAACCTCGACCGGATCGGCCGCACCACGGTGCCGACGCCGGTGGCCGGCGCTACCGACTACAACATGTTCGTCCAGCCGCTGATCGACCGCTACGGCTACACGCTGAACGGCGTGCGCACCGGCGGCGGCACGGTGGGCTACGGCGCGGAGTTCAACGACCAGGACTTCTACCGCAACCTGGGCCAGCTGTCCTACAACCTCACGCTGGGCACCAGGGTGTCGCACGAGCTCCACGCCGGCTATCAGGCCTACGAGGATCGCGAGGAACTGGTCCGCACCTCCAACGGGTGGGGCCTGATCACCGTGCCCGGCGGCCGCCTGCCGGCGACGGGCCTGCCGGGGCAGCCCGCCTACTACGTGGCGACGTTCCTGCAGCAGGGCGTCGGCAACATTCCGGCCATCGTGTCGAAGTACCGCTCCCAGAGCATCGAGGTGAACGACACGATCCGCTGGAACCGCTGGACGTTCAACGCCGGCCTGCTCATGAGCAACGACAAGCTCTACGGCCAGGGCCTGAAGGAAGACAAGTCGACGGTCTCGGGCTTCGTGCTGGCGCCGGGCAACACGTACAAGATGTACGAAATCCCGTTCAAGAAGATGCTCCAGCCGCGGCTGGGCGCGACGTGGTCCTACAACGGCCGCGACACGGTGTACGCCAGCTACGCCCGCTACAACCCGGCGGCCAGCTCGCTGCCGCGCGCGGCCTCGTGGGCACGCAACCTCGGCGGCGCCACCATCGAGGCGTTCTTCGATCAGACCGGCGTCCTCTACGGCTCGCGCCAGGTGGCATCGTCGTCGGGCAAGCTGTTCGTGGACGACATGACACCGCGACACGTCGACGAGTTCATGCTGGGCAGCGCCCGGCAGATCAACGCCAACTGGTCGGGCCGCATCTACTACCGCTACCGCAAGGGCACCCACTACTGGGAGGACACGAACAACAACGCGCGTGTCATCTTCAACCCGCCGCCCAGCATCCCGCGCGAACTCTACATCCCGGATCTCTCGGCGAAGCTCGCGCAGATCGGCAGCGGATCGAGCTACGTGATCGCCGAGCTCGACGGTGCGTTCACCCGGTACAACGAGGTGACGGTCGAGAGCGAATGGCGCGGGAAGAAGGCCTTCGTCCGCGGGTCGTACACCTGGAGCAAGTACTACGGCAACTTCGACCAGGACAACTCGTCGATCGGCGCCAGCAACGACGCGAACATCTTCATCGGGTCGTCGAACATCGGCGACGGCGCCGGCCGGCAGCTCTGGGACATGAAGGAAGGCCGGCTGCGCGGCGATCGCCCGCACATGCTCAAGCTCTACGGCTTCTACATGCTGCCGTGGAACGCGACGGTGGGCGCCTTCGCCGTGGCGCAGTCGGGCCAGCCGTGGGAGATCCAGAGCTACGAGCCCTACATCGCGCTGACGACGAGCACGTCGGACACGAACCGGTTCGCCGAGCCGGCCGGCTCGCGACGGACGGATCCGCACTACCAGCTCGATCTGAACTACACGCAGACCATCCGGGTGGCGCCGCGGCTCAACACCCAGATCGTCGCCGACCTCTACAACGTGTTCGACAAGCAGACACCGTACAACTACAACCCTTCGTTCCACGCCGCCACGTTCATGAAGCCGCAGAGCTTCTTCGCGCCGCGGCGGTTCCAGCTGGCAGTGAGGGTGCAGTTCTGACGCGGACGCGGGGTGAGGCCCCGCGCCCGCGGACCTGTGGCCTGAGGATCGAGGCTTGAGGCCACCCGACAGTGAATGACGAAGGGCCCGGCAGGATGTCCTCCTGCCGGGCCCTTCACGTCTCCGGCACCGTCACTTGCCCCACCGCGTTTCAGCGGAAATTACACCCGACCCCATTTATCCGTCCCATTTATCCGTTCATCCGCGGGCCGGAGGCTCGGGACCTGGGGCTTGAGGCCGGGACAGGAAATTGGACCCGACCCCATTTACTTGAACAGCCGTTCGCTGGCGATCAACCCCCGCGTCGTCGCGTCAGCCCGCTGCCGCGCCCGCGCGATGCGCGCCGGCGCGTCCGGCTCCTTCAACAGGACGCTCACCTGCGCGCGCTTGAACAGCGCCATCGGATACTCCGGATGCGTTGACGGCACACGGTCGAGCGCCACCCTGGCATCCTCCAACCGCCGCTCGGCCATGTACAGCACGCCCAGCTCGAGGTCGTGCGCGAAGGCGGCGCCCTGCGCCCGCCGCGCCTGCTCGAACGCCTCGAGCGCGATCGGCGTGCGGCCGACAGCCATCGCCAGCTCGCCGACCTTCACCAGATCGCCGGGCACCGGCTGCCGCAGCGCACTCACCCGCTGCCACAACGACAGGGCGTCCTCGACGCGCCCCTGGCGCTCCCGCACGCGCGCCAGCGCCTCCACCGCCGGCAGCCGCTCGGGCGTCTCGGCGACGATGCGCTCCAGCACGGGAGCCGATCGTGCCCAGTTGGGGCCGCGCTCGTGGTGCAGGGCGAGGTAGAGGGGCACGTCCTGTGACTGCGGCGCGACCTTGGCGGCCTTCGCGAAGGCAGCCTCGGCCTGCGGTGCCCGTCCCAGCATCGAATAGGACGTCGCCAGGCGCAGCATGGCGTCCAGGTTGTGGGGATCGTCGCGGAGGATCCG
>JBDIBB010000220.1:0-5175 GCA_039812685.1 Vicinamibacteraceae bacterium
GTCGTGCGGGTGGGGGCGCCGAGCGAGTTGGTACGGGCGGTCGTCGCGGCGTTGCGTCCGCCATGCTGACGCTGTCGCCGGCGGTCCGGATCTACGTGGCGACCGGCGCGACGGATCTGCGGCGGTCGGTCGATGGCCTGTCGGCGGTGGTGCGCGAGCGGTTCGGGCTGGACCCGCTGTCGGGCCATCTGTTTCTCTTCCGCAATCGCCGTGGGGACCGGCTCAAGATCCTGGTCTGGGATCGCAGTGGGTTCTGGGTGTTGTACAAGCGGCTGGAGCGCGGGACCTTCGCGTGGCCGGTCGAGGTGAGCGCGGCGCCCGTCGAACTGCGCAGCCGTGATCTGCTGGTGTGACTGGCGGGCGTGGACGTCAGCGCGACGCGGCGGCGCCGCTGGTACGATCGCGTGGCCTGATCGCCGCGATCGCGTGCAGATGCTTGTGGCGCGCGCGATCCCGCGTTGGTAGAGTGCGGGCTCGTGAGCGCGTCCTCTGTCGACCTCGCGATCAGCGATCTCGCCACGGCCCGCGCGCTCATCACCACCCTCCAGGATCAGCTCACCAAGAGTCAGCGCGAGACCGCGGCGCTGCGGCACCCACTCGACGTGCTGTGCCGGCGGTTGTTCGGCAAGAAGTCCGAGAAGGTCGACCCCCGCCAGTTGCAGCTCGCGCTTGAGCAACTCGCCAATGAGGCGGGTGCCGTCAGCGAGCCGGTGGAGATGGACTCGGGCGAGACGCCGGTGCGCGGGCACCCGCGGCGCGCGCCCACGGGTCGCCGGCCGTTTCCGGCCGACCTGCCCCGCCAGGTCGAGGTGATCGACGTGGCCGACGCCGACAAGGTGTGCGCCTGCGGACACGCGAAGGTCCCGATCGGCGCGACGACGGCGGAGAAGCTAGAGTACGTGCCCGCCAGCTTCTTCGTCCGCGAAACTACGCGGCTGAAATACGCGTGTCCGCACTGCCACACCGGCGTCGTGGAAGCCCCCGCGCCGCCCCAGGCGATCGAGAAGTCGCTGGCCGGCGAAGGCCTGCTGGCGCACGTGGTCGTCTCGAAGGACGCCGATCATTGGCCCTTGCACCGGCTGGAAGGGATCTTCGGGCGTCACGGCGTCACGCTGTCGCGGAGCACGCTGTGCGGGTGGATCGCCGACGTGGCCGCCGCGCTCGCGCCGATTGGCGAACAGCTCCGCCGCGAGGTGACCGCCACGGACTACGTGCAGACCGACGACACGCCGGTCACGGTGCTCGGCGAGGACGGGGGCCGCTTCAAGGGGCGCCTCGGGACCTATCTCGATCCGCTCGGTGGCCAGGTCGTCTTCGACGCGACGGCGACGCACGAACGCGACGGGCCCGAGGCGTTCCTGGCCTCCTTCCGCGGGTACCTCCAAGCCGATGCCTACGCCGGGTACGACGCGCTGTATCGCGGCCGGCGGGTCATCGAGGTCGGCTGTCTTGCCCACGCCCGACGGCGCTTTGTCGAGGCGCTGGACACCGATCCGTCTGCCGCGTTGGTGGTCGCGATCATTCAGCGGCTCTACCAGGTCGAGCGCGAGACGGCCGAGGTGTCGGTCGAGGTCCGCCACGCCGCCCGCCAGGACCAGAGCCGTCCGCTGCTCGCGCAACTCGACCACGCGCGGCGACAACTCGCGGCCCACGCGCTGCCGAAGTCGCCATTGGGCGACGCCCTCCGCTACCTCGAGAACCAATGGGGCGCGTTGCAGCGCTACGTCGAGGATGGCCGGCTTTTCATCGACAACAACGGTGCCGAACGCCAGCTGCGCGCGGTGGGTGTGGGCCGCAAGAACTGGCTCTTCGCGGGCAGCCTCGAGGGCGCCCGCCGCGCGGCGCTGCTGTATTCGCTCGTCCAGAGTTGTCGTCTGGTCGGCGTCGCGCCCTTCGCCTACCTGCGTGACGTCCTCCTCCGCGTCGCTACGCATCCGCACGCCCAGGTCGCCCAACTGACCCCCAAGGGCTGGGCCACGCACTTCGCGTCGGCCGCGAGCCGCTGACGCCTCGCGCCGCTCGTGGCACGGGCTAACACCGTCATTCCCTGTCCGTCAAGATGGGGTTCGTCGAACGGTTACCCCGACGCGGACCCGCTCGGCGCGCCGGTGGTGCCCAACGGCGTGGCCCTGTGCAACCTCCACCACGCGGCCTTCGACCGGTACCTGATCGGCATCCGGCCGGACTGTGTCGTCGAGGTGCGCCGCGACGTCCTCGACGAGACCGATGGCCCGATGTTGATCCATGGCCTCCAGGGATTCCACGGCACGAGCCTGCTGCTCCCGCGCGTCCGTGCGCTCAGGCCTGATCCCGCCCTCCTCGAGGCACGATCCGAGCGGTTCCGGCAGACCGGGTGAGGCGCGCGCCACTTCAGGGAATCAGCGAGCGCACTGACATGGAGCAGGATGGACCCCCAAAGCGCATCAAGCGACTCCTGCGGGAATCAGCCGCCAAGGCGCACGAAGAGGAGTTGCGGCGCGCGCTGACTCCGCTGGCCAACGCGTTCGAGCGATGGTTGCGCGGCGAGGTGGACAGTTTCGACCTCAGCGACCTCATTCACGCGTTCCATGAGGGCGCGTCGAGGGACCTCTTCGTCCGGTACACCAGGAAGCCGCACGATCCGGCCGTGGCCTACGCCATTGCCACCGGCATCCTCCGTCGCCAGGAGGTCCCTGAGGACTTGCTCGAGTACCTGGCACCGGCGCTCGAGTTCTACGCGCACGCGCCGAGCGAGGAGTGAGACTGGACGGGCCCCGCACGCCACGATGCGTGCCGTCGATTCACGGTGCCGCTCCGGTGTCCCAGGCCACGCGCCAGCCGCCCAGACGACGCTCAGGAGGCGTTGATCCTCAGCGAGGACGATGGGACACTACGGGCATGGGGCATCCAGAGATCGACATCACCAGACTGACCGTGGCGGAGCGCCTCGAACTGGCGGAGTTGCTGTGGACGAGTATCGCGCAAACCCCGGAGCAGGTGCCTTTCACCGCTGCGCAAAGAGCCGAACTCGACCGGCGGCTCGACGACGCGGAGCGGGACGGCGGCGGCGGGATCGCGTGGGAGGAGGTCGTGGCCCGTCTTCGTGAGCGGGCCTCGTGAAACCGGACCTCGTCGTCCGAGCTGCCGCAGCCGCCGACATCGAGGACGCGCACGCGTGGTACGAACGCGCACGGCGAGGGCTGGGATGGGAGTTCCTGGCCGCGGTGGCAACGGCCCTGGACCGCATCAGGGACAACCCGGTGCTCTACCCGGTCGTCCACCGTGACACGAGGCGCGCCCTCGTGCCCAGATTCCCGTACGCGCTCTTCTACCGAGCCGAGCCCGACCGCATCCTCGTCATCGCCTGCTTCCACGCGAAGCGTGACCCCTTGGTGTGGCAGTCGAGAAGGTGAGTGCCGAACCTGTCCCTGAGACACAATGAGACACACTGCACAGGAGCGGACGCGCACGGACGGGAGCCCTCGGGGGCGCCCGAGGGCTCGAGCAGGAATGCTCCCCTTCAGAACCCTCGCGAAAACGCGTAAACAGGAGCGCACACGTGTCCGATCACGGCGCTCTGGACCACGTTATCATGGTTCGAATCCCTGCCTCCCAGTCATAAGTCTCTGTCACACAACAACTTGCGGCCAGATGGTGTCGTGGGAGAATCCCTGGCCCTCCTCACGCTATCTGATTGACGGAGTTCGACTTCCGCTCGTCAAGCCGCAGAACCGTCTCCACGATGTCTCCATGTTCGTTCTCCAGCAACCGACAGACTTTGCTAAAGTCTGTTACTGCGAGGAATGCCATGAACGTGTCATTGACGCCTGAGCTGGAGCGATTCGTCGGCGAGAAGGTCGAGAGCGGGCTCTACAACAACGCCAGCGAAGTCGTGCGTGAAGGCCTCCGTCTGTTGAAGGAGCATGATGAGGTGCGACTCCGCTGGCGGGAGCAGATTGAGCGCGGCTGGCAGGAGGCCCAAGCAGGACGGGTCGTCGACGGCCCCGTAGCGATGGCGCGCATCAAGCAGCGCGTGACGGCCCGCTCGAAGAAGCGCACGTGAGCAAGACGTACCGCCTGACGGAGCGAGCCGAGGCGGACGTCGAGGCTATCGCTGACTTCATCGCTGGCGACAGCGTCGACGCGGCGCTGAAGGTTGTGCTCGCGCTCGAGGATGCGTTCGGGCTGCTGGCGTCACGACCCGGCATCGGCCACGTGCGCCAGGATCTGACCGAGCGGCCCTTGAAGTTCTGGAGTGTGTACTCCTATCTGGTGGTGTACGACCCGAGTGGCGATCCGTTAACTATCGTCGCCGTGCTGCACGGCGCACGCAACGTTGCGGAGATCCTCAGCGATCTGGGCTGAAACCGGACATCGGCGCCTTCGACAGGTCATGAGCCACGATCGCAACCAGGAACGACGCCGATGCGGCCTGTGCAGGAAGATCCTGCGCGCCCACGATGCGATCTCGATCGCCGGGGTCGGCGACCGGTGTTACCGCTGTTTCAACGACGAGACGGCCGACCGGCTCGGCGTCGACTTCGACAACACGGCCATGCCGCCCTTCGCAATCACCGATGTCGATGGGGTGCGACACCGCTTCGAGATTCGGTCGATGCTGGTGCCCACCGGCCACGCCATGTACGCGCGTGAGATTGGGAGGCCAGCCGCGAAAGGAGGGTATCGGTTCGAGATCCTTGGCGACCTCGAGGCCGACGCCCATGACCTGTTCACGTGCTTGTGCGAGCGAATCTGCGAGGGACTCAGCGTGCGGCACGTCGAGGAGACCGAACACGGGTGGCAGCTCACGCAACTGCATCGACTCCGCGGCGTCATCGAGTGGGATCGCGAGACGGGCGGTGAGCTCCCGCTGCTGATCGTCGATGGACGGCCGTTCACCTGGGATCAGGTAGGCCGCATGTTGATGGCATTCGAAGGTTTCACGCTGAACGCCACCGTGCAGGATTCCATCGAAGTCATCGGCGGCCCCCTTGCGGCTGGTCGACTCGAACCGCAGGCCGCCGAGCGGCAGCTGTCCTCCGAGACGCGCACCCCGAATCGCAGGCCCGCCATCCGGAAGAGGCCGACGCGCGCGTGGCCTCCGAGTCCGAGCCGGCTAGATGCCCTGATCGAGGAAGCCACGGTGGACGCATATGGGGACGCCGAGCAGGCCACCGCGTTCCTGACCATGCTCGA
>JBDIBB010000221.1:0-5170 GCA_039812685.1 Vicinamibacteraceae bacterium
TCTCGCCGGCGGGGCCCGATGTCGACTTGACGAAGAAGACCACGACCCCCACGGACGTGTCTCGCGACAGGTCGGACATCAGGAACGGGGGCACCTGGGTGGTCGCGCCAGGCGCCAGCGCCTTCTCGAGCCGGATAACGGGGGTCGTCTCGAGGGCGCTCCGGCCGTCACGGTGCAGGGCGATGCGCGCGATCCTGAACTCGTGGATGAGGTTCGGGCCGCTGTTTCTCACGAGCGCCCGCGTGACACCCGCGCGCGAGAAGGTTGCCTCGATGAGCGAGGCGTGCGCGCCCGGCTCGGCGTCGATGGCGAACATCGTGCTGCTGGGACTCAGCGGGACGTAGCCGACCCGGTTCGAGACGCTGCACGGCGACGGCCGCGTGGCAGGCGGCTGGACGGCCTGGCGGGACGCTGCCGGTGAGGCGCTCCCGTCGCCATCCGCTTCCTTTTCCTGGCACTTGGTGATCATGCAGCCGCCGCAGCCGGCAGGGGCACAGCCAAAGCCATCGGCGCCGACGCAGATGAAGCAATCGTCATGCCAGACGCAGGTTTGACCCTGGCACTGTGCGAGCGCGTGACCGGCCGAAAAAGCCAGAACCAGACCGGCAAACGTCAGAATCGGGCCGAATCGTGAAAACGCCATCTTCGACCTCCGGATCCGCACCGCCCGCATCTGCCGCTGGACGGCGCCTCGCAGTGGACGCTGGACCAGACTGATCGGCACTGTAGCGCCGCCCGTTTCGCACGTCCACCGAGCCATTCACTGGACGTCGTCAGGCGCCACGTCGAAGTATCCTTCTCGAACACGCTTGTCCGGAAGGGCGCGGGTTCCTGCAGTCTCCCGGTTCCGCGCCTATTGATCACCGCAACGTGAGAACACATGCCTGCCCGCATCTACTACCACGAGCCCTGGTGTCGCGCCTTCGACGCGCGCGTCGTCGGCGTCGAGGCAACTGACCAGCCGGCGCGCGCCCTCGTCCATCTCGATCGCACCGCGTTCTATCCCACCTCCGGCGGGCAGCCGTTCGACACGGGACGTCTCGGCGAGGCCCGCGTCATCGAGGTGTTCGAACAGGACGACGGGCGCGTGGCGCACGTCGTCGAGGGCGCGCTGGCCGCTGGCGACGCGGTGCGTGGCGAGATCGACTGGGCCCGCCGGTTCGATCACATGCAGCAGCACACCGGCCAGCACGTCCTGTCGGCGGCCTTCGAGCGGCTCCACGCCGCGCGAACCGAGAGCTTCCACCTCGGCGGCGACGTCTCGACGATCGATCTCGACCGCGACCTGGCGCCGCCGCAACTGGACGCGGCCGAGCGGCTGGCGAACGACGTCGTCTGGGAGGACCGACCGGTGTCGATCCGGTTCGTCAGCGACGAGGAGGCCGCGAGGCTGCCGTTGCGCAAGCCGCCCGTGAAGAGCGGCACTCTGCGACTGATCGAGGTCGAGGCGTTCGATCTCTCCGCGTGCGGCGGCACGCACGTGTCGCGCACCGGTGAGGTGGGGCTGATCGCGGTGACGGGGTGGGAGCGCTACAAGGGCGGCACGCGCGTCTCGTTCGCGTGCGGCGGCCGCGCGCTCGACAGCCATCGCCTGCTGCGCGACGCGGTGACCGGGTCGGTGCGGGCGCTGTCGGTGTTCCCGCACGAGCTGCCCGAGGGTATTGCGCGGCTGCAGGCCGCGAACAAGGAGGTGCAGCGCGAGATCGAACGGCTGCGCGAGGCGCTGACCGGTTACGAAGGCGCGGCGTGGCGCGAGCGCGCCGTGGCGATTGGCCCGCTGCGGGCGGTCATCGCGGCCGTCGAGGGCCACGACGCCTTATCGCTGAAGCTGCTTGCGGCGATTGCCGCTGACGCGCCAGGCCACGTGGCCGTTCTCTTCTCCGCCGGACGGCCTGCCGTGGTCGCCGCGGCCGCGCACCCTTCGGTGGCGGCGGATTGCGGCGCGCTGGTGCGCGAGATGTGCGCGCGCTTCGGCGGGAAGGGCGGCGGCAGGCCGGCGATGGCGCAGGGCGGCGGGCTCGATGCGGCGGCCGCCGACCTGGTGGCGTTCGCGCGAGAGTGGCTGGCGGCGAGGACGCCTCCTCAACCGTAGCGCGGAGTACGCCGGGCGGCCACCCGCGCGCTCGACAGGGCGGTCTGGGGCGGCCTCGACACCCGTGCCTACGGTACCCGTGCCCGTCTCAGGTACCGCACCCCGATGGCGAACGGGATCGTCGAGGACAGGCCCACCGCCAGGCTCGAGAGCAGCCCCGTCGTCAGCGAGGAGCGGTCGCCGATGATTCCCGTGATGAACGGTCCGGGCCCCACGCCGAGCAGGTTCATCACCAGCAGCGCGACGGCGACGATCGTCGATCGGACGGCGAGCGGCGACAGCTCCTGCACGGCCGAGAACACCGGCCCGAACCAGATCGTCGTGGCCGAGGAGGCCACGAACCAGCACAGGTAGAAGAGCGGTGAATCCGTCGGCAGGAAGTAGAACGCGACGGCGAAGGGCGTGGTGCCCGCGGCGATCACGATCAGGCTCAGCAGCCGGCCGCCCACCCACCGCCGCTCGCACCAGTCGGAGAACCAGCCGCCGGCAAGGTTGCCGGCGAAGCCGGCGAGCGCCGCGATGATGCCCGCCGTGTAGGCGGCGGCCTGGAACGAGAAGCCGCGCTCCTGCACGAGCCACGTCACCGCGTGCAGCGCCGAACCGGCGGTGTAGCAGAGCAGTGTGCCGCCGGCCAGCACCATCAGCAGCGCGGGCTGCGTGCGGAACGCGCCGAGCGTCGCCTGACGAATCTGCGCCAGCGACGGCAGCGCCTGAGCCTTCCCCATCCCGCGGCGCGCCGGCTCGCGGAAGAAGAGCAGCGCCACGACGGCTGCCAGCCCGACCGCACCCAGCGCGTAGAAGCACATGCGCCAGCCGAAGCGCGGCGCCATCCAGCCGGCGACGATCAGGCTCAGGGCGGTTCCGATGGGGATGCCGGCGTAGTAGACGCCGGTGGCCGTGCCCAGCCTGTGGTGCGGGAAAACGTCGCCCAGCATGCCGAGCGCCGCCGGCGTGAGCGTCGCCTCGCCCACACCGACCAGCACGCGCGGGATCGCCAGGTGCACGAAGCTCGTCGCCATGCCCGATACGGCGGTCATCGCGCTCCACAGCCCGAGGCCTCCGGCAAGCAGCTTCGTGCGCGACATGCGGTCGGCGGCCACCCCGAGCGCAACGCCCATCAGCGTGTAGAAGACGACGAAGGCGAAGCCCACCAGCAGGCCGATCTGCGCGCGGGACAGGCCGAGGTCGGCAATCAGCAGCGGCGCGAGGCTGGCGATGAGCTGCCGGTCGACGAAGTTGAGAACGTTGAGCAGGGTGAGGAAGGCGAGCAATCCCCACGCGCCCGGCGAGAGGCGATCATGGGCGGCGGGTTCGGTCATCGTGGCCCGCGATCATACCCGGCCGCCGGGCTGCCGTCTCTCACCGCCCCGCCGTGATGACCCGCTCCAGCGCGCCCTCCACGGCCGCGTCCACCACCGCGCTCGGCGTCGTGAAGCCGTTGGCGATCATCGAGAACACCACGCGCTCGCCGGAGGTCGTGGTGAGGTAGCCCGACAGCGACCGCACGTTGGCGATCGTGCCCGTCTTGGCCTTCACGTTGCCGGCCGCGCGCGTGCCCTTCATCCGGCCCGAGAGCGTGCCGTCCTCGCCGGCGATCGGCATCGTGGCGAGGAAGGGCTCGTACAGTTTCGGATCCCGCGCCATGGCCTTCAGGATGGCCGCGATCATCGACGCGCTCACGTAGTTGTAGCGGGAGAGGCCCGAGCCGTCGGCGACCACGTAGGTGCGCGGCGCGACGCCCCAGCGGGCGAGCGTCTCCTCGACCGCCTTCGCCGAGGCTGCCATGGTGGCCGGGCCCGGCGAGAGGCTGATGGCGCGCATCACGGTCTCGGCGTAGAGGTTCTGGCTGATCTTCATCAGCGTCTTTGCGATCTCCGACAGCGGAGGCGAGACGGCGCGCGCCAGCACGGTGCGCCCTGGCCGCGGAAGGGCGACGGCGGCGGCACCGGTCGTGGGCGATGGCACCGCGGCCGACGGCACCGCGGCCGACGGCACCGCGGTTGCCGCCGCATCGTCGATGTCCATGGCCTCGCCCGTGATGACGATGCCGCGGGACTCGAGGGCCTGCTTCAGCACGTTGACGAAGTACTGCGTCGGGTTGTCGATGGCCGCCGCGCGCGTCACCGGCCTGCCGCCAAGCGGGACGCTGCCGGCCACGAGCAGTTCGCGCCGCGCCGGATAGCGGGCGGTGCTCACGTGCGGCTCGCTGCCGGCGGCGCCCGTCACCGCGCGGTTGAGCACGACGAGGTCGCTTGCCGCGGGCTCGATCGTCACAACGGCCGGCGCGCGCTCGGCCGCACCCGGGGCCACCACCACGTCCACCGCGTTCATGTGCACCTGCAGGGGACCGAACGGGGCCGAGTAGGCGAACACCGCATCGTCCCACTGCCAGCCGGCGCCGAACCGCTCGTCCTCGAACGCGTCGTCGTCGCCCACCAGGCGTCCCTCGACCCGCGTGACGCCGGCCGCCTTCAACGCGGTGGCCAGTTCATCGAAGACCGACGTGGCGCGTTGCTCGCGCGCGTTGATCGTCGGGTCGCCGTTGCCGGCGACGACGAGGTCGCCCTTCAGCACGCCGTGGTCGATGGGCGCCGTCGTCTCGAGGCGCGTCTCGAAGCGGAAGTCCCAGCCCAGGCGCGAGGCGGCGACCGCGGTGGTGACGATTTTCTGGTTCGACGCGGGCATCACCAGCGTGTCGGGGTTGAGACGGTAGAGCACCTCGCCGGAGTCGAGCGACTGTACGAGCACGCTCCAGACGGCGATGGCAAGCGGTGGCGTGCCGAAGTACGGATCGAGTTCGGGGGCGAGGCGCCCGCGGCCGAACGCCGCGATCGAGACGACGTTGGGAGCTGTGGTCGGCGCGCCGGCGGTGGCCGCCGTGGCCGCGGTCGGCCGGACGCCGGCAGCAGTGGCGGGCGCGGTCCTGGCCGCGCAGCCCGACAGCACGAGCGCGAACGCGAGCGGGGCGATCAGCGCCAGGGCTGGACGGGCGCGGCGGGCGGCGCTAGCAGTCCGTGGTGGAAGTGCCGCGTCGCACCGAGACGGGCGCGGCGCCCGGCTGGCCAGGCGCGACGACCG
>JBDIBB010000222.1:0-5052 GCA_039812685.1 Vicinamibacteraceae bacterium
GCGATCCCGCGCCCTGGGTGCGACTGCCGGCGGCCGCCGCCCTCGCCCGCCAGCGGTGACCCGCACAGGAGGCGTATACTGGCGGTTGCAGGGGCACGACCATGAAGCATCTCACCGGTCTGTTCGTCGTCGCCGGGTTGCTCGCCGCCTCGCCGGCCGCTGCCGAACTGTCGCTGACGATCAGCGACGGCAGGGTCACGCTGATCTGCTCGAACACGACGGCGCGCCAGATCCTCGCTGAGTGGGCCCGCCTGGGGCAGACGAAGGTGGTCGGCGCCGAGAAGCTCACGGGGCCGCCGCTCACGCTGCGACTGGAGCACGTTCCCGAACAGGCGGCGCTCGAGGTGGTGCTGCGGGCAGCCAGCGGCTACATCGCCGCCGACCGCCACACGATGGTCGCCAGCGCCTCTCGCTACGATCGCATCCTCATCATGCCGCCGAGCGCGCCGGTCGCGGGATCGCCGGCAGGCGTCGTGCGCGGCATGCCAGCGGCCGCGGCGCCGGCGCCGCCACAGCCGGCCTTCACGCCGCAGCCGGCCGACGAGATGGCCAGCGAGATGGCCAACGACGATGCCAACGCGCCGGTGAACCCCTACGCCGGCGAGGCCAGGCCACCCGAGACGAACTTCGACTACGCCAACCCGCAGGAGTTCCTGCGGCGGCGGCAGGAGATGATGCAGCAGCAGCAACAGCTCCAGCAGCAGCCGGGCGCCCCTTCGACGTTCCCCGGCACGGTGCTGCCCGGCGGCATGCCGGCGCCGCCGCAGATGCCGGTGGGCGTGCCCGGCGCGCCAGCCGGCGCCACCCGCCCCGGCGAAATCGTGAGGCCGCCGCAGGTGCCAACCTACATGAACCCCTACGGGATGCCGTATCCCGCTCAGCCGCCTGGCACGCAGGGTCCCGGCACGATGGAGCCGGATCGCGCCAAGTACGCGAACCCGTACCAGCCCACGCCGCCGCGACCGCCGCAGGATGACTAGCGGTGCGCCCCCCGTGACGCCGGCCGGCGAGGCCGTGCGCCAGGGCGAGTACGCCTCCCGCGGCGACTATCACCGGGCTCCCGGCCGCGACTGGGACTACCTGCCCACGTACCTCGCCAAGATGAGGCAGGTGCGCGCCTGGCTCGACACGCTGCCGCCGGCGACGCGCGTGCTCGACGCGGGCTGCGGCGAGGGCGTGCTGGTCGAGGAGTACGCGACGCGGCTGGCCATCGAGGGGATCGATCCCAACTACTCGGCCGCGCACGTCCGGCAGGGATCGCTGCTGGCGCTGCCCTTCGGCGACGCCACGTTCGACCGGGTGCTGTGCCTGGACGTGCTGGAGCACCTGTCGTTCGAGGACCAGCCGAGGGCGCTCGCCGAGATCCACCGCGTGCTGAAGCCGGGCGGCGAGGCGCTCGTCTCGGTGCCGAACCTGGCGCACCTGCAGTCGCGGGTGCAGTTCGCGCTGCGCGGCCGGCTCATCCGCACCGCCAGTGAGCTCAAGCACCCGGGCGACCGGCCGGCATCCGAGTACCTGCGGCTGTTTGCCCGCGCGGGGTTCGTCCTCACGCGCCGCCGCGGCATCTTCCCCACGATTCCCGTGCTCACCGCGCTCATCCGACGCCACCCGTCCTCGCTGGGCCCCGTGCACCGGGCGCTGACGACGCTGCTGCCCGTGCCGGGATGGTGCTTCCTGAACCTGTTCTGGTTGGGGAAGGCTTGAGGCCTGGGGCCTGGGGCCTGGGGCCTGGGGCCTGGGGCTTGGGGCTTGGGGCTTGGGGCTTGGCCGACGCGCTTCGCCTATCACTGGGCGCTTGCGTGGCCCCGGGGCGAAGGGGACGCACGGGCGCGAGGCACAAGACGCACGGACACGAGGCACAGGGGCGCAAGGCGCGAGGCGCAAGGCGCCCTCGATCCTGTAAAGTTCCCCGCGCGTGCTGAAGCGCCTCGCCGGACTCTTCCGGAACGTCGCGATCTACGGGCTGGGTGACGTCGCCACGTCGGTCGTCAGCTTCCTCCTGCTGCCGGTCTACGTGCGGTACCTCACGCCGGAGGACTACGGCGTCATCGGCCTGCTGCTCACCGTCGAAGTCGTCTCCAAGATCGTGTTCCGCTGGGGCGTGGACGCCTCGTTCATGCGCCTCTACTACGACTGCCCCGACGCGCCGTCGCGGCAGCGGCTGGCGAGTACGATCTTCTGGTTCCTCGCGGCCGTGAACGGCACGCTGCTGATCGCCGGGCTCGCGCTCGCGCCGGCCCTCTCGACGCACCTGTTCGCCACCGGCCGGCACACGTGGCTGCTGCGGCTCACCCTGGTGAACACCTTCGTGGTGGGCTTCTACTTCCTGCCCTTTCACGTGCTGCGCATCGCCGGCCAGTCGCCGCAGTTCATCGGCCTCTCCTTCGCCCGCTCGGCCGGCACGCTGGTCGTCCGCCTGCTCCTGGTGGTGGTCTTCAAACTCGGCGTGCTCGGCGTGGTGCTGGCCGACGCGGTCGTCACGCTCGCCTTCACGGGCGTGCTGGCGCGATGGGCGTGGCCGCTGATTCGCCCGGTTTTCTCGCGTGCGGTGCTGCGCGAAGTCCTCGCCTTCGGGCTGCCACGCGTGCCGCACGGCGTGGCCCACCAGGTGATCTCGGTCGCCGATCGGTACCTGCTCACGATGTTCGTGCCGCTGCGCGAGATCGGCCTCTACTCGGTGGGCGTGAGCTTCGGCCTGGCGATGAAGCTGTTCCTCAGCGCCTTCGAGTACGCCTGGGCGCCGTTCTACTTCGCGGCGATGAAGGAGCCCGATGCCAAGCGGACGTTCTCGCTGGTGGCCACCTACGGGCTCGCGGTGTTGAGCCTGCTGGCCGCCGGGCTGGCCGCCACCGCTACCGACGTGGTGAGGCTCATGACGAAGCCGGCCTTCTACGAGGCGGCGCGGGTCATCCCCTGGATTGGCCTGGGCGTGCTGTTCCAGGGCGTCTACCTGCTCACGTCGATCGGACTCAACATCACCAAGCAGACGCGCTACTACCCGGTGGCGACCTTCGCCGCGGCCGGCACGAGCGTGGGGGCGAACCTGCTGCTGATCCCACGGTTCGGGGCCGTGGGCGCGGCCTGGGCGAACACGCTCGCGTACCTCGTGCTGGCGGCCGTGGGCCTCCACCTGTCCCGGCGCTTCTACCCCATGCGCTACGAGTGGGGGCGGATCGGACGGGTGGCGGTGGCCGCGCTGGCCGCCTACGTGGCGGCAATGGTGCTCGTGCCTTCGTCGCTGCCCGTGCCGGTGGCGCTCCTGCTGCACGGCACGACGGTGCTGGTGAGCTATCCACTGTGTCTGCTCGCGGTGGGGTTCTACCGCCGTGAGGAGCGCGACGTGCTGCGGCGCGTGGGGACGCACCTGCGCCGGCGTTGGTCGCCGGCCACAGTCGAGGAGAGTTCCGAGATGGCCGGCGAGGTGGTCGCGGCCGTGCCCGACGAGACGGCGGACGCGCCAGACCCGGAGCCGCAGCAGGAGGAATCCTCCGCCGATCGCGTATGATTCCTGCTTTGGGCTCCACCCTGCCGTGCGCCGCCTGCTCCTGATCCTCGCGGTCTTCGCCGCCCAGTTCCTCGCCTTCGAGTTCGGGATGCGCGCCGCCGGCGGATCGGAGGCCGCGCCGGCCTTCCAGCGCCTGTTCATGCAGGATCCGCGCGTCGGCCACCGGCTGCAGCCGGGTGCGCGCACGCGCTTCGCCACCTCGGAGTTCGCCACCGACATCGCCATCAACCGCCAGGGCGTCCGCGGGCCGGAGATCGGCGCGAAGCAGCCCGGCGAGCGGCGCGTGGCGGTGCTCGGCGACTCGCTGGTGCTGGCCGTGCAGGTGCCGCAGCCGCAGACGTTCGTGCAGGGCCTCGAGGATCGGCTCAATGCGCGGGCGGGGGCTGGCGTCACCTGGCGGGCGATCAACGGCGGCGTGCAGGGGTATGGCCCCGTGGAGGAACTGCTGTTCTACCGCGAGGTGGTGGGCGCGCTGGATCCCGACGTCCTGCTGGTGATGGTGTTCGTCGCCAACGACGCCATCGAGACCATCGACAGCGCCTGGCGGTTGGATGCCAGCGTCGAGGCGCGCGTGCGCGCGCAGGCCGAGGCCACCGGCGCGGTGCGCCGCATGGTCCGCCGCAGCATGGTGCTGCAGCAGGTGCGGCTGCGTGTCAACGAGGTGATCGACTGGGTGCGGCCGGCGGCGCCCACCGTCTCGCGGCCGCTCGCCACGTATCTGGCCGATCCGCCGGCCGAGGTGGCGCGCGGCATCGCGCTGGCGCGCGACGTCCTGCGGCAACTTGCTTCAGACGCCGGCGCGCGCGGCACGCGCGTCGGGCTCGTCCTCGTGCCCGCGCGGTTCCAGATCAACGACACCGACTACGGCCACATGCGGCGCACGGTGGAGGCGGCCGGCGGCACGCTGCGGCGCGACGCGGCCACCGAGCGTTTCGCCGCGGCGCTGGCGCCGCTGGGCCTGCCGATGCTCGACCTGCTCCCGATCCTCCGCGCGCAGCCCGACCCGGCGGGGCTGTTCTTCGAGGAGAACATCCACTTCACGGCGCGCGGCCACGCCGTGGTGGCCGACGCGCTGGCGCGCTTCGTCGCCGAGTCGGGGCTGGCGCGCTGATGGTCTTCAACTCCCTGCACTTCGCCGCGTTCTTCCTGGTGGTGTACGCGCTCTACCGCGTGCTGCCGCACCGGGCGCAGAACGTGATGCTGCTCGGCGCCAGCTACTACTTCTACGCCGCCTGGGACTGGCGCTTCCTCAGTCTGCTGCTCGGATCGACGATCGTCGACTACACGTGCGCGCGCGCCATCGCGCGCACCGGCGACGCGGCGCGACGCCGCGCGTGGCTGCTGCTCAGCCTGGCCTTCAACCTGGGCATGCTGGGCTTCTTCAAGTACTTCGATTTCTTCGCCGGATCGCTGCACGACCTCGCGGCGCTCTTCGGCTGGCATCTCTCGGTGACCACGCTGCGCGTGGTACTGCCCATCGGCATCTCGTTCTACACGTTCATGACGATCAGCTACGTCGTGGACGTCTACCGCCGCGTCTACCAGCC
>JBDIBB010000223.1:0-5030 GCA_039812685.1 Vicinamibacteraceae bacterium
CGTGGCCACGAGTGTCGCTGTAATCCCGAGCGCGAGGACCGTCTCCGCCAGCGTGAAACCCGTCGGGCCGCCGTCGGCGACCCGGTCTCGCGTGTCGTGGCGCTCGTCAACGCGTAAGCGGCTGCTCCGCACCGTGCACCTCCAGCCGTCATGGAGGCAAGCGCGGTGCCGGCTCGGCGAGTGCCGCCGCCCGCACGGAATTGCAGGGGAAACCACGAAACCGTGTTGGCTGTCCGGACGCGGGCCTGGCAGGTATTGCCACATGACACGCCGGCATGGGCGCGGATTCCGCGTACTCGTCGTTTACCGGCGGGCCGTGATTGGACTGGGGGATGCCGCGCGGGCGATCGTCAGCGCTCGGCGGTAAATGCGGCCGCGTGCGTCGCCAGTGGGAGGCGCAGTTCGAACGAGGCGCCGCCCTCGGCCTGATTGACCGCCGAAGCCTGCCCATTGTGGGTGACGGCGATCTTCTGGACGAGGGCCAGCCCCAGCCCGGTGCCGGAGGCCTTGGTCGTGAAGAAGGGCTGGAACAGCCGGTCTGCAGGGTGAGGCCGGAACCCCGGCCCGTTGTCGCGCACGCGGACGACGGCGTGACCGTTCTCGAGTTCGGCTTCGCCTTCGACGACGATGTCGGGCGTGATACCGGAGGCCGCGCACGCCTCCAGTGCATTGCGGCAGAGGTTGCTGATCGCCTGCCGCAGCAGCAGTTCGTCGCCCTCGACGGCGCCGAACCGTCCCGACTGGACGAGGGTGCCGCCCAGGGCGGCCGCGTCGTGTCGCATCTCGTCGACCACCTTCGATACCAGGTGCTGGAGTTCGACGTTGGCCAGCACCAGTCGGGCCGGCTTGGCGAAGTTCAGGAAGTTGGTCACGATCTCGCCCAGGGCTTCCGTCTCCTCGCGCATGGCCCGGACGTAGCCATCGTGCGGCGGCCCAAGCGTTTCGGGATCGAGCAGGCGCGCGTACCCGTGGACGGTGGCGAGGCTGTTCCGCAACTCGTGGGCCAGGCCGGCCGTCAGCTCACCCAGGCGCGCCAGGCTCTCCTTCAGGCGCACCTGTTCCTCGAGCGCCACCACTTTCGTGAGGTCGGTGAACAGGCAGATGACGCCCCGCAGCGAGCCGTCGGCATTGTGCAGCGGTGACACGGTGACGCCGAAGTGGCGGTCCGACAGGGTGCGACCGCTGGCCTCGGCTGGCACCGGCACGGTCACCACCCGCCGGACGATGGCCGATTGGGTCCGCAGGCCTTCCTCGACGACCTCCACCAGCGGCTGGGCACGCGCGAGCAGGATGCGAAGCAGAGGCGAGCCTTCGGTCGGCCCCAGCGCGAGCAGGCGTCGCGCGGCCGGGTTGACGATGCGAACGCGTGCCTCCACGTCCACCAGCACGAGGCCCGACGTGATGCCGGCGACGATGGTGTCGGAGAGACGCTCGGAGGCTTCGGCCCTGGCCTGGAGCGCCCGCTCCTGGGTGCGCAGCCGTGTGAGCGCGTCCTGGACGGCTCCGGTCACGAACGTCTGCTCCGACTGGCGGTCCTCGCGCGTGGCGCGCCGGGCTTCCCGGGCGGCCGCGCTGAAGCGCCAGAGCGCCACGAGCAGGATGCCCACCAGGACGGCCACCAGGCCTGTCATCGCGATGAACGTGTAGAGATAGGGGCCGGGCAGCTGAGCATCCACGTCGGGATCCGTTCAGTTCAGGTAGCCGGCGTACCAGTCCACCACGGGCTGGCCAAAGAGGCCGGCGGCGACAGCGGCGACTGCGAGAAAGGTGCCGAACGGCAGGCGCAGCTGCCGATCCCCGCGCCCGGTCAGGATCAGGGCGCCGCCCACCAGGGCTCCCAGCAGCGAGGCGGCGAGCAGCGTGAGGAGCATGAGGGGCCAGCCGAGCACGGCGCCGATCATCGCCAGCATCTTCACGTCGCCGAAGCCCAGCCCTTCGACGCCGCGCACGCGGACGTAGACCTCGGCCAGAGCCCACGGCAATCCCCCGCCGATGAGGATGCCGAGCAGCGAGCTCTGCCATCCCGGAGGCAGCCACCACGAGGCGACGAACCCGACGACGATGCCCGGCAGCGTGACGACGTCCGGCAGGATCTGGTGTTCGAGATCGATGGCGAAGAGCACGACCATGGCCGCGGCGAACGCGAGGCGCACGGGCAGGAGCGGATCGATCCCGATCGCGAGCGCGTGGAGGAGGAACAGCGCGCCGGTCGCGGCCTCGACGATCGGATACCGGACGGAGATGGGCATCCGGCAGGCTGCGCAGCGGCCTCCGAGCAGCAGCCAGCTGAGCACCGGCACGTTCTGGTACCAGCGAATCCGGTGGCCGCAGCCGGGACAGCTCGACGGAGGCGAGACCACCGACAGGCCGCGCGGCAAGCGGTGAATGCACACGTTCAGGAAGCTGCCGATGGCGCATCCCAGCAGAATGACGAAGGCCGCGAGCAGCGGCGCCGGCAGCGGGGCATCCATCATCGCGACCGCGGCGTGGCGAGATCGGCCGGCAGGGGCCGCAGTGACGACTCGTCACCGACGTCCACGGTGCCGGTGTAGGGGCCCAGGAAGAACGTGGTGCCCGAAGCGTCGGCCGGCCGGCCGCGCAGCAGGCCGGCCCTGACCAGGGCCTCCCACGTGTAGGGTTTCTGCGCCCCGCGCGCCACCCACCCGTCGACGATGCGCTGAAGCGCGTCCACGGCATCGAGCGCGTCGAGTTGCTGCAGCCGCCGCGTGGCGTCGTTGCGCAGCCACTCGTTGTCGGCGGCGCCGTCGCGCAGCGCGGTCCACAGCGCGCGTGCGCCGGCACGATCTCCGCCGGCCGCCCGCGTATTGGCCGCCAGCGATCGCAGCCACCACGGCGCGCCCGGCAGGTCACTGGCACGCTCGAACCAGTCGGCCGCGGCGCGGTAGTCGTGCCGGTTCATGTATTCCACCATCCCGATGTCCTGCATGTACTGCCACCGGTCGGGCCGTGCCTCCAGCCCCCGTTTCAGCAACTCGATGGCGAGATCCGGCCGCCCTGGTCCCCCCGGCGGGGCCTCGGACAGGAAGATGGCGCCGAACCGGTAGGCGATGTTGAACTTCGGATCGAGCGCGGTGGTGAGGTTCAGCAACGGATAGAGCAACTCGTAGCGGCGCGGGCCCGACGTGGCGAGCCGCGTGTCGCCGAAGTGCTGGATGGCGCGAATCCAGTAGAGGTCGGCGGCCAGCGCGTCGTAGGACAGCGCCAGCCGGCTCACGACGGCGGGTGATGGCAGGTACAGCACCGATTCGCGGACGACATCGCGGGGCGCCACGGTGTCGCGCAGGGCGCTGAGGCCGCCCGAGGCGGCGTAGAGCACGACGAAGAGCGGCGCGAGCACCGTGACGGGCGGGCGCAGGCGGTTGGCGGGCATCACTTGAAGTCGCGCCGCGAGAACACCCACACCGCCAGCGTCAGCAGGGCCGACACGTAGACGCAGGCGTAGGCGGCCGCCAGGCCGATCTCGCCCGCCCCGACTGCCTCGCCGTGCACCACTCGCGCCTTCACGTCGAAGAACGACAGGTTCGGCAGCAGATAGTAGAGGGCGCGTGCCACCGCCTGCGCCGCGGGTGAGTCGACCACCTGATTGAAATTGCGCAGATCCTGCGAGAAGTGCCCGGCGATGACGAGCCCGAAGGTGAAGGCCGCCGACAGCAGCGCGCTCGAGAAACAGGAGAAGACAATGGCGATGGCGACGATGACGAGCAGTTCGAGGTAGATGAGCCCGATGGCCGTCAGCAGGGCCGGGTCGAGCGCGGGGGCCTCCCACCCGGCCCGCACGTCGGGCGGCGTCTGCGCCTGCCACCAGGCGAGCACCGCGTAGATAGCGAGCGTCATCACCGCCACGTTGACGGCCAGCGTCAGCGCCAGGCCCGCATACTTGCCGAGCACGAGCTGCGCGCGCGAGATCGGCTTGGCGACGAGCGCGTAGACGCTGCGGCGCTCCACCTCCTTCGACACCAGGCCGATGCCGATGAAGATCGCGATGAAGGTGCCGAACACCGACACCGACGCCAGCCCCAGGTCCTTGATGATCTTGACCTCCTGGCCCGCGGTGAGCTGGCCGATGAGCAGCGACGCGCCGATCATCAGCACCGCGAAGGCGACCAGGTTGTAGAGCACCTTGTCGCGCACCGACTCCCGGAAGGCATTGAGCGCGATGCGGGCGATCGTCTTCATCGCGGGGCCATCCGATCCCAGCCGGCAGCCGCCACCTGCCGCACGAAGTAGTCCTCCAGCGTCTCGCGCAGCGGGGCGACCGACAGGACGCGACCGCCAGCGCCCTCGACGGCGGCCGCCAGTTCCGCCACGCCAACGCGCTCGTCGTAGTCGAGCAGGTACCGGTCGTCGCCGAGCGGCACGGTGCGGACCGGCTCGGGCCGAAGGGCTGCGACGGCCGCCGCGTCGAGCCCGGCGACGCCCACCTCGACGCCCCGGATCCTGAACGCGAGCATGTCGGTCAGTGGTCCGCTGGCCACCAGCCGCCCGCGCGCGAGCACGGCCACACGGCTGCAGAGCGCCTCGGCGTCGGCCAGGATGTGCGACGAGAAGAAGACCGTGCGTCCTTCGTCCCGCAGACGGAGGATGAGCGTCCGCACGTCGCGGCGCCCGATCGGGTCGAGGCCCGACATCGGCTCGTCGAGGAACACCAGCTCGGGATCGTTGATGAGCGCCTGGGCGATCCCCACACGCTGCAGCATGCCCTTGGAGAACTTCCGGAGCTGCAGCCGGCGTTCGGCGCCAATCTGCACGGTGTCGAGCCAGCGCGACGCGCGCAGGCGGCACTCCCTGGCGTCGTAACCGAACAGGCTCGCGAAGTAGCGAAGCAGCTCCTCGGCCGTCAGGTAGTCGTAGAAGAAGGGGTTCTCCGGCAGGTAGCCGATACGGTGCCTGACCGACAGATCGCCCAGGGGACGACCGAGGATCTCGGCGCGCCCCGACGTGGGATACACGAGCTGCATGAGCAGCTTGAGCGTCGTGGTCTTGCCGGCGCCGTTCGGGCCGAGGAAGCC
>JBDIBB010000224.1:0-4876 GCA_039812685.1 Vicinamibacteraceae bacterium
GGGCGATGGTGGCGACGCCGCCGGGGGCGAGGCTGATGGCGAAGACGATGGTGTCGCGTCCCGTGGTCGCGTTGGCGTTGAGGATGGCCTGCCGCAGCGAGCCCGCCCCGCCGTCGCTGGTATTGGTGACCGTGTAGATGGCGGCCTCCGCAGAAGCCAGCGGGCACAGGACGGCGAAGGCCGACAGGATGGCGCGCACCACGGCGCCGGGTCGCGGATGTGAGGGCACGGATCGTCCTCCTGCAGGTGGCCTCGTGTCCAGCGCGGCGGTTCGTGGCGCCGGCGATCCGGCCGCCGGCAGGTTGCAATTGGCGCTGTCATCCGGATCACGGACGTGTGGCAGGTGACGGAAGAGACGCCGGCAGCGGCTGGGGGCCTTCCTCGACCGCGGCATCTCGCTGCGGTGCGGTGGCCGAGGCCATCACCCGCGCGGGCCGGGCAGGCGTGGTCTCATCCGCGCGCATCGCGTGGGGATCGGCCGCGCCGCTGGGATACTGACGGAGACTCCGTACCGCAGTGTCGCGCCGGGGCGTGCCTGGCGTCACGCGTGACTCACGGAACTCCAATCGCGACGAAGCTGGCCCACAGCGCCGGATGTTCGGGCAGCGGCACGGGCCCGCGTCGGCCCTCGACGATCACGCGTCCGGCCCGCAGGTCGCGGAGCAGTTCGAGCTGCGACGTCCTCAACGCGTCGGCGACCGGCGTGCCGCCGCCGGCCAGGGCATGGAAACGCGGCATCAGGTGCGCGGCCGGCTCGTCCGCGACGTCCCACAGGGTAGCGACCAACGAGCGTGCGCCCGCAGCGAAGAACGCGCGCGCCAGGCCCAGGAGTCCATCTCCGCTCGAGCGCCCCAGGCCGCTGCGGCACGCGCTGAGCACCACCAGCCGCGCCCGCAGATCCAGGTCGTACACCTCGCGCGCCGTCAGGCGCCCGTCGTCAGCCGTGGGGCCTCCGCCTGCAGGTGCCTCGAAGGCGAGAAACGAGTCGAGCGGCGCCTCGTCGTTCATCACGCCGTGCGTCGCGAGGTGCAGCACGTCTGCGCGCGCGGCTTCGTCGCGGAACCTCGACTCGGAGGCGACCATCCGCGTGACACGTGCCGTCGGAGTGCTCCGCAATTGCGACGCCAGGCGTGAGAGCTCGCGCCGCGTGCCTGGCAGGGACGTCAGCACCCGCGCCTGCTCGACCGCCGGCAGTCGTGCGGGCGCGCCCGCGAGCAGGTAGTCCGTGACGGGCGAAGGGGGCGGCGCCTCCATCGCGCTCGCCAGCATCCACCCGGCGAGCGAGTACGACACGGTGTAGTCCTCGAGCAGGTAGCGTCCGTGTTCGTCCTGCAGGGCCGCGAAGGACAGGGCCGAGAGCGGGCCATGCGGGACGACGATCAGGCGCTGTACACGCGTCGTCGACAGCATGTGGCGAACCGGCGCGATCAGCAGGCGGTGGAGCTCGCGCGTGGCCGGCGACCGCGCCCCGCGCCGTCCGCGCGAAGGGGCGTCGCCGGCGGCGTCTCGCGTCTGCCAGACCCGCCTGACGAGCGCGGCCATGGCCGTCTTGCCGATCTCGGCTCGCGCCGAAGCGACCTCGCCCGCCGGCGTGATCACCCAGATCCAGGTTACCGTCTCGCCGACCCAGTAGGTGAGGACGGCGGCCTGCCAGAACGCCGCCGCCCGGGAGAAGTCGCCGAACGTGCCGGGCGGGGCGAGCGCGTGGCTCGGCAGGTCGTCGGCGAGCGCAGGCGGCCGCGGCTGTGGCGGCTGCGTGTCGCGTGTGTTCGCGGCGCGGCGGGTCGTGACCGGCCTCCTGGCGGCGGGCCCGTCCGACGCCGAGGCCGGCATCGCGGCTGGCGTGGGCGGCAACGGCTCGGGCTGCCGCTGGACCCGACGCGCCATGAGGAGGTCGCCGATGGCCCTGGCGCGGGCCTGCTCGGTGACGTCGATGGCCTCCGCATGTCGTTCCAGGGCCTCGAGGGTCTCGATCGCCAGTCCGAAGACCACCGTGAACCGGTCCATGAAGCCGCGCTTCATGTAGTCGTGCGGGACGAGGCGTTGCCGGAGCTGCTCGACGAGATCGAGCGCATCGCGTGCATCGGCCAGCGCCTGTTCGTATCGCGCGAGCGCCAGATGCACCTGCGCCCTCGTCTGCAGCCCATGGAACAGCCGTTCGACATCATCGGCCCGGCGCGAGAGTTCGACTGCACGCGTCGCCGGCTCGATGGCCCCCGCGGCGTCGCCCGCGGCCAGCCGGGCCCGCGCGAGCGTGTTCTGCGTCCACTCGCTACCGCGGCCCCAGTCGGTGGCCGCGACCCGGTCGAGGATCTCGAAGGCCGCGGAGAGACTACCGCTGTCCACGAGGTAGTCCGCCAGGTGGACCTCTGCGAAGTATTGCTCGGTGACCAGTGATGTCCGCCGCATCAGATCGAGCGACAGGGTCAGGTACTCACGGCGCTCGTCCTGGCGGCCGAGGTACTCGTGGGCGATGGCGAGGGCGCGCGCGGCCTGTGCCTGGGCGAACGGGTCGCCGGCGTCCCGGCCGATCTCGAGGGCGCGTTCATAGGCGGCAATCGCTGCCTCGAACTGCGCGTGCGCCCGATAGAGACGACCCAGGCTGGTGTAGGCGTGCGCGAGCCCCTTCCTCGTCCCACTGCCGGCCTCGCCGAGCACCGCGATGCTGTGGACCACGTCGTCGTAGGCGGCACGGTAGTCGCCGCGCGCGAACGCGAGATCCGATCGGGCCGCCAGCAGTTGGCCTTCGAGCGGCCGGCTGCCGGCCTCCTGCGCGAGCGGCAGTCCGCGATCGAGCAGTCGCCGTCGCTCATCCGCATCTGCCGCGACGAAGGCGAGGTTGTACAGAACCGATGCCTGCTGGGCGCGATCGTCCACGGTCGCGTAGTCGTCGAGGGCGGCCTGCCAGGCTTCGCGTGCCTCGTCACGGCGGCCAAGCCAGTAGAGCGCCGTGCCCAGGCTCTGCGCGCTGGCCCCGGCATGGCGGTGGTCGCCCACCTGGACGAACAACTCCCGCGCGAGACGCTGCTCCCGGACCGCGAGGTCCTGTTGGCCCTGCGCCGCGGCCACCAGGCCGAGCCCGCGATGACACCCCGCCGCCAGTCGCGTGTCGCCGGTCGCGTCGGCAACCCGCAGGGCCTGCTCGAAGTGCCGCTTCGCATCGTCGTGGTCGTTGGCGGCGAGCAGGCGCAGCGCCGCGGAGAAGGCCGCATGGCCCGGCCCTGGACTCGTGGCCTGTTGGTCCCGGGTTGCCGCGGGATGCGCGGGGGCACCGCGGCCCTCTGGCTGAGCGCCCGCGACCGGCGGAAGCCACGGCGATCCGAGGGCCAGCGCGCACACCAGCCAGCGAGCCGCGCCCCGATGGCCCAGCACCGCTACTGCCCCTCGAGTTCGCCCAGTGCCACGCACGCCATCGCGGCGCGCGCCCACCGACTGGCGCACATGGCGTCGAGCAGCACGCGCGCCTCCCCGTCGCGTCCTGCGCCGTGCAGCGCCACCGCGAGGTGCCAGCTCGCATCGTCTCGAGCAGCGCCACCCAGCGCATCGCGGGCTCGTGTCAACGGCGCGATCGCGTCAGCGGGATGCCCGAGCAGCAGGCGCGAGATGCCGAGCAACAGCCACGCATCGCCGAGCGCGGGCGTGCTGGTGGTGACGGCGACCAGGCGGCGCTCGGCGTCGGTGAACTCGCCGCGGTCGAAGGCCCGGCACGCGGCGTCGAAGGCCGGCCATCGCGGGATGCCGAGTGCGTCGCCCCGCCACGACAGGGAGGCGAGTCCCATGCCGCCCGTCTCCAGCCGCTCAGCCAGAAGCATCGTGGGGGGCCGCAGGATCACGCGTGCGGCGGGCCGCGCCGGCGGGCCCGGCGGCTGCGGTGTGGCGATGCGCCAACGACCGGGGGGGAGCACGACCAACGCGACGATCGCCGCAGCAGACAGGGCGGCGAGCGCCCCCCAGCGCCAGGCCTGGCCGACGGGCAGTGGACCGCCGTGCGTGCCGGCGTTGGTCGTGGCGGCCGCGATCCGGGCGTCGAGACGGCGTCGCTCCGCCTCGTCCGGCGCGTCCGCCATCCCTTCCATGGCGACCTCGACCAGGACCTGGCACATGGGGCACGCTGCGGCGTGGGCGAGCACCGAGCGCGTCTGGGCTTCGTCCAGGTGGCCGCCGTGGGCGTCCTGCAGGTGCTGGGGCAACGGACAGGGTCCCAGACGCCGTGCGACTGCCGCCATCTGCGCCTGGACCGCGTCGAACACAGCCGCCTCGTCGACCTCGATGTCGCGCGGGCGATCGAAGGTGGTCATGCCGGCACCCCCAGAGCTTTCCGGACCAGTTCACGGGCGTACTGCAGCAGCCCCTTCACCTGCGTCTCGGTCAGCCCGAGACGCGCCGCGATCTCGCTTCGCTCCATGCCGTGGACGTATCGCAGGACCAGGCACGCACGGTGCACGGGTTTGAGGCCGTTGACGCGGTCCAGCCAGAGCTCTGGCGCCGCAGACGGGTGGACAGCCTCCATCGCGGGCGCCGCCGCTTCGTGGCGCTGTTCCACCTCACGGTGACGCCAGTGGTCGATGGCCCGGCGCTTGGCGAAGGTGATGAGCCACCCGGGCAGCATGGCCGGCGTCACTTCGGCGCGCCGCTCGAAGAGCGCAAGGAACGCGTCGCCCGCAATCTCCTCGGCGACGGCGTGGCGACCGGTGACACGCACCGCGTGCCGGAACACCAGGTCCCGGTACAAGCGATACACCCGTTCGAACTCCTCCACCTGGATCACAAGGCCACGGAGCCCTTCGTCTCGGACCGAGTGAACCTCGTGGTCCGCGTGGAGAACGTGCCGGCCTGCCGGGTTGCGCGATCGACGTACGGCCGCGATGCGGTGCGA
>JBDIBB010000225.1:0-4757 GCA_039812685.1 Vicinamibacteraceae bacterium
TCGCTTGCGTTTCGCAAGCGCACGCAGCCGCTGCACCTCCCCAGCGCCGGGTGCATCTTCCAGAACCCGGATCCCACGCGTGACCGCGTGCCACCGGATGTCCCGTGGTCGGCCGGGGCGCTCATCGACCGCGCAGGGCTGAAGGGCGCGCGCGTCGGCGGCGCCATGGTCTCGGAGATACACGCGAACTTCCTGGTGAACACCGGCGGCGCCTCGGCCGCCGACATCCTGGATCTGGTTGCCCTCGTCGAGCGCACCGTCCACGAGCGGTTCGGCGTGACGCTGCGGCGCGAAATCGTCGTGATGGGCGAGCACTGAGCGCGGAGATCGGCGGCTCCCATGTCCACGTTGATCGTCCAGGGACGCGCGAAGCTGGCGGGGCGCGTCGACGTCGGCGGCAACAAGAACGCCGCGCTGCCCATCCTCGCCGCCTGCCTGCTCACCGCCGACTGGTGCGAGATCGACAACCTGCCCCGCATCCGTGACGTGGAGGTGATGCTGCAGCTGCTGCGGCAGCTCGGCGCCGACGTCGAGGACACGGGCGGATCGAGACTGCGGATCCGCTGCGCCGAGGTGAGCAGCAGCGTGCCGGATCCGGTCCTCGTGGGCCGCCTGCGCGGCTCCGTGCTCCTCATGGGCCCGCTGCTGGCACGCACGGGCCGGGTCGAACTGGCGCCCCCGGGCGGCGACTTCCCCACGCGCCGCACCATCGCGACGCACCTGCAGGCGCTCGAGGCCCTCGGCGTCCGCGGCCGCCGCGCCGACACCGGCTACGTGCTCGAGGCGCCCGAAGGCCTGCGGCCGGCGTCGATGTACCTCGAGGAAGCCTCGGTCACGGGGACCGAGACCGCGCTGCTAGCCGCGGCGGCGGCGCCCGGCGTCAGCGAGATCCGCCACGCGGCGTGCGAACCGCACGTCGCGGAGCTCTGCCGCTTCCTCACGGCGCTTGGCGCGCCCGTGGAGGGCGCGGGCACGTCCACGCTGCGCGCGCACGGCGGCGCCAGGCTGCGGGGGGCAACGCACCGGCTCGACGGCGACTACATCGAGGCGGGCAGCTGGGCGGTGCTCGGCGCGATCACCGGCAGCGAAATCGTCGTGGGCGGCGCGCGCCCCATCGACCTCGAACCGATTGTCGCGGTGCTGCGGCGACTGGGCGTGGATCTGGATGTCGCCGGCACGCAGCTCACCGTGCGGCCGTCGCGGCTGACCGCCGTTCGCTCGATCACCACGGGGCTGTGGCCGGGCTTCCCCAGCGATCTCGTCAGCCTGGTGACCGTGCTGGCCACGCAGGCAGATGGGCGAACGCTCGTGCACGACTGGATGTACGAGCTGCGGCTCTTCGCCCTGGAGCAGATGAGCGGCATGAACGCCGACCTGTTCCTCTGCGATTCGCACCGGCTGATCGTGACCGGACCGCGGGCGCTGCGGGGCAAGCCGCTCGACAGCCGCGACATCCGCTCCGGCATGGCCCTGGTGGCCGCGGCGCTGGTGGCCGAGGGCGAGAGCCGCATCGAGCCGCTCGAGACCATCGAGCGCGGCTACGCGCAGCTGGTCGACCGGCTGCGCGCCCTCGGTGCGATCGTGCACACCGCCTGAGGCCCCCGTCGACTGCCCTTGCTCCCGGCGAGGGCGCCCGGTTCCGTGTCCGCTTGCCGGACCGGCGGTGTTTCCATGGAGACCCTGCGGCCGTGTCCTCCCTTCCGCACAGGCGACGCGCCGACGAAGCAGGGCGACTGCACGGCGGTGCTAAGATCCGGCCGTGAATCCGGAAGACATCCGGGCCTTCGTCGGGCGCGACTGGAGCGCCGTGGCCGAGTCGAAGGCCGCCTTCTGGGCCGAGCGGAAGCAGACCATGTCAGCCGGCGAGGCGCTGGCGGTTGCCGAGGCCCTGCGCCTTCACGTCCGGGCCCTGCGCCCCGAGTGGCCCGACGGCCGGTCTCGCGAGGAGGACCTGGCCGTCCACGCGCGCGTCGCCGAGGCCCTTCGTGCCGTCGCCATCATCCCTTCCCGCTGACCTGCTCGCTTCGCTGGCGGCCGTGTTCGGCCGCGCGCGCGCGGCGTGGTACCTCTTCGGCGCGCAGGCGGTGGCCATCTGGGGCCGGCCGCGGATGACAGCCGATATCGACGTCACCGTACGACTGATCCCGGAGGAGCCCGAGCAGTTGACGCGCCTGCTCGCGGGCGCCGGATTCGCGCCCCGGTTCGGCGTGGGGGACGACTTCCTCCGGCGCACGCGCGTGATGCCATTCGTCCATGTCAGCAGCGGCCTGCCGCTGGATGTCGTGCTGGCCGGACCCGGCCTCGAGGAACTCTTCCTCCCGGCTGATCGTGACCGGACCGCGGGCGCTGCGGGGCAAGCCGCTCGACAGCCGCGACATCCGCTCCGGCATGGCCCTGGTGGCCGCGGCGCTGGTGGCCGAGGGCGAGAGCCGCATCGAGCCGCTCGAGACCATCGAGCGCGGCTACGCGCAGCTGGTCGACCGGCTGCGCACCCTCGGTGCGAACGTGCACACCGCCTGAGGCCCCCGTCGACGCGCGCGGCGTCGCGCAACTGCGACGGCGCGTACCGCACGAGCCGGGTCGGACGGGTCTGCACTTGCCCGGCGGCCCGCCACACCCGGCTGGTTCGGCGCCACGTCAGTGCATGGCCTCTTGCGGGAGCTGCAACCGCCTGACGTGGGCCACGAGATGCACCATTTCGTCGTCGGAGATCATGCCGTCGAACGCCGGCATCGCGATGTCCGGCACCGCCTGGCGGGGAGCGCGGATGAAGGCCGCCAGCGCCTCGTCGGTCTGGTATTTCACGACAGCACGGCGCAGGTCGTACACCCCGTTGCCCTGACGGCCGTGACACGCCACGCATCCGCGAGCCAGGTAGATGCGCTCACCCTCTGATGCCGCCTGCGCGGCCGCCGGAGCCGGCGCCGCCGGCCTCGCCTTCGCCACTGGCGCGAGCGTGCGGAGGTACGCGTGGATGGCCCGCGCATCCTCGTCCGACAGCGCCGCGTACGGCAGCATCGGATAGCGGATCGTCGAGCCATCCGGCCGCAGCCCCCCGGTCAGGGCCCGCACGAAGTCCCCGTCGCTCCAGGCCCCGATGCCAGTCTCCCGATCTGGCGTGAGGTTGGCGGAGTGGATCTCATGGCCTTCGGCGTCGAGCAGGCGATTGCCGCCCTGATAGAAACCGGCAGAGCGATCTGGCTGGAGCGGGTCCACGGTCTTGAAGTCAGCCGAGTGACAGCCGTAGCAGTCGAGGAGATCGTTGGCCAGGTAGCGGCCACGCGCTACGGCATCCGACGCGCCTGGTGCCAGGATGGGAACCCTCGGGTAGGGCAGCGGAGCCCAGGCCGTGCGCGCGAGGACCTTCGTGAGGAAGCTCTCCTGTGAGGTCGGCGTGACCACGTCGGTGGGCGCCACCAGCGGATCGTCAGATCGCAGGAAGACCACGACAGCCGCCAGATCTTCGTCGGCGGCGCGCGGCAACTTCGGCATGTAGGGCGGCGTGTAGCGCCCGTCGGGTCGCACGCCGGTGCGGAGCAGGCGCAGCAGATCGCCGTCGGTCCACCGACCGATGCCGCGATCGATGTGACGCGTGATGTTCGCCGCGTACACGACACCGAACTCAGGCGGGTTGTCGAGCAACCGCTTGCCGGACAACGTACGGGTAGTCGGGTTCATGTGGCAACTGACGCACAACATCGACACCAGGTCACGGCCGCGCGCCACGCGGGCCGGCGTCGCCTCCAGCCGGACCTCGACGGGCTCGACAGGGTATCGGGGCAACCCGCTGGCGTGCACCCAGGCCGCCAGACTGGCTGCCGCCAATCCGATCACGCCGATCGCTGCCGCGCTGTATGCCATCGTCCTGCGCATACCTCGTCCCTCGTCTGAAATCAGATGCGTGTGCCTGCGGCGCCCCGGCCGCCATGAGCGTCAAGTGCCGTGGAGTCACTGACGCCAGCCACGATTCACGGTGATGTCGGCCTGCCCGGTGCCGGGATTCCATGACGAGCGCACTCGCGATCTTGTTCACAGTCGTGCCGACAGGACCGCCAGCCGCAGGGCCGGAACCACCCGGTACGGCTTGCACGAGGGCCGCGGGGTGCGTCGCAGCATCGCCGTGGGCGCAGTGGGCGCAGTGCTGTTGACCTCGAGTCACCATTGGGCGTAGGATGACCACTCTTTCACAGCAGAGTCGGTTCGGTGGTGGACAGGGGTCCTGGCGTGCGGCATCTGGGTGCGTCGCGGCTCGCGGCCGTGTCGGCGTTCAGTTTGCGACGGAGGGCGGCTTGTCGGCCGCCGACCGTTGGTCACCAGTTGCCGGCCGGCGGCCTGCCGTCCCGGGGGTGACCTGCAACTCGGGCGAACGAGCCAAGGATGGCAGTCCCCGACATCGTCCTGTTGCCGCACCGCGACCTGCACGTGGCGCTGCACGGCGCCCCGTCGCTGCGGGTGCGCGTGACGCAGTGGGAGGCAGACCCCGGCAACCCCGGCCGGGGCCGGCCCACCGACATGACGGCGGGCTGCACGTTCGACTTCTTCGCGCCTGACACCGCCGTCGGCAGCCGCATCGCGCGGGTTGACCGACGGCCGTGCGCAGCGAACGGCGCGACACTGGCCGCAGACGACGTGCGACGCCGGTTGGGACCGGGCAACGCCACCCCGATCGTCGGGGCACACGAGGAGGAGCCATGGGACAGCGACATGTGGTGCTGCGGAGCCGGCGTGCCTCGACCGGTGACGTGTTCCTGGGCCCG
>JBDIBB010000226.1:0-4713 GCA_039812685.1 Vicinamibacteraceae bacterium
CGCGCGCGTTCTCCGATCTGTACCGGACGCAGCATCAGGAGTTCCCGCCCGAGGCGCGCGATCCGGAGTACGAGACGCGCCTCAAGGCCGCGCATCCGATTCACCCGGAGGTGTTCGACCGGCTCCACAGCGACTGGTCGACGCTGGTGAAGTTCCAGCGCCCGCGCGGCGTGCTGCGCCTCATGGCCGCCGTGATCCACAGCCTGTGGGAGAAGGGCGACCGCAACCTGCTGATCCTGCCGGCGAACACTCCGATCGACGATTGGCGCGTCCAGTTCGAGCTCACGCGGCACCTCTCGGACAACTGGGTGCCGGTGATCGAGAAGGATGTGGATGGCCCGTCCGCGCTACCGCTGCGGCTGGATGGCGAGGTGCCCAACCTCGGGAAGTTCGCGGCCTGCCGCCGCGTGGCCCGCACGATCTACCTGGGATCGGCGCCGACGGCGACGGCCGCCAACCGCGGCATCGAGGATCGCCAGATCAAGCTCGGATGCGTGATACCCGGGGAGTCGCCCAGCATCTTCGGCGACGCGCTCCGGCGCCTGAGCGCGGCGGCGACGTACCTGTATCAGGATTCGGCGCGCTACTGGTACTCCACGCAGCCGACCGTCACGAAGATGGCTGAAGACCGCGCCGAGCAGCTCAGGCGCGATCCCATCCCGGACCCGGTGGCGCAGGAGGTCGACCCGCGTCTGCGCGCCGACCTGCGGAAGGCGGGCGATTTCAGCCGCGTTCACGCGCTGCCGCAGTCCGGGCAGGACGTCCCCGACGACACCGATGCCAGGCTCGTCGTGCTCGGGATCGACCATCCGTATGCGAAGGACGGCAGCGCACCGGCCGAAGCGGCCGCCCGGGCCATCTTCGAGAGCAGGGGGACGGCGCCCCGGCTCTACCGGAACACGTTGACGTTCCTCGTTGTCCACAGGTCGCAGCTGCAGGATCTGCTGGACGCCGTCCGGCGCTTCCTCGCATTGAGGCGCAGATACCAGACGGGGCATCAGAGCAGGTGGTTCGCACGGTGACCGAGAACGGAAAGGCCCTGAAGTTCAGCAGCCAGGGATTCGAGAGGGAGTGAGAGGAGGCGAGGGAGGGAAGCGGACCAACACGGCCTGCTCCGGAGCGCGCGTCCCCCCCGGCGTGATGACCACGGCGGCTCACTCGCCCGGCACAATCCGCATCTCGCGCAGCGCCACCAGGCTCGGCGCCGACACCGCTGCGCCGCTCACGTGTTGCCAGGCGCGCGCGTAGCTCGCAAGCTGCGCCCCGTACCGCCGCCGCCGCAGTTCGGCGTCCGGATCCTCCACGCCCTCCAGCCGATCGGTCTTGTAGTCGAGGATGCGCCAGCCATCGGCCGCCCGGTACACGAGGTCGATGACGCCGCGCAGGACCGTCGGTCTCTCGACCACGGCAACACCCGGGATCGACGTGCCGGCCTCCACCCTCACCGCAAACGGCACCTCGGCGTGCACCTCGCCACCAGCCCTCGCCTCGGCCCAGAACGGCGCCCGCGTCACGGCCTCCACCAGTTCGACCGCCTCGGACACCACGGCCCGTAACGCGGGCTGCTCCAGCGTGAGCCAGCGCGCGAGCCGCTCCAGATCGGCCCGCGTGGCGCCGGGATGGCGCATGGCGTGCTCGAGCAGGCCGTGGACGAGGGCGCCCCACGCGGCGCCGGCATCGGCACCACCCCCGGCGCCCGAATCCTGCGCCGCAGTGGTCGCGGCATCGCCCACCGCCGGCTCGGGCTGGACGGCCTTCAGGCCGCTCGGCGTCACGAGGGCCCACGATGGCGCCACGGCGCGCGCGTGACGGCGCCCGCGCCCGGCCTCGGCGTCGCGACGCGCGGCGGCCGACAGATCCGGCGCCTGGCGCCGGGCCACCTCCTGCACGCCCGGAATGGGCAATTCCGGCATCGGCCGCAGGTAGGCCTCGAACGCGCCCCACGCCTTGTTCTTGCGCGGATCGTCGATCCGGCACACCACCAGGAGATCCCTCGCCCGGGTGCCGGCCACGTAGAGCAGCCGCAGCTTCTCGGCCTCCCGATAGGGGCGCTCCGCCTGCTCGTGCCGGGCCCAGTCCACCGGCTCGCCGACGAGGGTCGTGAGCCACGGCTTGTCGGCGACGGCCCGGACGATGCGCAGGTAGCCGCGCGCGCGGCCGCCCTCACGGACGATGCGCACGGTGGTGGCGAACTGGAACGCGTGCCCGGCGTCGGCGAGAAAGACGACGGGCGCCTCGAGGCCCTTGGCCTTGTGGAGGTTCATCAGCCGGACGACATCGCGGCGTCCCGGGCGCAGCGGAAAGGCCTCGACCTCCTCCGCGCTCTCCTCAGCATCGAGCGCGCTGGCGGCCGCAAACAGGCCACCGCCGTCCTCGGCCACCTGGCGCACGTGATCCACGGCCTGCAGCAGGTGCCCCGCGCGCGCGCCGCCCGGCGTGACGCTCGCCAGCGCGAGCCAGCCGGTGGTCTCAAGCATCGCGTGCACCGCGGCGGCCAGCGGCAGCCGCCGCGTGGTGTCGAGCATCGCGTGCAGCCGCCGCATCGCGGGCAGCACGGGTCCGTATCGCCAACCGAGCTCGGTCGCCGTCGCCGCGTCGGGCGCCTCTGGCAGCGGGGCAGCGAGCTCGAGCCGCCCGCCGGCCTGCCGGAACTGGAACAGCTCGGGATCGCTCAGCCCGAACAGCGGCCCACGCAGCACGCCGACGAGCGACACAGCATCCAGCGGATCGGCCAGCGCGCGCAGCAGCAGCGCGAGCGCGCGCACCTCGGGCGACAGGCGGAAGGCGCCCGCGCCACTGACCTCCACGGGAACCTCCAGCACATCCAGCGCCTCGGCGTACACGCCCAGCCGGGGCGTGGACCGCGTCAGCACGAGGAAGTCGCCGTACCGCCGGCGCCCGGCCACGACCTCGCCATGAATGAAGGCAGCGATCCGCTCCGCCTCCTGGCGCACGCGATCGATCGACGTGCCGTCGGCCGGCACCGTCAACCTCGCCACGCACGCCGTATCGCGCTCGCCGGCGCTCGGCCGCACGGGGTCGAGGGGTTCGAAGGCCGGCGAGTGGGGCAGCGCGAACCGCGCGAACAGGGGCGGGAAGACGGTGTTGGCCAGCGCGCAGACGCCCGGCTGCGACCGGAAGTTCGCCGTGAGCGACAGAACTTCACCACCTGTCCGCTCGATGCGCTCGCGCACGCGCAGGTAGGTGTCGATGTCGGCCCGGCGGAAACGATAGATCGACTGCTTCGGGTCGCCGACGACGAAGAGGGCGCCGGGACGGAGGGGGAGCGCGAACGGATCGCACGGCGGAGCGGTCTGGGCCGCGGCCGGCCCGACGGTGGCTTCGTCGGCCGCGAGCATCAGGAATATCTCGGCCTGGAGGGGATCGGTGTCCTGGAATTCGTCCACGAACAGCCAGCGGTACTTCTGCTGCAGCGCATGCCGCACGTGGGCGCGGTCGCGCAGCAGCGCCACGGTGTGCTGCAGGAGGTCGACGTAGTTGACGACGTTCTGCCGCCGCCGCGCCGCCGCGTACTCCCGCCGCGCCTCGTCGAGGACGTCCAGCGAGAGCCGGTGGACGTAGGCGCGCCACTGGGTGAGGAACGGCGCGACGCTGTCGGCCCGGAAGCTGTCGGCGAGCGCCTTGGCGCGCGCGCCGAACGACGGGTCGCGGCCGACGCGCTGGCTCCACCAGACCTGGGTGACTTCGGTATTGCCCCAGAAGATCAGCAGGCGCGCGAGCCCCGCGATCCGTCCGTGACGCGTGACGATATTGAGCCGGCCGTCGAACTCGTCGTACTTCTGCTGTGCCCGGCACAGGGTGTCGTTGCGGAAGGCCGGCGGCTTCAGCTGCGCCAGTTCCGACCAGAAGCGCTCGACGCGGCGCAGCGTCTCGTCGAAGTCGGGCGGCGCGCCGTCGCCGTGGTCGAACTCCACGTCCTCGTGCTCGCAGATCGTGGCGAAGGCGTTGTCGAGATCGCTGGGCCGTACGCCCGCAGCCAGCAGATCGAGCACCGGCCGGGCGCCGCTCGCCCGCGCCATCGCCACGTAGTCGCGCCACGCCTGCTGCTGCCGGCGGGCGTTCTCCACCTCGTCGAGATCGGTGAAGCCCGGCGCCAGGTCGGCGTCCACGGGCCGCTCGCGCAGCAGGTGGGCGCAGAAGGCGTGGATGGTGCCGGCAAACAGGCGCTCGATGCCCGACAGCGCCGCCTCGAGCCGCTCGCGCTCGGCGGCCGGCGGCGCGGCGCGCAGCCGCTCCTCGAGCGCCAGCCCGAAGCGGCCCCGCAGCTCGGCCGCGGCCTTGCGCGTGAAGGTGACGGCCGCCATGCGCTCGACGCTGAAGGCCCCGGCGGCGATGCCCGCGGCCATCCGGGCGGCGAGGCTGTAGGTCTTCCCCGAGCCCGCACCCGCTTCCACGAGCAGGTTCCGATCGAACTGCGTCACCAGGCGTTCGCGTGCGGCCGCATCGCGCGGCATCGTCCGGCTACTCATGGCTGCGCAGCTTCCGCAGGGCGTCGAGGATCGTGTTCACGGGGTTCTCCAGCTTCTGCGTCGAACGCGTCGCGCCGGAGTCGTCCGACCCGGGCGCGGCGGGGTCGAGGGCATGGCAGGCGCGCGCGAACTCGCACGACCAGCAGGCCCGGCGGTCTTCGGCCACCGCGAACGCGCCGGCGCCGATCGTGTCGAGCAACTGCCGCAGCACCGTCTCGAGCGC
>JBDIBB010000227.1:0-4703 GCA_039812685.1 Vicinamibacteraceae bacterium
ATCGGGTACCTGCTGAGCGTCGAGGGCGGCGTTCGGCCCCGCTGCGAGCAGTGCCAGCAACACCAGTGGTAGGAAGGCCATTTCGTTCGTCGTCACGGGCGTCCGCTCCTTCCTTCTGATGTCGTTGACCATCGAGGGCGATCCGGGACAGATCTCCAGGATCAAATCGGAGACGCCACGGCCTCGGCAACGTTCAGACACAGCGACACGTCATTATCCCGAGCGCGCAATAGAGATGCCAGTGAGCGACACGAATCGGGCGTGAGTCCTGCGGTGTTGATGCACTACTGAGACACGACCCGCCGAGAAACCGGCAAGCGAATAGCAGAGCAGAGCAGAGCAGAGCAGAGCAGAGCAGAGCAGAGCAGAGCAGAGCAGAGCAGAGCAGATGTCGGTTCCTGTGAGTCACTTGCCGACACTTGCCGTGCACACCGCGGGATACACCCCAGCCGTGCCGGCTACTCGGCACCCTGCCGGGGACCCGCCAGTGGAGACAGGCCAGGTCGCGCCTGGACGCCACGCCAGTACCCCGCGCGCGCCACCCGGGCGATCCTCACGTCATCCATCCCAGCAGGAACTGGATGGCCACCCGCTCGGCCCAGTAGCCGTCGCCCCGATCCGTCGCCTGCTCGACGAACCCGCAGTGTCCTCCGTCGTCGGTGAGGACGCGTGTGATGGCGGGATTGCAGGCCATGGCCGGATCGTCGAACTGCTCCGGAGGGACGAAGGGGTCGTTGCGCGCGCTGAGCACCAGTGTCGGGATGCGCACGCCGCCGGCCACACGCATCGCGGAGGCCCGGCGGTAGTAGTCGGCCGCGCCGGCAAAGCCATGGTGCGGCGCGGTGTAGACGTCGTCGAATTCCCGTACGGTGCGGACCGCGCGCATCGGGCGGAGGTCGAAGCAGCCCGGCCAGGCGGCGGCCATGCGGCGCATGCGCGCCTTCAGGTTCCGCACGAAGTTCCACTGGTAGATGCGGTTCGCGGGCCGCTCCAGGGCCTCCACGCAGCGGGCGAGATCCAGCGTGGGCGACACGGCGCAAGCCGCCTTGACCTGCGCCGGACCCGAATCGTTGTACTCGCCCATGAGCTTCATCGTGAGGTTGCCGCCGAGCGAGTAGCCGATGACGCCGATGGCCGGCAGGCGATCGACCTCGATGAGCTCGCGGATGACGAAGGCCGGATCGGCGGTGAGGCCGGAATGGTATAACCGCGGCGACAGCGCCTCGGTGCCGCCGCAGTTGCGCTGGTTCAGCAGCACGACGTTGCAGCCGGCCGCCCAGGCCTTGTCAGCGAGGCCCCGCATGTAGTGGGCCGAGGACGAGCCCTCGAGCCCGTGCAGCGCGAGCACGGTCGGGCACGCGCGGGGCTCGTGCTGCCAGTGGCAGTGCGCCAGCACGCGGGCGTCCTCGGCCACGTCGAAGTAGCGAGGTCTTGGGGCCGGCAAGCGCGGGAACCGCCGCGGCCGCGCCCACGTGTAGACGGTCATCCAGTGCCCGCCGCGCCAGCGCCTGGCGGGAACGTAGTCGTACATCCGTGCAAGTGTAGCTGGCCCCAAGCCCCAAGCCCCAAGCCCCAAGCCCATGAGACTTCTCACCTTCACCACCCCCGGGCTCGACCCTCGGCGCACCGCGTCGTGGCGGCTCGGCGTGCTCGTGCCAGAGGCCGACGCGGTCATCGACGTCGCCGCGGCCTTCGCCGCACCGGGCGACGCCGGCGGTGGGCAACAGCCGCCGGAGTACCTCGACTGGTGCGACATCGACGGCCCGTGGCACGCTCGCGCCCGGCGCATTCACGAACTCGTGCTCCAGGACCCCGGGCGTCTGACGGCCCTGCGGGAGTCTGGCGTGTCGTGGCGGTTGCCGGACGTCGAGGTGCTGGCTCCCGTGCCGCGTCCCGGCAAGGTCGTGTGCGTCGGCCTGAACTACCGCGACCACGCGCGCGAGGCGAAGATGGAGGTGCCCACCTCGCCGGTGATCTTCGCGAAGTTCCCGACGTCGGTCGTTGGCAGCGGCGCGCCGATCGTCCTGCCGGCCGGCGACGAGCGCATCGACTTCGAGGCCGAGTTGGGCGTGGTGATCGGGCGCCGGGTGAGGGACCTGTCCGAGGCCGACGCGCTGTCGTGCGTGTGCGGCTACCTGAACGCGAACGACGTGAGCGCCCGCGGCTTCCAGAAGCTCGACGGGCAATGGGTGCGCGCCAAGTCGTGCGACACGTTCGCGCCGATGGGGCCGGCGCTGGTGACCGCCGACGAGGTGCCCGATCCCGGCGCGCTCGACATCCGCCTGCGGCTCAACGGCGAGGAGATGCAGCACTCGAACACGGACGAGTTCGTCTTCTCGATCCCCGCGCTGCTCGCGTTCCTGTCGGCGACGATGACGCTCGAGCCCGGCGACGTGGTGCTGACCGGCACGCCGCCGGGTGTGGGCTTCGCGCGCCAGCCGCCCGTCTACCTCCAGCCCGGCGATGTCGTCGAGGTCGAAATCGAAGGGCTGGGCGTGCTGCGGAATCCGGTGGTGGGGGAGGGGCGCGCCTGAGAGCCCGCCCCGGCCGTCCCCTGCCGCGCCCGACGCGAGCCATGGTTGAGCCGACCGCGGCCAGACGACGCTGTAATGCCTACCGGGCGACGAGGTCCGAATCCGTGTTCAGCTGGCTGGTCTGACTGAACAAGGAGAGGCTGCACACCGGCGTCTGCCTTCTGCCGGCGTCCGCGTCAGGCGTCTCGAGCGTCTTCGCCTGCACTGTCCACCCCAGCCCTGGCACTTGCTCACAGAGCGCGTTCAGGGCGTCCATCAGGGTGCCGGAGTCGATCCTGAGGGTCACGGGCGCGATGAAAGGATTGAGGCGCGGATCCAAGGCCGGCCCACTGCTGACGAGTCCCGGGGGGGCGACCGAACCACGGTCAGGGGGTGACTGTGATGCCGCAGCCCGCATAGGCTACCCCTTTGCTCCAAGCCGTCGACTCCACCGGAAGCAACTGCACGAACCTCGGGACGCAGTCCGTTTTCGGCTAGTTGCTTCAGCTCTTTCCACGGACCGACTTCCAGCGGGCTGTCGTGGCCACCAAGGCCGAGCGGGACGGGGCAGTTCGTCCGAGAGCATGGCGTTGCGACCGCCAACTGATGTCACTCGGCCGGTGCAGGAACGGGCTCACGACACGGACGCCAGCGAGATCCTGTCCGTCCTGCAGGTCCTCGGACAACACATACCCGCATCCGCACACGCAGGCAGCCCCCACGATCAGCGCGTCCCGGAAGCTGAGACCGTAGCGGTCCTGGATGTGCCACGCCTCATCGAACACCTGCTCGTCGAGCGGGATTGGCTGCCACGCTGAGAGTGCCCGTACGTCGCCGCGAGCGGTTTCGCGGTCAAGCCCTGGCCGCAGCTTCTGCGTGGCGTTCACGTAGAGCTCCGAAAGGACCTGGCTGCTCAGACGGCCCCGGTGGGAGCGCCACAGTTCCGCCAGCCAGTCGGCCGCCTGCGCTTGCTTGTCGGCAGCCGCGCTGTCGCGGACGTAGATCCGCACGTTGCTGTCAACGAAGATCGGCGCGGTCGTGGAGTTCGTCACGGGTGGGGCAGGGGTGACCGTTGCTGACAGCACGGGGCTTCACCGAGAGGTAGCGCTCCATTGCCGCATCGTAGACCTGGCTGCCGCGCATGCGGTCGGCGAGCAGCTCGCCGACGAACCGGGAGACGCTGGTGTTTTCGTGGGCCGCCTCCAAGCGCGCCCACCGCGCGACCTGCTCGTCGAGCGTGATGGTGACGTTCTTGAGCTTCCTCATTACACTCTTCTAGTGTTACACGAAGTTCGTGTGACTGGACCGATGATCGCCGGCTTCAGCCCTTCGTGGGCATCAGACGTGACCACGCGCACGCCGCGGAGGCCGCGCTTGACCAGGCCAGGGAGAAACGCCGCCCGGAAGATGCGATCCTCGGAGGGGCCCACGTCGACGCCCAGCACCTGGCGCTCGCCCCCGCTCGTCACGCCGGGCGGCCACGACGGTTGCCTGGCTGGTCACCCGCTCACTCACCCGGGCCTTGTGCTACGTGGCATCCAGCCAGATGTGCAGATACTCGTCCGACCAGCGGCGCGTCCGGACGGTCTCGACCAGCGGGTCAAGCTCGCCGCATTCGCCTGCACATTCTTGCACAGCCACCGGCCCCGCAACGGCCGCGTGGAGCCCCTCGAGGCGAGACCGACGACGGGAAGACATGGTTCACAGGCGACAAGGCGCCTGTCGGCCCCCTGGCCTCTGACATCGGCCAGGATCTTGGCTGGTTTCGCCGAATCGGCGGCCAAGATCTTGGCCGGTGGGGTGAAGGGCTTGACGGAGCACGACTTCCGGCCGCGTGTGGCGGCGGATGGGGGCGAAAGCGCGGAGGGGGTAGCCAAGATCTTGCCCGTTGAGGCTTTCCACGGTTGCAGGATTCTGGCCTGAACCGCACTCCCGTGGATCTGGCACGCCGTTCGCTCCTATGAGGCGGCGTCGCGCCGTCCCGGCGCGCCCGTCCGGAGGGAGTACCCCGTGCGTTTGCGCCTGCCTGCCGCCCACCTGCTCCTCGTCGTCGCCGTGTGCGGGTACCTGGATCGTCCCGCTGCGCGGGCGCAGGACTCGCCGTTCCTGCAGCGCGGGGCGCCGGTGGCCCGCGACACGCACACGGCGTTTCCCTACGAGCACGTCGATCCGCTGTCGGGCAACCTGCTG
>JBDIBB010000228.1:0-4695 GCA_039812685.1 Vicinamibacteraceae bacterium
GTCTGAGAGAACCTGCACATCGGCGCGATCGGATGGAGCGGACGCGCGGGTGGTTCGACCGGTTCCTGAAGTGAGGTGGACATGCGAACGAGGATCATGACTGCCGCGGCCGTGCTGGCTGCAGCCGTGGCGCTTCCGGCCGCCGCACAGCCGGCCCGGCGCCCCATGACGCTGGTGGATCTGCTCAACGTACCGCAGTTGAGCGATCCGCAGATCTCGCCTGACGGCACGCGAATTCTGTATGTGCTGGCAGAGGCCGACTGGAAGGCGAACAAGCGCATCCCGCACGTGTGGCGCGTGAACGCGGACGGCTCTGGCAGCGTACAGCTCACCGTCGGCGAAGAGGGTGAGACCGCGCCGTCCTGGTCGCCCGATGGCAGAACCATCGCCTTCCTGACCACGCGCGGCAACGACGAGCACGCGCAAATATACCTGCTCCCGGGCGAAGGCGGCGAAGCGCGCGCGCTGACGCGCCACGCGACGGCCGTGTCCAGCGTCTCATGGGCTCCCGATGGCAGGACGTTGTATTTCCTCGCCGCGGACCCGAAGTCAGAAGCCGACAAGGCGAAGGCCAAGGCGAACGACGACGTCTTTGCATTCGATGAGAGCTACGAGCAGCGGCACCTGTGGGCGGTCGCTGTCGCCGACGGGCACGAGCAGCAAATCACCCGGGGTGATTTTTCGGTTCTCGCTTACGCACTGTCGCGCGACGGGCAGCGGCTGGCCGTTCATCGCGCGCCGACGCCGCTGCTGACCGATGGAGACGCGAGCGAAGTCTGGGTGATGGACGTCTCGGGCGGGAATGCCACGCGGCTGACCTCGAACGACATCGCCGAGAACGGCGCATCGCTGTCGCCCGATAACTCCCGGGTGGCCTTCCTGGCTGGAGGGAACGCGGCCTTCGAGAAGTACTACAACCGCAACGTGTTCGTGGTGCCCGCCGCCGGCGGCGCGGTGCGGTTGCTGGACGTCGAGCCGGAGGTCGAGCGCGCGGCCTGGTCATCCGACGGCAAGTCGGTGTACTTCGTGGGCAACATGGGCGTCCACAGCCAGTTGTTCAGGCTCGATCTCGACAGCGGGAAGGCGACGCAGCTCACCAGCGGCGATCACAACGTGAAGACGTGGACCATGAGCCGATCCGGCGACCGCCACGTCATGCTGATCGAGACGCCGGACAGTCCCGGGGAGGTGTGGGTGATGCCCACCTCGTCCGGCGCGACTCCCGCGAAGGTCACGCGCGTATTCGACTACCTGGCGCGCGATTTCGATCTGCCGGCGCAGAAACGCGTCACGTGGAAGGGCGCCGATGGCGTTCCCGTCGAGGGACTGGTCATCTACCCGCTCGGCTACGTGGCCGGGCAGCGCTATCCGCTGTGCGTGCAGACGCACGGCGGTCCGCAGGCGTCCGACAAGTTCGGTTTCGGCTACTGGGGCAACTACGTGCAGGTGCTCGCGGCCAAAGGCTACGTCGTGCTGCAGCCGAACTACCGCGGCAGCACGGGCTACGGCGACGCGTTCCTGCGCGACATGGTCGGCCACTACTTCCAGAACGCCCACCTCGACGTGATGGCCGGCGTCGATCACCTCATTGCCAGCGGCGTGGCCGATCCCGACCGGATGGTCAAGATGGGCTGGAGCGGTGGCGGGCACATGACGAACTGGATCATCACGTTCACCGACCGCTTCAAGGCGGCGGCGTCCGGCGCGGGCGCGTCGAACTGGGTTTCGATGTACGCGCAGAGCGACACGCGCAGCTATCGCACGCCGTGGTTCGGCGGGACGCCGTGGCAGAAGGACGCGCCCATCGAGGTGTACTGGGAGCACTCGCCCCTGAAGCACGTCGCCAGCGTGAAGACGCCGACGATTTTCCTGGTGGGCGCCAACGACGAGCGCGTGCCGCCGCCGCAGTCGGTGGAGATCTACCGGGCGCTGGTGAGCCTGGGCGTCCCGACCCACCTCTACATGGCGCCGCGCGAACCGCACTCCTGGCGGGAACTGCGTCACCAGTTGTTCAAGATGAACGTCGAGCTCGACTGGTTCGAGCGCTGGGCCACCAGGCGGCTCTATACGTGGGAGAACGCCCCGGAATCGTCCGGGGACCAGAAGGACGCCGCGGCGCAGGCGAAGTGACCCCGGCGGGCTGCCGGCGCCTCCCGGCCGGCAACCCGGACGCTCCGAGGCCCGGCGCATCGCGCCGGGCCTCGGAGCCGGAGATCGAGCCGAAGACAGTGGCCCCGTCAGGGACCGCCCACCCTCAGAACTGGAACCGCACCGACAACTGCCCGGCGCGCGCGAACTGACGGCTCTGTCCCTGGTAGGTGCCGTCGCCCTTGATGGCGAAGTTCGGGCTGTAGATCTGGTTGCCGCCGGTCTTGAACTGCTGGTACGCGTCGGCGTTGGTGAGGTTGAAGATGTCGAAGGCGACCTGCAGCTTGCGCGGTCCGAACCGGAAGTCCTTCCCCATCCGCAGGCTCCACACGAAGAAGTTCGGCGCCTTCACCTGTCCTTCGCCCCTGTTGTCGTATGCAAACCTCACCGTCGTCGCCAGCGGGTTGGAGACGACGCGGCCATTGGAGAGCACGACGGTGGGCGGACCGAACTGCGGGTCGGGCGCCGCGATGCGCTTGACGACCGGGCCCGAGTAGGGCCCAGACATCAGCGAAAGGTTGCTGCTGAGGACCAGACCCCACGGCCCGACATAGGCTCCGCCCATCCGCAGGCCGTACTTCTGCCACGAAGGGCTCCGGATGTCGGCGTCGCCAGCAAGGCTGTTGGTCACGTTGCCGCGGATGGTGCCGAGGCCCTTGTCGTTGGGAAATGCAGAGGGCTGGATGAAGGACGCCGGATCGTTGGGCTGCCACGTGCCCTCGATGTGCTGCCAGTTCCTGGTCACGCTGCCGAGCAGTTGCAGCGCCGGCGTGCGCTTGGAGACGGTGAACTCGAGGCCCCGGTACTGGAACCAGTTCCACTTGTTGTTGGTGACCAGATAGATTTCGTTCTGCGTTACGTCGCGGTAGCCGGCGAACACGCTGCCGTTGTAGATGCCGTTGATGCCGACCAGGGCCGGCCGGTCCTTGTAGGCGCGGTTGACCAGGCTGACGTCCAGGCTCAGTTGGCCGGGGAACTGTCGCCGGTACCCGACCAGCCACTCATCGATGAACGGCTGATGGCGGTCCGGATCGATCTGGCGGTCGCTCGAGATGCGCGAGCTGGCCGGCTGCGCCAGCACGGTCTCGAACACGCCGTCGAGGTTGTTGTCGTATTCGTCCCGATACCCTGAGGTATTGGATCCCGCCGTGCCGAGGTAGAAGGCGTTGGGCACGTCGTGCACGCGCCCCCACCCGGCCCGCACCACGTCGTGGCCCGACTTGGTGAGCACGTAGGTCGTGCCGAAGCGCGGCCCGATCTCCCAGGCGTCCTGCACCATGACGTTGAAGAGCCGGTCCCTGTTGCTCACCCGGTCGAACCGGATGCCCGCGTTGATCGTGAGCCGGTCGTTCGGCTTCCACCCATCCTGCACGTAGAAGGCGTAGTCCTTCGCCATCGTGTCGCGCGTGACCAGCGTCTCCTGGTCGTAGATCCGGCGCCGGAAGGGCACCACGCCGGAGGCCGCATTTCCGGCCTGCCGCAGCACGACGTCCTCCTGCGCGAACCCGCCGTTGGCGTAAGTCGTGGTGGTCACGAGCTTGAGGACCGGCTGCAGGTACACGCCGGTCTGGAACTCGTGGGATCCGCCCCACCCGCGCTTGTACCAGGTGAGGTCGGCGCTGAGCGTGAGCTTGCCGGACGCGTCCACCGGCCTCGAGATCAGGTTGTCGAGTTGCGCGAGGAAGCCCGATCCGGTGAGCCGGCCCGCCGACAGGAACGCGGAGTCGTAGACCTGGCGCGAGGGACCCTGCCCGGGATACTTGTCCCAGACGCCGGGCACGCCGTTGATCGACTTGTCGTTGTAGGCCACCAGCACCTTGGTGGTGGCCGACTGTCCCCAGATGGACGTCAGGCGGCTGCCGACGCCGTTGCCGCCAAACGCGGTCACGTCGAGCTTCTGCCCGTTGTAGGCCCAGTTGGACTCGTCGGGATTGCGATCGAACTGGTAGAAGGCGTAGACCTGGTGCTGGGGCGAGAGCTGCGCGGTGCCCTTCACGTAGTAGTACTCGTTGCGGCTCTGGTTGTCGAAGGCGTTGAAGCTGGGGACGAGGCCCTTGAGATCGGCAAGCTGCTTCTGGTCACGCGCGATGCCCGTGTCACGCCGCGCGTAGCGGAACGCCCCGAAGAACCAGGCGCGATCCCGCGCGATGGGACCGCCGGCCGACACGTCGGTCATGAAGTTGCTGACGATGGCCGGACTCTCTCCGGGGGCCGCGTTGTTGCCGTTCCAGCCCCTGGCGGTGAAAGCCACGCCGCTTGCGCCCTTGAGGACGTTGGTGCCTGAGGGGGTGGCGATGTTCATCACCACGCCCACGCCGAGCGGCGACGAGGCATCGGCGCCACCGGTCTTCACCTGCACGTCGTCGACCGCCTCGGTCGAGAGGCCGGTGTACTGGCCGGCCCAGTTCTGGCGGAACGAGCCCATGTCAGCCCCGTCCACCTGTGTCACGTGGTTCTCGATGTCGGTGCCACGCAGCATGTAGACCTGGCCGCCAGCACCCTGATCGAAGGAGCGGGCCGTGACGCCGGGCGTAACCTCGAGGAAGT
>JBDIBB010000229.1:0-4694 GCA_039812685.1 Vicinamibacteraceae bacterium
CGGAGACGACGATGGCGCGTTGTCGACTCATCCGCGACGACGAAGGTCGGCGAGGAGGTCGGCTATCGGGGTCGTCTGGCCGTTCTGGCACTGCTCGATGGCGGTCAGCAAGACCCGCTTGGTCTCGGCGTCAACCTCGAACGTCTCGTCGCCGTCAGTCGCCAACACGGCCACCGTGGCGCCTTCGGGGAGTTCGCCGTCGAACTCGACGCGACCACCGACCACACGTCCCGGGGCAATCCTCATAACAGCCATTCTAGCGCCCCTTGCGCCTGGGGCGACCGGCACCCCCTGTCCTGCCCGGGGCTGACGGTTGATCGCGCTCGGGCGCCAGGTCGGCGGCGTAGCAGACGGCGGCCTGGATTCCCTCCACGCTGAGCGTGGGATAGCTCTTCAGGATCTGCTCGTTCGACTCGCCATCGGCGAGATTCGCCAGGACGACGGGGACGTGAATCTGGGTGCCACGAATACGCGGCTGGCCGTGCGCGACGGCCGGATCGACGGTGATGTGGTCTCGCCAGTCCATTGGATCCTGCTGGCAGGATGCCCGGGCGCGACGTCTCCAGTCATCCAAACCTCCGGGGGGTGGTCATGATGGACTTCGACCCCCGCGACCGCGACGACGAGCGCCCCGTCTCGCACCCCTCGCACGGTGAACGCAGCCGCGGCGGAGGCGACACACGGCCAGCGCTCGGCCGCGGTCCCAGCAGCGCCGACCGGGAGACTGAACGCCCCTCGCGCGACCAGGTCATCTACCTGCGTGATCGCGATCACGACGGCCGCGGGCATCACCGCGACGGCCCATCTCGAGACGTGTTCGAGCGCGACGTGGACCTGCCGCGCGGCCCGGAGCGGGAGGTCGTCCACGATGGCCGCCGCGAGTACACGCTGCGAGGTTCGGAGGCCCGCACGCTCGCGACCGTTGGAGCGTTCCGGGTGGTCTCAAGTCGTGATCTTGTTGACGCCAGCGGAAGGTCAGCGAGCCCACGCGTCGGCGACCTGCGCCACCTGCGCGAGCAGGGGCTCATCGAGACGGTGCGGATCCCTGGCACCCGCGACCACGCGGTTGGGTTGACGGCGGCGGGAGCCCGTCTCCTAGAGGCGAACCGAGCCCCCGGACTCGACCGCCCGCAGGCTTTTCACGCCGGAATCAAGCGCCCGCGCGAACTCGAACACGATGTCCATGTCTACCGCGCCTACGAGCACGCCGCACGCGCCATCGAGGAGCGTGGTGGGCGCGTCGGACGCGTCGTGCTCGACCACGAGTTGAAGCGCGAGTACCAGCGCTGGCGGAACGACCGAGACCGTGACCATGAGGACGAGCATCAGGGCGAACGCACGGCCGCGGAAGTGAGGGCCTGGGCCCACGAGCACGACCTGCCGTACTTCGACGCGCAGGTGCACTTCCCGGACGCGCGCATCGAGTACTACGAGCCGGAAGACGAGCGCTGGCGGTGCCTCGACCTCGAGGTGGAGACCCCGCACTTCCGCGGGGCGCACGCGGCCAGCGTGGCGCGGTCCGGCTTCTCCCGGTACCGTGTCGGCAGCCTCAGCGTTGGCGGACGTGGCGGGAGCGGAGGGCGCGGTGGCACGCGGCGGCGCGGGCTCGCGGAGGACTTCCTCTGCGGGCGGCCGTGCTCCTCTGCGACCGGGTCCGCGCGCTGCGCGCGTTGGGCTACACGTCGCGCCAACTGCGCTTCCTGCGGCTGGTGCTCCGGTGCGGTGGCGTGTGCGTGCCGCGACAGTACGCCCGCCACGCCGGCATCGCCCCGGGCGGGCGCCGGTGCCTGGGGTTCTTCGGCCGGCTGGTGCGTCGCGGGCATGCCGCTCGCCTGCCGTGCGGGCACAACCGGGCGCATGTTTCCCACGTCCACGGACGAGCCCTCGAGGCCGCCTTCGGCGAGGACGCAACGCGCTACGGGCGGTCGATGTCCCCAGGGCTGGTCGTGGTCCGGCTGATGCGATTGGACGCGGCGCTGATGACCCCGGACGCGGTCGCGTACCGTGCGCTGACCGACGTCGATCTGCGTGGCGGCTGGCGGACGATCGAACCGGCTACGGGTCCCACCCACGGCCCGTCAGCGGCCACTGCGACCGGGCCCCGGAGGCTGCCGCTCATCCAATCCGTCGGCATCGATCGCGGTGGCGCGACGGTGTTCGTGTGCCTCGTGACGGAGGCCTCGCCCGACCGCTTCCGGCGCGCGTTGCAGGGCCTGCTGGCGCACCTCGCCACCGTGCAGGCCTGGGCCCTGTTCGTGGTCTTCACGGCCCCCTTTGCACGGCTCCGGCGGGCTACCACCTCTTCACGCGCCCGCGCATCGGGGCCCTGTACCGCCAGTGGAGGGCGGCCGGCGACGCCGCGTTCGAGCCGCTCCGGTCGACCGCCGCCGTCGATGCGATCGCCGACGGACGAGGGCGTGTGGCGTGGCTGACGCTCGCCCACGACTACGACCACCTGGTGCCATTGGCGGGTGCGGACGAGGGGAGCGCCCGCGACAAGGGCGCGCTGGAGGAGGAGCACGTCCTCGCGCATCGCCTCAACCCCGGGTCTCAACCCCGCGCAGACCTTCATCGGTCCGCCATTTCACCGGTTCGGCGTCCGCCTGAACATCAAGGCCGAGACCATGCGCGACCGGCGCTTGTCACGAGGCGAGGAGAAGCGCCTGCTGGACGCCGCCCTCGCGATGAACACCTGGCAGCACGGCTACGTCGGGCCACTGATGCACGACCGGATCATCGGCGCCCTGGAACTGTGCTGCCGCCTGAGCGAGATGCTGCTCGTCCAGAACAAGCGCGTGGACTGGGACACCCACACCATCGGCATCCCCGGTCACACGACGCAGGACAGCGAGAACCGTCGCCAAGCCGAAGCCGCGAGCGCAGCGAGCGATGGGCGAAGGCTGGCGCGCCGACCACGCTCGCGCGTGGCTGCGGGCTTGACCCGCACGCGGTCGCACGCCCGAGCCGGCGCTTACGTGATGGCCGGTCTCTCGGTGTGCACCGGTCTGCCAGGCGAAGCCGTCACTCTGCTGGGCCACCAGGGCTCGGGCCGAGAACGAACCGGGCGCGCTCGAGCCGGAACATCTCGTAGGGCGTCATGCACTTCACCCCGACGCCGATGCACGCGTTCGGGATCTTGATCTTCTTCGTGGACGCGGCCGCCACTTCGTGCGTCACGACGACGTGCTTGTGCGCGAGCGCGTGCGCGACGAGGTAGTAGTCGGCCACCTGGAGGAACGTGTTGACGGCTGCCGGTTCGTCCCCTTGGCCGTTCACCCATGCACTGAGCGGGGCCAGCGCCGTCAGCATCGCGGCGTCCGGCTTCAGGAAGAACCCTGGGCCCCGCGCGGTCGCCCAGGTGGTCAGCTCGTCGGCCACCGCGTCGAGCTCGTCGCCGATCTTCTCGATGCTGTACACGAGGCCTCGGGCGTTGGCTTCGATGAGCCACTCCCAGAACGCCGGGCAGAAGTCCAGGCCGTAGTGCAGGTTCTTGGCCTGGATGAAGACGTTCGCGTCGAGCAGGTACGACATCACGCGGCGCCCAAGTTCCGCCCGAGTTCTCGGAAGGTTTCGAGCTTCGAGAAGCCGAGCAGCCGGAAGGCGTCCCGATACAGCGTGCGGCCTTCGAGCGTGCTGGTGACCAGCGCACGCGCGAAGCGCTTGCTGACACGTGCGGCCTGCGTCAGGTAGAAGTCCCCGCCCGACCCCCTGGGCAAGGCCAGGAGGCGCGTGACTTCCTGTTCGTAGGCGGCCCACATCTCGGGCCGCGAGAGCGCCCCTGCGTCGTGCAGCCGCCGAAGCACAACGAGCGTGCTCACCTTGAACACGCGCGCCAGTCGGCGCGTTTCGTCGTCCAGGTCCGGCACTGCGCGGTATTGCTGCCGCAGTGCTGCCAGAGGAACAAGCGCCTCAGCCGCGACACGGTTACACCACTCCTCGACCAGGTGCGTCGGCGTCGATGTCGGCTCCACGTTGGAGAGTGCCGAGACCCCCAGCCACACGTGCGCGAGCTCGTGAGCCAGCGTGAACATCTGGGCCGCCTTCGTGTCGGCGCCGTTGATGAACACGAGAGGCGCGAGGGCGTCCGAGAGGGCGAACCCCCGGAACTCGCCAGGATCGAGCTTCCTCCGGTTGTTGTTGCCGACGACCCCGCTGACCATCACCAGCACACCGGCACTGTCGGCCTGGGCGATGAACTGCCGGAGCGCATCCGTCCACGTCGGAAGCGCCCGACGGTGTTCGAGGTCGAAGCCCAGGGTCGTGCGGATGCCCTCTGCGGCGGCCACGACGTCGGTCGTGACCGTGACGGACCCGACGAAGGGGAGTGGCGCCGCGTCGCCTTCTGTGAGGAGGAAGTCGCGATACCACTCCTGGCGCTGCTGGCAGGTGTAGAGCGTGTCGAGCAGGTCGGCGCTCGGCTGGACCAACTGCGCCGTGCCGACCGTGCGGAAGTCCGGGATGGGGACGTGCTCGACCGGTGGCGCATCCAGGAACAGGTACCCGACTGGCGTGTGGGTCGCTCGCGCGAACGCCTCGACCTGTTTCAGCGTTGGTTGCCGTTCGCCCAGTTCCCACGCGGTGAGCTTGGGGAGGCGGCGCGCCAGGACAGACTCCGGTATCCGGGCCCGTTCCCGGGCCCAACGGAGCAACTCCGGCCTGACCGGCACTCGCATGGGCTGATGGTAACGCAGGGA
>JBDIBB010000230.1:0-4670 GCA_039812685.1 Vicinamibacteraceae bacterium
TGAAGTGGGGCCTGGCCGAGGGGCGCAACGGCGGCCCGCACGCCTTCGAAACCTACATCCTCGTCGCCAACCCCTCGAACGCCGCCGCGCAGGTGCGCATCACTTTCCTGCGGCCTGACGGCACCACGACGACCGTCACCGAGACGGTCGCCGGCAACTCCCGCTTCACCTTCGGTCCCGACCGGATGCCAACGGGCGAGTTCGGCGCCATCGTCGAGTCGACCAACGCCGTCGGCATCGTCGTCGAGCGCGCGCTCTACTGGAACAGCACGGACGGCCAGACCTGGGCCGGCGCCACCAACGCCGTCGCCACCAGGCTGCAGTAGCCCACACCGCCCGAACGGGCCGGCGTCACACCACGCCGGCCCGTTCTCCCCTCACGCCTGCCGATGGGCATGGCCGCCGCGGTCAGCCCGCCCCACGCCGTCGGCCTGCCGCGATGCCATCCCGATCCCGAGCTGGCCCGGCTGCCCGACAGCGGCCCGTGAACGCGGGCGCCGCGAGGGTAGAATGCGCCACGTGCTGCTCCCCGAGCTCCCCACGCCGCAGGTCCTCGTCGACCGCCTCCGCCTCGAGCGCAACATCCTTCGCATGCAGGAGGCCGTCTCGGCCGGCGGCATGCGTCTCAGGCCGCATGTCAAGACACACAAGAGCCCCTGGATCGCCCGCCAGCAGACGGCGGCAGGCGCCATCGGCATCACCTGCGCCAAGCTGGGCGAGGCCGAGGTGTTTGCCCGGGCCGGCTTCGGCGACATCCGCGTCGCCTACCCCGTGCAGCCGCTGAACGCGGGCCGCATCGGCGATCTCCTCGATCGCTGTCGCGTGTCGATTGTGATCGACGACGCGGGCGTAGCCGCCGACTGGTCACGCGAGCTGACGCGCCTGGGGCGCACGCTCGATGTCCTGGTGAAGGTGGACGTCGGCTTCCACCGCTGCGGGATCGACCCGCGGGCGGCCGACGCCGCCGACGTCGTGGCGCGGATGGCCGGCCTGCCCGGTCTGCGGTTGCGCGGCCTGCTCAGTCACGCGGGCCACGCGTACCAGGCCGGATCGCCGGACGACATCCTCCGCATCGCCCGCGACGAACGCGACATCCTCTGCGGGCTGGCCGGCGAACTGCGCGCCCTCGGCGTGGAGGTCGGCGAGCTGAGCGTGGGCTCCACCCCGTCGGCCCGCGCCAGCGCGGCGCTCGAGGGCCTCACCGAGATGCGCTGCGGCAACTACGTCTTCTACGACCGCACGCAGGTGGGGCTGGGCGCCGCGATGCTGGACGACTGCGCGCTGACGGTGCTCGCCACGGTGGTCTCGCGCCCGGCGCGCGATCGCCTCATCCTCGATTGCGGCAGCAAGACGCTCACCAACGACGGGGCGCGCGGGTTCGGCGCGGCACACGGCTTCGGCCTGGTGCTGCCCGCCACGCGCGCGAACGAGCCGGACGAGTCGCTGACGATCGAGCGGCTGTCGGAAGAACACGCCACGGTACATGCGGCCGGAGGCCGGACCTCGCTCCGGCCCGGCGACCGCGTACGGGTGCTGCCCAATCACGCCTGCGTGGTCGCGAACATGGTCGACGAACTCCTTCTGGTGGACGACGAGATCGGGCTGCGGAAGCTGCCGGTGGCAGCTCGCGGCTGCATCAGGTGAGCGCGCCTTCCGCCCAGCCGTGAGCAACGGTCTCGGTCGCTTCGCCGATCCACTCCCAGGCTGACAGCCGCGCGGTGGGGGCTGCGACCCGCGCTGGCCCAGCCAACGGCTGCCGGCGGCGCGCTGGCCGCCGCCCGCCTGGCGTTTCGACCGCCCGACACGATGCCAGTTCGAACCCGGCTCCAATACATTGCATCGCCGGGGCGCTATCCTTGCGGGTCTGGAGGTATCCCCCATGACCCGATGGATGCTCTGCGCTGCCACACTCCTGCTGTCCACGCTGTTCCTGCCTGTCCAGGCTCTCGCCCAGCCAACGTCGCCTGGCACGGCCGTCAAGTCCGCCCACATCGGCACGGTGAACAACGTCGTCATCGACGACACAGACGCCCAGAAGTGGTTCCAGTACCATGGGAGGATGTCCGGACGGTCGTACTGCGCGGAAGTCACGGCCGGTGCCGACGAATCATCAGCAACGAGCGCCAGTTCCGGCGACCCCTCCGTGGCGATCTTCGACGCCGACGGCACGACGCTAATCAAGTCGAACCAGAACACGAACGAAGAGCCTGACGCCCTCTGGGGTGCGCGCGCCTGCTTCCAGACCGTAGCTTCGGGCAGTTTCTACGTGCGTGTGAGCGATGCCGTCTCTGGCACCCACGCCTACCGGATGCGGGTGGTGGAGACCACGCTCTGGGCGTCGTGGTTCTTCATCGGCGGCGACTACAACTCGTTCGTGCTCCTGCGCAACACGACGAACACGTCGGTGAACTACACCGTCACCTGGCGAAGCCCCACCGGCGCGGTCACTGGCACGACCAGCGGCACGGTGGCCGGCAACGCCGCACTGGGGATCAACGCGCGGACCTTCGTCGGCAACCCGGCCGTCAACTTCAACGGCACGGTGGAGATCGCGCACGACCGCTCGCCGCAGGCGCTGGTGGGGCAGGTGACCAGCCTGTCGGCCACCACCGGCCTCGGCTACGACTCGATGTTCTTCCAGCGCCAGAACGTCTGGTAGCCGGGACTTGCCGAGGTGCGGCCGCGGCCTGTCTGACCGGTCGCGGCCGCCCCGGCACCGTCGGCAAGTCGCCACCCGCCTGCCGGTGGACCGTCGCCGACATCGGCCGGCCCCGCGGCGGCCTGCGCGCCGGCGCAGTCGCCCGCCCCCTTTCGCCGCCGAATCCGGCGACTCCATCCCGTCGCCGCGGCGCCAGCCTCTCGCCTGAGGAGGAATCGCGATGATTGGATGGATGCGCTGCGCCGCCACGCTCCTGCTGTCTACTGGCGGAACCCCGCCGGCGCGGAGATCGGTACGACCAGCGGCACGGTGGCCGGCAACGCCGCGCTGGGGATCAACGCGCGGAATTTCATCGGCAACCCCGCCGTCAACTTCAACGGCACGGTCGAGATCGCCCACACCGGCTCGCCGCAGGCGCTGGTGGGGCAGGTGACCAGCCTGTCGGCTACCACCGGCCTGGGCTACGACGCGACGCTCTTCCAGCGCCAGCCCTGGTAACCCGGCCTCGCGGGGCGCGGCCGTGGCCTGCCCGACAGGCCGCGGCTCGGCACACATGTTGCTCGTCCGGTCGCCCGACGACTTCCCCACCACCGCTGGAGGATTCCCGATGACCCGACATGCGCTCTGCACCGCCACGCTCCTGCTGTCCACCCTGCTGCTGCCCACCCGCGCCAATGCCCAGGCCACATCGTCGAGCACGCCCGTCAGGGACGGTCACATCGGCATGGTGAACAACGTCTTCATCAACGACGGCGACCAAACCGCGAAGTGGTTCAAGTACATGCCGCACGCCGGACGATCGTACTGCGCGGAAGTCGGCTCCGGCGCCGACACGTCGGGCGCAGTGGAGGCAGTTTCTGCCGACCCTGTCGTGGAGATCTTCGCCTCTGACGGAACGACGTCGCTCGCGGACAACTATGATGCGGCCATGGAACCCGAAAGCATCCTGGGCGCGCGCGCCTGCTTCATAGCCCCCTCCACCCCCACGTTCTACGTGAAGGTGACCGATTTCGCCAGCGGCACCTTCATCTACCGGATGCGGGTGGTGGAGACCACGCTCTGGGCCTCGTGGTTCTTCATCGGCGGCGACTACAACTCGTTCGTCCTCCTGCGCAACACGACGAACTCGCCGGTGAACTACACCATCACCTGGCGGAACCCCGCCGGCACGGTTATCGGCACAAGGAGCGGCACGGTCGCTGGCAACGCCGCGCTGGGAATCAACGCGCGGAGTCACATCAGTAACCCCGCGGTCAACATCAACGGCACGGTGGAGATCGGCCACGACGGCTCGCCGCAGGCGCTGGTGGGGCAGGTGACCAGCCTGTCGGCCACGACCGGCCTCGGCTACGACGCGACGCTGTTCCAACGCCAGCCCTGGTAGCCGGGTCTCGGGAACCGTGGCCGGGGCCGACCTGACGGGTCGCGGCCGCGGTCGCAGCGGCCGGCGGCCGGAGCCATCCAGCTATGGGGCCAGCCGCCAGGAGCGGCCACCATCCGACGTGGCATAGCGCCGCCCGTCGCGGGCCGTGACGATGGCGCTCGAGCCGCTGGCGGCGGAGACGGCCACGAGATCGACCGGCGCGGGAAACACGAGGCGCTGCCAGCGTTCGCCATCCACGGTGCGCAGCACCGCCCCGGCCTGACCGACGGCCCACGCGATGCGGTCCGATACGCCGGCCACGGCGAGGAGGTCGGCCTCGACACCCGCGGACTGCGCCTGCCAGGTGAGGCCGGCGTCCAGCGAGCGCTCGATCGTGCCGCGCTGACCGACGCGCCAGCGTACGACGGCCATGCCCGGGCGCTGCCTGGCGCCAGGCGAGCCGGCTGTCGCCGCCTCGGCGGGGATCGGAGGCGGGGGAGGCGCCGCGGCTGCGCGGCCGGCGACCGGCGCCGGACCGGCATCTTCCGCAGCCGGCGGCGCCGGTGCAAAGCGCTCCGTCCCGGCCCGCAACGCGGGCGCTGCGGCGGCCGGGGGTGCCGGTGACGAGGCGGCAGCGGCGGGCGGGGG
>JBDIBB010000231.1:0-4632 GCA_039812685.1 Vicinamibacteraceae bacterium
ATGGGTCCGGCGAACCGGGTAGGGGGCGAGGGCACGTTGGGGTAGGGCCGACCCCGCCCGAACCGACCCCGGATCCGACCCCGCCCGCGCCGCCCCCGCCTGACGGGGACGGTGAAGGTCCGAAAGAGCCCGACCCGCCGCCGGCGTCCGACGATGACACCGGCTCGACAAAGGAGGATGTCGCCATCGTGGTGCCGGGGGTGATTGGATGGAAGACGGGGGTACCCGAACTGCACACCAGCCAGAAAGCGATGGAGCGGGCGGGGACGGTGATGACGGCCGCGGTAGTGCTCGGCTACGGAGCCGTCTTCGGCAGGCCGAAGGTCGTTGGGCCCAGCCGCGGATACACGAGCTACGGAGAGGGTCGTATCGGTGGGATCATCTTCGGCCAAGGACTACTGGGATTCCACCTCGACATACACCCCCTCAGGCCGGGGACCGAACCAACCCTGCATCTGAACATCACCTCCAGGGGGCTCCTCAATGTCCATGTGCCGATACCACAGCCCCTCGCCAGGCTCTTCGGCCGACGTCGCTAGTGCACCGCCGTTGAGATGCGATCAAGCATTCGTTTGTGGGAGTTGATGATGGCTCGTGCCGGCTTCGTCCACTCGAAGGGCGTCGGGTTCTGGTTCCACGCTCGCAGATAGGCCCGCAGATGGTCCATGAGCGCGCGCTTGGACGGGAAGTCCGTGACCGACAGCGACTGTTTGGTCAGGATGCCGAAGAACCCTTCGATCTGGTTCAGCCACGACGCACTCGTCGGCGTGTAGTGGAAGTGCACGCGCGGGTGGGCGGCCAGCCAGGCGCGGACCTCCGCGGTGTCGTGGGTCGAGGAGTTGTCGAGCACGACGTGGAGGTCGCGCTCCGGATAGGCGCGCACGACCTTCTTCATGAACCGGAGGAAGTCGGCGGCCGTGTGCGTGGGACTGAACTGGTGGGTCACGCGGCCGGTGGCCACCGCCAACGCGGCGTACAGGTCGAGGACGCCGTGCCGCCGATAGTCGTGCGTGTGGCGCACCGCGCGGCCGGTGCGCAGCGGCAGGGGCGGCTGCGTGCGCTCCAGCGCCTGAATCGATGTCTTCTCATCGACACTGAGCACAATCGCGTGTTCGGGCGGGTGGAGATAGAGCCCGACCACATCGGTGACCTTGGCGGCGAAGGCCGGATCGCGACTCACTTTGTACGTCCGCACCAGATGCGGCTTCAGCCCATGGGCGCGCAGGAGGTCGGAGATGCAGCCACTGGTGCGGCCGACCGCGGCGGCCAGCAACCGCGTTGTCCACCGGCTCCGCCCGGCCGGTGGAGGCGACAGGGCCAACTGGATGATCTGCTCGACGGTGTCGGCCGGGACCGCATGGTCGCGGCGGCCCGCTTTCGGCTGATCGAGCAGCCCGTCGACGCCCGCCTCGACGAACCGTCGCCGAATCCGCGACACGGATTCCGGCGACAGGTCGAGTTGCCTTGCAATGTCGATCCCACTGACGCCGGCGGCACTCAGCAGAACGACCCGGGCGCAGCGCACCACGCCGGCCAGGGCCGACGGGCGGGCGATCAACGCCTTCAACTGCGTTTGTTGCTTCCGGCTGACTCTCACGCGGAGGGTAGTATGCGCCACCCGCAGAATAGATCACATGCTTGAGGCTATGTCAACGGCGGTGCGCTAGTGGATTGTATTAATCATTTGTAAAGTGATATGATGGCGCATGCCATTGATCACCGAGCCGCTGGCGCTGAGCGCCGACGAACGCACGACCCTGGAAGGCTGGGCCCGCTCCAACAAGGGTCGCGCCGACCTGGCGCGCCGGGCGCGGGCCATCCTGCTGCTCGCCGACGGCGCCACCTACCGGACGGTGGCCCAGACGATGGGCTGGAGCTCGGCCACGATCGCCAAGTGGAAGGCGCGCTTCGCAGCCACGCGGACCGCGGGCCTCTGGGGACGCCATCAGGGCTCGCGCCCGCGCACGCTCACGCCGCGACTGGAGGCCCGCATCCTGACGTGGACGCGCAAGGCTCCCCCGTCGGGCGCCACGCAGTGGTCGACCCGGACGCTGGCCAAGCACCTGGGGATCACACACACGCTGGTGCAGCGCGCCTGGCACCGGGCCGGTCTGCAGCCGCATCGGCTCGAGCGGTATGTGCGCTCGACCGACCCGGCCTTCGAGGAGAAGGCTGCCGACATCATCGGACTGTACGTGCAGCCGCCTCAGCACGCTGCGATCTTCTGCCTCGACGATAAGACCGCGATCCAGGCGCTCGACCGTCGCGATCCCGTGTTGCCCCTGTCGCCCGGTCGCGCCGAGCGCCACGGGTTCGAGTATGACCGGCATGGCACGCTCTCGCTCTACGCCGCTCTAGACACGCAGACGGGCGAGGTCCTGGGCCAGCCTGTCGCGCGGCACACCAGCGCCGACTTCGTCGCCTTCCTGACCCAAGTCGTCGCCAGTCAACCGGCCGGGCGCGACATCCATGTCCTCCTCGACAACCTCTCGACCCAGAAGACCAAGTTGGTGCAAGCCTTCCTCGCGGTGCATCCCCACGTGCACCTGCATTTCACGCCCACCTATGCCTCGTGGCTCAACCAGGTGGAGCTGTGGTTCGCCAAGATCGAGCGCGACATCCTGGCGCGGGGCATCTTCACCTCGGTGAAGGACCTGGCGCGCAAGATCCGCCGGTACATCGAGCGCTACAACCGCGACGCCAAGCCGTTCCGCTGGACCTACTCGGAGCCTACGCGGCGTATCGCTTGACGCTTCACATATGACCAATACAGTCCACTAGTGACGGCGGAGAACCCCCATGCCGAATACCTATGATGCCCGCCGCTTTGCGCAAGACCTCCGAACGCTCCTCGATCACCCGCCTCAGAACGACGCTGCGCTGGACGAGTGGTACCAGCAGGTGCACCAGATCTTCGCACGGATAAAGCACTCCGACGCCTCTTTCAAGCTGCCGTCAGGGATCTGGCGCTGGCTGCACGACGCGGACCTTCGAATGACAGACCCCGACTACGACCTCTGGTGCACTGACGAACTACTAAAGGCGTTGCGACTCCTTGAGTCGCTGCCACCCGGGACCCCTTGATCGAGTGGGTTGCTACCCGATCACTGCTGTCCAAATGGGACGGAACTGAGTTGATACATCTGACGGTTCCCGGGGGAAATCGTCGGCGATGCTGGCCAAAATCGTACTTGTACGAATGCGCGTAATTGCCTACGATTTCGTGCGTGACCGACGACGCCGCGCGCGCGTTGCTGCACCGCTTCGGGCAGTTTGCGGATCAATTCGCCAGCTGCTTCGGGCGTCGTATCCAGGCGAAGGCGGCCAGCCACTACCTCGAAGGCCTCCTCAACGACAGTCCGCGAAAGTCCATGCAGGCGATGCACGGGCGGCTGAGCGATCCGCCGACCTATCAGGCCCTGCAGCACTTCATCACCGACTCGCCCTGGTCGACGGCGGCCCTGTGGGCCCGGCTGCGCGAGGTGATTCCCGAGCGAGAGGGCCTGCTGGCCGTCGACGATACGGGCTTCCCCAAACAGGGGCGACAGTCGGTCGGCGTCAAGCGGCAATACTGCGGAGCTTTGGGCAAGACCGGCAATTGCCAAGTGGCGGTGACGACGGCGCTGATCGGCGCGCAGGGGGTCTGGCCGACCAGTTGCGACCTGTATGTGCCGGCCGACTGGGCGGCCGACGCCGCCCGACGCGAGCAGGCTCGAGTGCCGCCGACGGTCCGCTATCGTGAGAAGTGGCGCATGGCGGTCGCGCAGGTCCGTGCGGTCCGCAAGGCGGGCTTCGCGATCTGCGCCGTGGTGGCCGACGCGGATTATGGGAGTACCGCCGCGTTCCGCACCGCCTTGGAGCGCGAGGGGGTGCGGTACGCGGTGGCGGTCCGGGGCAACGTCCTCCACGCCTGGTCGGCCGACGCGACCCGGACCTGCACCCTGGCCACGATCGGCCGCGCCCTGCCCGCCAAGGCGTGGCGCCGGGTCACGTGGGGCGCGGGCACCAAGGGCCCGTTGGTCGCGCGCTTTGCGGCCCGCCGGCTCCGCCTGCGTCACGGGCGCGGCCAGCGGTGGGTGCTCTTCGAACGGGGGCTCGCCGACGACGAGCGGAAGTACTACGTCCTCAACCTCGACGCCACCGCTTCGCTCAAGACCTTGGTCCGATTGGCGCGCGGCCGGTGGCCGATCGAACAGCAGTACCGCGAACTCAAGGACGAACTGGGGCTCGATCACTTCGAAGGGCGCACCTACCCGGGGTGGGCGCACCACACGGCGCTCACCGCGGTGGCGTGTACCTTTCTCCAGCTGGAACGACGTCGGTCGCCCGATCACGCACGGCCCACGCTGCCCACGGTCCGCACGTGGATGCGCGAGATCGCCGCGATTCTGTACTTGGTCGGCAATGATCAACTGTTCGAACTCGCGCTCAGCTTCCGGCGGAATCCGCCGCTGAGAATCTGACAAAGTAGTGCTAACGAGGCCCTGCCTCAGACCGGCCGGACCTCTCGACATACACCACCACATGCTCGACGGTCTGAGGCAGGGCCTCGTTAGGTATCGGCTCGTACGTGGCTGCGGTGAGTACGCACCCGTGCGCTGGGAAGTGAAGGCGGCCGTGAGAAGACTGCTT
>JBDIBB010000232.1:0-4534 GCA_039812685.1 Vicinamibacteraceae bacterium
ATGATCCGGCACACGATCAGGAATGGGAGCGTAGGTGCGAGGCCGCACAGAAACGACGCCGTCGTGAATCCGGAGACGGCCAGAAGCAGCAGGCGCTTGCGTCCGAAGTAGTTGGCGAGCCACCCGGTCATCGGCAGGATCACGGCGTTGGCCGCCAGGTATGATGTGAGCGCCCACGTAGATTCCTCGACTGACGCCGACAGGTTGCCGGCGATGTGCGGGAGCGACACGTTCACGACGGTCGAGTCGAGCACGACCATGAACGTGCCGGCGAGCACCGACGCCGATGCCAGCCATCGGTTCACGACCGGTATCGGGGTCAGCGTCTCGCGCTGGTCCGCGGTGCGCTGGTGCGGCGGCTCGATTGTCACAGCCATCTCGCCCGCCTCCTGCGATGGGGATTCGCCGCACTCTGGTGGTCACCTGCGGTGGCTCCGGGCAGTTCCCCGGCCACTCGTCGCCACCGAATGAAGCGGAACCCGGCAGGCGTCTGCTGGACCGATCGCAACGCGAGTGGATCCGCGTCGACACGGCGCTCAGCCCCGGCGAACAACCCGACCGGGTCCGCGCCGCCGCCAGAACGTCGTCCAGCCAGGAGCATTCCGCCCCGCCGCCGCGCTCGACCGCCCGCCGTCCCGGTCACGGCGTACAGTTCGCCTCGTGCGAGGCCAAAGATCCCGGTATGTCGGCTGGGGTGCCGCCGCGCGACCACATCAATGTCCGTTGTGCCCGCCAACACGTGTCGGTTACCGAACATGGCTTCCGCAGTTCGTCCAGTTCCACTCGCCTGTTCGCGACGCGACGAAAGTGCGGCTCCTCTCTTGACGCTTCGCGCGCACGAGTCCCTCAAACACGACCAGCCGTCGTGTCCGACTCGTTGACCGTGACCCGTAGCGACGCAGCGCTTCGATCTCCGCGCTTCTGGTTTCGCCACGGGTTCTCGCTCTGTCCGTTCACCGCACCTGTACCGTCGGGACGACGGACATGCCGGATCGCAGCAGGTGTCCAGAATCCTCCCCCGGCTCGAAGACGATCTTGACTGGAACACGCTGGACCACCTTCACGTAGTTGCCGGTCGCGTTCTCCGGCGGGAGCAAGCTGAATCGTGCACCCGTCGCGCCGGCGATGCTGTCGACGTGCCCGCGAAACTTCCGCCCGGGAAACGCGTCGACGGTGATGGTGGCGGGCTGGCCGGGTCGCATCCGCGCGAGCTGGGTTTCCTTGAAGTTCGCCGTGACCCACAGGTCGTCGAGCGAGACGAGCGCCAGCAGGGGCTGGCCCGGCTGCACGACCTGTCCGACCTCTACCGCCTTCCGGCTGACGAGGCCGCGGCTCGGCGCCTTGACGATCGTGTACTGGAGGTTGAGCTCGGCCTGGGTCAGCGCGGCGCGCGCCAATTCGACGTTCGCGGCGGCAACGTCGGCGCGCGCCCGGATCATCTGGATCTGTTCCGGCGCCGTCTTTGCCGCTCGCAAGGCTGCTCGCGCCTGGGACGCGGCGGCGCGCGCCTGGGTCAGACGGCTCCCGGCGACCGCGACGGCACTCTCCGCCGCGGCCACGTCCGCCTGCGCCGTGTCCACCGCCGCGCGGGCGACATCGGCAGCGGCAACGGCCGCATCGAACAGCTGCTGTGCGACCTCGTGCTTCTCGACCAGCTCCTTGAGACGATCCAGATCCTTGCTGGCGCGCGTCGCCTCAGCCTGCTTCTGTCGCAGTGTTGCCTCGGCCGCCCTGCGCCGGTCCCGAGCTGCCTGCACTTCGATTTCCGCACCAGCGACTCCGGCGGCCGCCTGTTCGACGCCACCCTGGGCCGTCGTCACGTTGCTCGCGGCGGCGATCGACGTGATCGGCACGTTCACCTGAGCCGCGCGGGCGGCCGCCTCCGCACTCGCCAGTTCGGCTTTCGCGCGGTTGACGGCCACCTGGTAATCGCGCGGATCGATCTCCACGAGGACAGCGCCGGCATCGACCTGTTGATTGTCGGCCACGTGCACCGTGAGCACCGTGCCGCCGACCTTGGCAGCCATCTGCGTGACGTGCCCGTCGATTTGCGCGTCGTCCGTCGCTTCGCGACCGTGATTGCGCCACCACCACGCACCAGCGACCACGAGAACGACAACCGCGACCGCGGCAATCCACTTCCAGCGGTTCGAAGTTGGCGCGGCCATTTCGTCGACCATCAGCGCACTCCTCCCAACACGGTCCTGGCGGTTTCTTCGGCGACGCCCATCGCGCGGGCCAACGTCACCTTCGCGACGTTGTAGGCGTAGAGGCTCGCGATCTGGTTGTCCGCAGCCGTGGCCACCACTTCCTGGGCCTGGATCACCTCCAGGTTATTCGTCACGCCCGCGGCGAAGCGATCCTGGGCCTGCGTCAACTGCGTGCGGGCCAGTTCGACAATGCCCCGCGCTACGCGCAGCTGGGCCTGGCTCGCCTGCACGTCGAGCAGCGCCGCTCGAACCTCCGACTCGACGCGTTGCCGAAGATCGTCGGCCTCCGCACGGCGCTCCCGCAACACCGCGTCGGTCTGGACGAGCCGTCCCTGGCGGCGCCCCCCCTCGAAGATGGGGACCCGCACGGCGCCAACGATGGTGAAGGTCCGTTGGGCGTCACCTGCCGTCGGCCCGATCAGGCCGTAGTCGGCGTTGACGACGATCGACGGCAACGCCTCGGTCACGGCCGATCGGCGATCGGCTTCGGCCGCCTGTACCCGCGCCATGGCGGCGTGGTAGTCCGCGCGTGAGTCGAGCGCCCGCTTCACCGTCTCGTCCAGCGTCGGAACGGGCGTTTCGGCGTACGGAATCTTGTCCGCGAGATCGAAAGGCTGGCTCACCGGAAGGCCGATGACGCGCGCGAGCTGCAACTTCAGTTTCTGGAAATCGTGTTCGGCGCTGATCAGCCGCTGTCGTTGCGACTCGAGCTCGACCTGCGCGCGCAGAACGTCGATCTGCGGCGCGAGTCCCGCCCGCTCGAGGTCGGTCGCCTGCGTGAAGAGGGCCTGCGCGGTTTCCACCTGTGCGCGCACGGCGTCGATGCGATTCGAGCCCGCAACCGTCTGCAGGTAGGCGTTTGCGGTCACGAGCACGACGATGTCGCGCGCATTCCGCGATTCAAGCGTGGCCGAGTCGAGCTCGCGGTTTGCGCGGCGCACGTCGCTCACGGCGCTGAGGTTCACGACGGGCTGGGAGATCGACAGGCGGGCATCGAAGACGTTGAACGGGCCCACCAGCGTCGGAACGCCGGGAAACGCACTCGCGTCGAAACCGAAGGCGGCCAGGTTCACCTTCTGTCGGGTCTCGACCACGTGCCCGACGGCCGTCGGCAGCAGTCCGGACAGCGCCTGCCAGCGTCCGGCCCGCGCGGATTCGACCTGCTGCTCACGCGTCAGAATCCCCAGGTTGTACGTGAGGGCGCGATCAATGGCGTCTGCAAGCGTCAGCGCGATCGGGGATGCGGTGGCGGGCTGTGGCGGCACGCTGCCGGCAAATGGCTGCTGCGGTCCGGTAGGCATCTGGATCATGGATAACGTCATCGAACCACCCGGCGGGGCAGCGCCGCTGGACGGGGGCTGGAGAGTCTGCGCGCCGGCACTCGCCGCCGCCAGGGCCAGCAACGGGGCCGCACACCTGATCCATCGATGCGCTCTCTTGATGTTCATTCGGTCCCTCTTCCGTCACCGTTCCGTGGCAGCGGAGCCCAGGCGGCTGCCGACGATTCCCGCAACGATCTCTGCTGAGGCTTCCAGACCAATCGTCGCGGTGTTCAGCGTGAGGTCATACAGCGAAGCGGTCGTCCAGGGGCATCCGCTCAGGGATTCCACGAATGCCGCCCGCTCGCGATCCGACCTCCGCACGAGGGCCGTCGCCTCGTCGACAGACAGTTGGCGCGTGTCCATGACGCGGCGCACCCGGGCCTGCACGGGTGCGTGGACGAAGATCGAGATCAGCCCGGGGCGATCTCGCAGCACCTGTGCGCCGCCGCGTCCCACGATCACCGCGCTCTCTCGACTCGCTATTTCCCGGATGATCTGGCTCTGGATCGCGAACAGGTCGGCCGCCTCGAACACTGGCAAGTCCAACGGCGCATGGAGCCCCTCCGCTCCGCCACGCACGAACATGTGGGCGATGCGCCCCCAGAACCCTTCGACGCGCTCATCGAGCGATTCGACGGCCGCCGCCTCGACCCCGAGCGCCAGCGCGGCTTCGTGCAGGATGTCGCGATCCGCATAGCGCAGGTTGAACCGCTTCGCCACCGTCTGGCCGATAAATGACCCGCCGCTGCCCAACTGTCGCGAGATCGCGAGCACCGTCTTCACAGAGTCGGTTGCCATATGCCGTCCGGGCGTATCTTCATTGAACACGTGTTCATTGCCAGCGCATGCTCAACAGCCACCGCTGGCGGTCGGCAGCGTCACAGGAAGCAATCGATTGTCTCGACCCGGATGCGAATCGATCGGACCGATCGGTTCGCGTCAAGATCCTTGATCGCGAAAGATGGCGTGCCCGACGGCTCGACGATCTGCTCGGCCACGGTA
>JBDIBB010000233.1:0-4511 GCA_039812685.1 Vicinamibacteraceae bacterium
CGTCCGCGCCGAGGGCGGCGCCCAGCGCGGCGGCCGCCTCGGGGCGCCGCGCATGCACGGTCGCGCGCGCGCCACGTGAGGCCAGCGCCACGAGCACCGCGCGGGCGGCCCCTCCGGCGCCGATGACGGCGACACGACGCCCGCCGAGCTCGAGTGAGGCGAGCGGGGCGAGGAACCCGGCCACGTCCGTGTTGCGGGCGGACCAGCCGTCCTCGCCACGCGACAGCGTGTTGGCTGCCCCCACGCGAAGCGCGAGGTCCTCGCGCTGCCGCGCCAGCTCGAGGGCCTCCCGCTTGAACGGTGCCGTGACGCTGGCGCCCTCGATGCCGACAGCTTCGGCGAAGCGCGCGAAGTCGGTGAAGTCGGCGGCCGCCAGCGGCAGGTAGCACGCGTCGGCGCCGGCCGCGCGCAGGGCCGCGTTGTGCATCGCCGGCGACAGCGAGTGCGCAACCGGCCGCCCGACCACGCCGAACAGGCGCGGCCGCGACGACGCCAGGCCGTGCGCGAACTCATCGCGCATGCGCTCGAGGTCGAGCTGGCCGGGCGCCACCGAGGCGCCGGCGTAGGTCCAGGCATTGCGCAGCCGCCCTCCGAGCACGCGGGAGGCGATGCCGGCCTCGCCCATGGCGATCAGCACGTGACGCGCGCCGGCGGGCTGGCGATCCGCCAGCGCGAACACGGGCAGCTGATCGCACAGCGTGGCCGCGGCGACGGCCACCTTCACCACCGCCGCGCCCGTGGCCCGCATCGCCTCGAAGCGGGCCCCGAGATCGGCCGGCACCCCGTCGAAGTCGTGGGAGGACACGATCGCCCGCGCCGGATCGCGTGCGATCAGCCGGTCGCGAAACGGCGCTCGCCACTCGACGTCCACGAACTCCGCGCCGCGATCCAGCGCCTCGCCGAGGATGCGCTCGCGATCTTCCTCGGCGCCGGTGAACCCGCCCCCTTCCCACGCGGCGCGGCAGGTGACGATGACCGGCGCGTTGCGGCCGGCGAGCGCGGCGGCGACGTCGGGCCGCGAACACGTGTCGAGCCGCAGCTCCACCATGTCGGCAGCGCGCGCGGCGTCGCGGGCGCGAACGAGCCCGTCGGTCGACGGTCCGGTGACGACGGCGCAGAGGGCGGTGGACATCGGGCTCACCTGGTCGTGCGGGCGCGCGGAAAAAGAAAAGGCCTCTTCAACCCACCGGCTGAAGAGGCCCTTTCGAGTGACCGTGCGTCCTGTTGGTCAGGCGCGGGCGGGTGCCTCCCCAGCCGGGTGGGTATACCACCACCAGAACGCCGCAAACACGGCGTGGCGGGCAACCGCCGGGCGGAGACACGTCATCTGTCGCATGACGCGCAGCACCCTACCAGAGGGCGCGCATCTCCGTCAACTGTGGAATCACGCGCACCGCGCCGCGCACCGCCCGGCTTGACCGCACCGAAAGCGCAACGCTATAACCGATGGTCACGCGCGCACGGCCCCGGCCTGCGCCAGCCGCGCTTCTGCCGTTCCTTTCATGCCCACCACACGCCGGCTCGTCACGTTCGCCGCGATCGCGGCGCTCTCGCTGCTCGTGCCGGTCACCGCGCGCGAGGCTGGCTACTTCCCGGTCGAGGACATCCGCCCGGGCATGGTGGCCACCGGCGTCACCGTGTTCGCCGGGGCGAAGCGGGAGGAGTTCAAGGCGCACGTGCTCGGCGTCCTGCAGAACGCCACCGCGCCGCGCCGGAACCTGATCCTGGCACGGCTCGAGGGGGGGCCGCTGGCGCAGACCGGCGTGATCGCGGGCATGAGCGGCAGCCCCGTCTCCATCGATGGACGGCTGGTGGGCGCCGTCGCCTACTCGCTGGGTCAGTTCGTCCGCGAGCCGATCGCGGGCATCACGCCGATCGGCGAGATGATGGAGTACACCGTCACCGGTCCGGCTGGCGCTCCGGGCGCCGTCGCGGCTGCGGCCGCCATGCCGTGGCCCGTGCTGCCGCTCACCGAACAGGCCCTGCTCGACGACCTCGACGCCAGGATCCTCGGATCGGATCGCTTTCTCCAGCGTGCGGCCGATCTGCGCGCGTCGTCGAACATCGAGCCCGGCATCGCGCTCGGATTGCGGCGCATCGCCACGCCGCTCGCGCTGGCCGGCTACAGCGACGCCGCGGCCGCGGCCTTCGGCGGTGCGCTGCGGCGAACGGGCCTGCTCGCCACGACGGCCATCGGCGGCGGTCAGGCCGCCGCCGACACGCCGCCGGAACCGCTCCAGGGCGGCGATGCCATCGGCATCAGCCTGGTCAGCGGCGACCTGTCGATCTCGGCCACCGGAACGGTGACCCACGTCGAGGGCTCGCGCGTCTACGCGTTCGGCCATCCGCTGGTGAACCTCGGCCCCGTACGCTTCCCGATGACCCGGGCCTGGGTGCACACGGTGCTGCCGAGCCTGATGGACTCGTTCAAGATCGCCTCGCCCGGCGCCGTCGTCGGCACCCTCGACCAGGATCGGTCCACGGCCGTCGCCGGCACGCTCGGTGCCCCGCCGCGCACCATTCCCGTGCGTGTCTCGATGCGGAACGCGCGCGGGCAGCAGCGTCAGTTCGCCTTCGACGTGAGCGAGAACCAGACGCTCACGCCGACGCTCACCTTCTTCTCGCTGCTGTCGCTCTTCCAGAGCCTGGAGCGGGAGGCCGGCGGTGCCACCTACGACGTGCGCGGCCAGGTGCGGCTGAAGGGCCGCGGCGCATTCGAGTTCCGCGACGTCTTCGCCAGCGACGCGCCCGGTGGCGCGGCCGCGGGCTACGTGACGACGCCGCTGGCGCTGCTCGCCCGGAACAACCTGGCCGCCGTGGAAATCGACACGGTGGAGGTGACGGTCACCACCACGGAGCAGCCGCGCAGCCTGACGATCGAGCGCGTGTGGCTCGACCGCCCGCGCGTGCGGGCCGGCGAGACCGTGACCGCCCGCATCGCCCTGCGTCCATGGCGCGGCCCCGAGATCCTGCGCGAGGTGCCGATCCGCGTGCCCGTCAACGCGCGCGGCCCGCTCACCCTGGTGGTGGCCGACGCCACGCGGGTGGCGCCCTTCGACGCGCGCGACCTGCGGCAGGCGCAGAACGTCGAGGACGTCGCGCAACTGATCTCGCTGTTCGCGTCGCTGCGCCGCAACAACGTGCTCTACGTGCGCCTGATGGCCCCCGACAACGGCATGTCGCTCTCGGGCCAATCGCTCACGTCGCTGCCTCCCTCCGTGCTCACCATCGTCGAGGCGGGCCGGTCGGGCACCGGCGCGACGCCGTTGCGTCTTGCGCCAGTGGGGGCATGGGACCTCTCGCTGGATGGCGCCGCGGTGGGGCTCCGGCAGATGACCTTCACCGTCGATCCGAATTGATCTCGTGGACCACCTGCCCCGGCACGATCGCCGATCCGTCCGCCCTGCCATGCGCCGACTCCAGACTCCTGTCCTGCTGCTCGCCGGCCTCGCCATCGGAACCGCTGTGGTGGGGGCCGCCAGCGCCACCTTCTGGCAGGTGTCCACGCAGGCCGACTTCCTCAAGGGCGAGGGCGAGGCGATCGCCGTCGATGCGGACGGCCGACTCAGCCTCGGCCGCTCGGTCGAGGTGGCGGCCGATCCCGAATCGCCCGCGCTCTGGCGCGGGATCGTCCAGGGCGATTCCCTCGTGATCGGCGGCGGCAGCGAGGGCAAGGTGTTTCGTGTCGGCCCCGACGGCCGCGTCACGCTGCTGACCGACACCGAGCAGTTGCAGGTGCATGCGCTCGCACCCGGGCCCGGGCGCGACATCTACGTCGGCACCTCGCCCGATGGCCGCGTGCTGCGCGTGGATCCCGAGGGGCGGTCGACGCCGGTCTTCGATCCGGAAGAGAAGTACATCTGGGCGCTGGCGACCGCCTCCGACGGCACGCTGCTGGTGGCGACGGGAGAGCCGGGCGGCGTGTATCGTGTGCGCCCCGACGGCACCAGCTCGCTGCTGTATCGGGCCAAGGCGACGCACGTCACCACGCTGCTGCCGCAGGCCGACGGCGGAGTGGTCATCGGCACCGATTCGCCTGGCCAGGTCATCCGGCTGTCGCCAGAGGGCAGGCCCTTCGTGCTGCTCGACTCGCCGCAGCGGGAGATCCGCGCGATCGTGGCCGATCGGGACGGGCGCCTCCTGGTCGCGGCGATGACGGGGCGCGCCGCCACGGAGTCGCGCGGTGTCCTGCCCGCGCCAGCCGGCGAGCCCCAGGTGGCCTCTGCCGCACCCGTCGCGACGGTCACCACAGAGGTGGTGATCACCGCCATCGGCGACAGCGTGACCACCGCTCCCGCGCGCGCGACCGAGACCCGGCGTGACACACAGGGCGCCGTGTACCGCATCGCGCCAGACGGCCTCTGGGACGAGTTGTGGAGTTCGAACGAGGACGCCCCCTACGACCTCGCACCCGATGGCGACGACATCCTGATCGTCACCGGCAACAAGGGGAAGATCTTCAGGCTGTCGCCCGACAGCGCGCGCGCGATGCTGGTAGCGCAGGCGCCGGC
>JBDIBB010000234.1:0-4466 GCA_039812685.1 Vicinamibacteraceae bacterium
CTCGTCGCCGGACACGCCGGCGCGGGTCCGGAGCCGCGCGTCGCCGCGCGCGCCGCCCAGCGCGCCGAACGCCGTTGCCACGTCCGCCGGCATGGCGCCGCCCGGCGCGCCGCCCGCACCAGGCCCCCGCGTCAGCTCTTCGCGCGTCGCGGCGCGATACCCGCGCCGCGCCCGCACCTGGACGCCCGGCCGGCTCACGCGCACCGTGATGCGCCGGAACCTCCCGTCGAGCGACTGGTTGGTCGAGTAGTAGGACAACAGGTAGTAGGACGTGAGATCCGCGACGACCCGCACGAGCCCCGTCTCGATGTCGTTGGAGTTCACCACGGCGATGCCGTCGGTGTTGGCGGCCAGCGTCTGCAGCGTGGCGATCCGATCACGGAGCCGCCGCTGGTCGGCCGTCACCGACATCGGCCCGCGCGCGCCGCCGGCCGTGGTGAACGTCTCGCTCAGCGTCGTGTCGAACACCGGCAGGCCGCGCGGATCGATCGGGTAGAAGCTCACGTTGGCACGGTTGGCCTCGTCCATCAGATCGAGAAACGCCTGCTGGTCGTCGATCATCGAGAGGCGCAGGCGATCGGCCTCGCAGCGAGATCGCATGCTCCCGGGCGCCGTGCCCTGCTGGCGCGCGTCGGGCACGAGCCGCCCCTGCGGGGTCGTCCCGGGCACGCCTCGACCCGGCACGTCCTGATTCCGGCCGAGCAGCGTCAGCTGATCGTTCGGCCGGTAGAGCGCCCAGCCCTCGCTCACCACCAGCACGGCCTTGCGCTCCTCCCGCACGCCGCGCAGGAAGATCGACAGGTCCTGGAGTGCGTCGAGCGTCCGCTTCTCGCGGCGCCGCGCGATCATCTCCTGCGCGACGTCCGGCGACGGTTCGCGGCCGCCCGGCGTCATCCCCGCGGCCGTCTCGCCACGCGCCGGATCGTCGTGCGGGGGAAAGCACGCCAGGTATTCCTCCTCCTCGGGGTCGTAGGCCGCGAGCTGACCGCGCACACCCCAGGTCCACTCGCGGGCGAGCATGTCGGCGATGTTCCCGGTACGCCGCGTGAACGCGATGTCGGCGGCCGACATCTCGGGCGTCATCACCGCCACGAGATCGTCGGGGCCAATCACGCGGTCGAGCAGCCTGCCGAGCGCCTGCCGCATGCGATGGGAGCCATCCACGCCGGTGTGGTGGCGATCGAGGAACAGCACGAACACCCGCGCGCGCGGGTCGGCGGCCATCTCGCGCGACTCGCCCGCCGAAGACGGCTCGCGGCGCGGCGTGGCCGTCCTCCGCTCGGTCGCGATGTCGATGCGTTCGAAGGCCGCGAGTTCCTGCCGCACATCGTCCTCGAGCACCTGGAAGTCGGCGGCCGTCAGGTCGGTGACCGGCGCGCCGTCCTTCGTGACGATCGCGTCGACGCGCACGAAGCTGGCCTCGACGCGGAACGTCGGCCGGGGTTGCCCGCCGGCCGCCTGCGCGCCGGCCGCGGACGACGGCGGTTGGCGCGCGTCCTGCGCGTGGAGCCGGGAGGCCGCAGCGGCCGCGACCGCGGCCAGCGCCAGCAGGCGCAGGACCGCCCGCGTTCGCGTCATGGCGCGGCGGGCGGCTCCCGGTGCGACGCGTCCCGATGAGGATGCCGGCACGTTGCGGGCGAGTATACGCCCCCGGGGATCAACGCCACGGCGGCGGGCCCTGTTTGCGGACGGCCCTCGACCACCTACAATCCACGACGTCCAGCCGCCGCATGTCCACCCCCGCGGGTTCCCGCCTCGTCCTCCGCGCGCCGCTCTCGGGGCGCATCGTCGCACTGGAGCGCGTGCCCGATCCGGTGTTCGCCCGGCGCATCGCGGGCGACGGCTTCGCGATCGACCCCTGCAGCCAGCGCCTGCTCGCGCCGTGCGCCGGCCGCCTCGTTCACGTGCACGCGGCAGGCCACGCGCTCACCATCCGCGCCGCGGGCGGCGTCGAGATCCTGCTGCACGTGGGCCTGGATACGGTGAGTCTCGCCGGAGAGGGATTTCGCCTGACGGCGCGACCCGGCGACGCGGTGGAGGCCGGCACGCCGCTGCTGGAGTTCGACGCCGCGCTGCTCGCCGCGCGCGGCCGGACGGCCATCACGCTGGTCGTGGTGACCACGCCAGCCCTGGTCGAACGTCTCGCCGTACGTGAGGGCGAGGTGGTGGCCGGCGCCGACGTGGCCGCCGAGATCGACCTGCGCGAGGATGCGGTCGGCAGCGGGACGGAGGAGGCTGCCAGCGTGACGTCGCCTCCGGTCCGTGTGGGGCTGCGGTACGGGCTGCACGCCAGGCCCGCCGCGGCACTGGCCCGGGCGGCGCGCGCTTTCGACGCCGACGTCAGGCTGCTGCACGGCGAGGCGTCGGCCAATGCCCGGAGCCTCGTGTCGCTGATGGCGCTCGACGTGCGTCCGGGCGACACGGTCCGCGTGATCGCGTCGGGCGCCGACGCGCCCGCCGCCGTCGCGCGAGTGACCTCGCTGCTCTCGAACGATATCGAGCAGACAGCGGCGAAGTCACCCGAGGCAGACGCACGATGCCCGCCGGCGGCCGTTCCCCACGCGGGCGGCGCGCTGCGCGGCATCGGCGCCTCGCCCGGCGTGGTCGCGGGCCGCGTGTTCCGCCTGGGCCGACCCGAAGACGCCGGGCCCGACAGCCGCCGCGAGCCGATCGGCGGCCTGACGGCGCTATCGCGCGCACTCGAGACCGCGCAGGCCGACCTGCGCCGGCTGCGAACCGATCTCGACGCGGCCGCTGGCGACGCGGCCGCGGCGGCGCTCGCCGCGCAGGAGGCGCTGCTCGCCGACCCCGAACTGGTGGAGCTCGCCGAGGCCGCCGTGCGCGCCGGCCACGCCGCCGCCGCCGCCTGGGATCTCGCCATCGACCGGCAGGCGACGCGCCTCGACTCGCTGCCCAACCCGATGCTGGCCTTGCGCGCCCACGACCTGCGCGATGTTGGCGGGCGGGTTCGCCGGCTCCTGCTTGGTCATGAGCAGCCGGCGCCCGCGCCGCCGCCCGACTCGGTCATCGTCGCCGCGGAGATGGCGCCGTCCGAAGTGGCGTCCATCGACACCACGCGCGTGCTCGGACTCTGCACCGTCGGCGGCGGCGTGCTGTCGCACGCGGCCATCCTCGCGCGCGCGCTCGGGCTTCCGGTGGTCGTCGGCATGGATCCGCGGGCACTGGAGCTCGCCGACGGCACGCTGGTAGTACTCGATGGAGAGGCCGGGACGCTGCAACCCGACCCGCCGGCCGGCATGCTGGCGCGCGTCCGGCGGGAACGCGTGCGGCACGAGGCGCGGCACGCCGCGCGCACCACGGCCGCGTTCGTGCCGGCGTACACCCGCGACGGCGTCCGGATCGAGGTGGCGGGCAACGTCGGCGCCCCGCCAGAAGCCGAGGAACTGGTCGCGTTGGGCGGTGACGGCATCGGCCTGCTGCGCACCGAGTTCCTGTTCCTCGGCCGCGCCGAGCCGCCTACCGAGCAGGAGCAGGTGGAGGTGCTGGCGGCCATGGCGGCCACGCTCGGGCGCGATCGCCCCATCGTCGTTCGCGTGCTCGATGCCGGCGGCGACAAGCCGCTCCCGTTCCTGCCGGCGCCGCCGGCCAGCAACCCCCTGCTCGGCGAGCGCGGCCTGCGCCTGCTGCTGGAGCGCCCCGAGGTCCTGAGGGCGCAACTGCGTGCCGTGCTCCGGGCGTCGGCCCACGGCCGGATGCGCATCATGTTCCCGATGGTGGCGCGGCTGGAGGACTGGCGCGCCGCCAGGGCCATCTTCCTGGAGGAAGCCAGCCGGCTCGGCATCGCGCCCGTGCCCGTCGGACCGATGGTGGAAGTGCCCGCCGCGGCCATCCTCGCGGATGCCTTCGCGGCGGAGGCCGACTTCCTGTCGCTGGGAACCAACGACCTCGCCCAGTACGTCCTGGGCATGGACAGGAACCGGCCGGCGATGGCCGGCGACCTCGATGCCCTGCACCCGGCCGTGCTGCGGCTCGTCGCGCGCACGGCGGACGCCGCGCGCGCGGCCCGACGGCCGGTGAGCGTGTGCGGCAGCCTCGCGGCCGACGACCAGGCGATCCCCATCCTGCTCGGCCTGGGCGTTGACACGCTGAGCGTCAACGTGCCGGCCATTCCCGCGGTGAAAGCGCGCGTGCGCGCGCTGGAAGCGGCGGCGTGCCGGCGGATCGCGCTGCGCGCGCTCGAAGCCGCCAGCGCCGCCGAAGTGCGCGCGCTGGCGGCCGGCTGCGAGCCGTGAGCGACGCCGGTCGGCGCGGCCGATTGCGGCCGCTTCCGCGCCTCTGCTAGCAGTCCGTGGTGGAAGTGCCGCGTCGCACCGAGACGGGCGCGGCGCCCGGCTGGCCAGGCGCGACGACCGAGAATCCGGCCAGTATTTGAAGGAGGAGCAACGCCGCCAGCCGGGATGCCCCGCCCGTCGAATGCAGCGCCACTTTCGCCACGGGCTGCTAAG
>JBDIBB010000235.1:0-4449 GCA_039812685.1 Vicinamibacteraceae bacterium
CCGATGTCGAGGCCGAGTCGGCCCAGCCCGAGGGCGTCGCCGTCGAATTGCCGGCGGTCGAGCCCGCGGCGTCAGCCCCCATCGCGACGGCGACACCCGATCTGGCACCCGACGAGGTGGACATCCAGGCTGCACCTGAGGCCGAGGGGATGCCGGCGGTGGCCTCGCCGGAACCTGAGGCCCCCTCGCCTCCGCCGTCCCAGCCGCCGCCGCTGCCGGTCGTGGCCTCGGCCGCGCCCGAGGCCGAGGCCGAGGCTGCGCCCGAACCCGAGGCCGCGTCCGGACCCGAAGCCCCGTCGCTGGCGTTCCAGCAGGCGCCCACGCAGTTGTTCGAGGTGCCGAGTCAGCTCTTCGCCGATCCCGAGGAGCCTCCCGCCGACGCCGGGCAGACCACCCAGGAGCCCGACGCCGACGCGACCTTCATCCTGCCCGATGCGGTGCTGGTGGACGCCGCGCACGGCCTCACGGAGTTCCGGCTCGGTGCGATGAACTACATCGGCCGCGCCGACGACAACCAGATCCGCCTGAAGTCGGGTGACATCTCGCGCCGGCACGCCATGATCTCGGCGAGCGAGGGCGCCTACCTGCTGCGAGACCTGCAGTCGCAGAACGGCACGTTCGTCAACGGACAGCGCATCGCCTCGCACGTGCTCGCCGACGGCGACCGCGTGCGCGTCGGCAACATCGAACTGGTCTTCCACTACACGTCGTCGCGTGGCGCGGCTGGTTCCGGCGCCGGCATCGCGTGGGCCAGCCCGGGGTCGTGATGGAGATTCGCGTCGAAACACTCGAGCACGCATGCGTGCTGACACCGGACGGCGCGTTGGACACGCGCTCGGCGCCCGACCTCGAGCGCAAGGCGATGGCCGCCTTCGATGCCGGGCCGCACCACGTCGTCCTGGACTTCTCAAGGGTCGAGTTGATCACCAGCGCCGCGCTGCGCGTGCTGGTGATGCTCGGCAAGAAGCTCGGCAAGACCTCGCGCACGCTGGTCCTGTGCAGCCTGAACGACATGGTGCGCTCGGTGCTCGACGTCTCGGGCCTGGCCCAGGCCTTCACCGTCGCGCCCACCGTGAAGGAGGCGCTCTCGCAATTGCGCCCGGTGGCGTCCGACGCGGCCGCGACGACCTCGCCTCACCTCGGCGGCCGCGTGTTGAAGCTGCTGTCGATGTTCGACATGCTCGAGGTGGGCACGACCGAACCACCCGCCCCCGCGCCCGCGCTGGAGTCACTGGCCAAGGCCGTCCTCAGCCTGCTCTCGCGGCAGCCGATGCCATCCTCCAGGTGATGGTGCAGCGCGCGGCGCGTAGGATCCCATACGGCTCCGGTGCGCGATGGCGCGGCTGACCTTCCGCTCAGGACCGCGGTCCGGTTCCTTCGTCGACTTCGACCACACGCTCGTCGTCGGCCGCAGCCGGAGCGTCGACCTCCAGCTCGACGATGCCAGCGTGTCGCGGCGGCATGCCTCGATTGCCGTCGACGACGGCGTGTGCCAGCTCGTGGACCTCGGCAGCGCGAACGGCACCGACCTCAACGGCCGTCCCGTCTCCGCGCCCACCCGGCTGGCCGATGGCGACACGGTGGCCTTCGGCGGCGTCGTCGCGGTGTTCACGACCGGCGCGTCGCCGGCGCCCGAGACCGCGCCGGTCCGCAACGTGCGGCTGGTGGACGCGCCCCAGGGCGAGGTGGTGCTGTCGATTCCCGCCGAGATCGAGCACGGCCTGGTCAGCGACACCTACCACGTCCGGCGCACGCTGCAGGCGCGCCTCGACTTCCTCGACAGCCTCTCCAAGCTGAGCGATCTGATCTTCGACGAGCCGCGGCTGCTCACCTTCGTGCTCGATCACGTGCTCGACTCGCTCGTCCAGGCCGACCGGTCGTGCGTGGTCGTCTACGACCCCGCCACCGCTTCGGTGCGTCCGCTCGCCTCGCGCACGCGTGGCGGGAAGTCCGCCGAGATCGCGGTCAGCCGCACGCTGCTCGCCGATGTCGTCGCCCGCCGTGAGGCGGTACTGGTGGTGGAGGGGCCCAGCGCCGATCGCTGGCGCACCTCCGAGTCGTTCGTGATGCACCGCATCCGGTCGGCGATCTGCGTCCCGCTGATCTTCAACGGCGAGATCCACGGCGTGCTCCAGGTCGACAACGGCACCTCGCCGATGCCGTTCGAGCAGGCCGATCTCGACCTGCTCCGGGCCGTGGCGCACCAGGTGGGCATGGCGCTCGCCTACGCACGGCTCCACGCGTCGGCGGTCGAGCAGCGCCTGGTCGAGTACGACCTCCAGCTCGCGCGGCGCGTGCAGCAGCAGTTCCTCCCCGAGCGCCCGCCCTCGCTCCCGGGCTTCTCCTTCACCGTCGACTACGTGCCGGCGCTCGGCGTCAGCGGCGACTTCTACGACTTCCTGACGTTCGGGCCGCAGCGCACCGGCATCGTGATCGGCGACGTCTCGGGCAAGGGCGTCTCGGCGGCGCTCTACGCCGCCCGCGTCAGCAGCGAGTTGCGCTTCGTCGCGGCCAGCCTGTCGGAACCGGGCGAGATCCTGAACCTGCTGAACACCCGCTTCGCGGACGCCGGTCCCGACGGCATGTTCGTCACCATGCTGCTCGCCGTCGTCGACCTCACGACGGGTCGCATCGCCATCGCGAACGCGGGACACCCGGCGCCCATCATCCGCAGCCGCAGCGACGCCGTGGAACAACTGGGCGGCACGGGACAGCCGCCGATCGGCGTCATCGGCGGCGTCAACTACGCGCAGTACGAGCGCGCGCTGGGTGCGGGCGACGTGGTGGCGTTCTTCACCGACGGCGTGAGCGAGGCGCTCGACCGCAACCGGACGCTGTTCGGCGAAGACGGGCTCGCGCGGGTGCTGGCGATGGCCGACGGCACCGCCGAGGGCACCCGCAGGATGGCGATGGACGCGCTGCGCGTCCACACCGAGGGCGTCGGCTTCTCCGACGATGTGACGCTGCTCTGCGTGGCCCGGACGTAGCCGGGCGGTACGTCGAACGAGGCGGCCAGCGGCCGCCTCGTCTCCTCATCTCGTCGCCTGTCAGGCCCGCGGCCTACAGGTTGATCTGCATCATCGAGATGTTGGCCGCGCCGTACTGGTGGCAGTTCACCTCGATGTCGCCCTTGCCGCCCGCCACCTTCTCCAGGTCGGCGTCGCTCAGCTCGCCCTCGCCCGCCACGTGCGGCACCACCACGTAGGTCGTGTCGGCCGTCTCGACCACCGCCTTCACGTTCACGTTGCCCAGGGTCGTCGCGAACTGCTTCTCGATGGTCGCCTTCGGGTTGGCGATCAGCGCCTCGCGGTACTTCGGGTTCTCGGTCGCGAACTTCGCCAGCAGATCCTGCACCTGACCGCGCGTCATCTTCTCAGCCATCGTTGTGCTCCTTCGTGCCGCCTGTCGCGGCGGGTCGTCCACCATCCCGATGCCAGACGCCCGATTGCGTCGATTGGGGGGACACCGCCTGCATGAGCAATGGCGATGCCAGGCGGAGTTTTCCCGTGATTCGTTCGATTTCCACGCGGACTCGGCAGCGGCGGACACCCGGCGCCACGCCGCGACGGCCCTTCGTGGGGCCACGCCTCCATTAGTTGGAGCTGGGACTCCACTGGCGCGGCCCGTGCCCGGCGAGGGCCTCGCCGCGCACGCGACACCACGCAACGGCAGCCGGCGTCGTCAGCCCGACGGAGAGACGTCGGCCGACGACGCGATGCGCTTCACCATCGTCAGCGTGTTGCGGCCGTCGCGCCTGCGATAGCGGATCTCATCCACCATCCGCGTGGTGAGGAAGATGCCGAGCCCGCCCACGCGGCGCTGGTCCAGGGGAGCGTCCTCCGGCGCGCGCACGTGCCGCAGCGGGTTGAACGGGATGCCGCGATCGGCCACCACGACGCGCACCTCGTCCGCCCGCCGCTCGATCGAGAGCCAGATCCGGCACGTCGCGCCCTCCGGGTACGCATGGCGCGCCACGTTGGCCACCATTTCGTCCAGGGCGAGGTGCAGTTCCATGCGCGGCCGCTGCGACAACTGCACGACACGCATCGCGCCGTCGGCCCACTGCACGGCCCGGACGACCGCCTCCTCCGCATCGCGGCTCTCGATCATCACGCGGTAGCGCATGGCGAGGTGGTCTCCGTGGCGCGGCCGGGTGGACGGTTCACGAAAGCCGCGCGGCGATGTGGGCGAGCGCGGCCTCGCTGGCCAGCTCGTCGAGCGCGAGCGGGCACAGCGCCAGCAGCACCTGCAGCATGCCGGACGGGGTCTGCAGCAAGGGAGCATGCGTGGCGGCGATGGTCTCGAGGCGACGCGACGCGCGCACGGCAAGCGCCGCCACCACCGGCCAGGCGGCCGGCGGCAGCCTGTCGCTCACGTAATTCAGGAAGCGGCCGTCGTCTCTGATGGCCGGGAAGCGGTCGAGGCCGAGGAACCGCAGGGCGAGCCCGG
>JBDIBB010000236.1:0-4448 GCA_039812685.1 Vicinamibacteraceae bacterium
ACTCGACGACCGACCCCGACAGCCGCCTCTTTCGGAAAGCCGACGGGCAGCCGTCCCGACTGGCGTACAACGGCTAGGTGTTGATCTACAACCGTTACGGCCTCGTGGTGGGGGCCTGGCCCCTGCCCGCCACGGGCACGGCCGAACGCGAGGCCGCTTTGCCGATGCTCGCGCACCTCGATGACGGCCGCGACACCGTCAGCGCTGACGAGGGCTATCACCAGCGCGTGTGTGTCGAGGGGGTTCGCGAGACAGCCAAGGCGCCGCGCGTCGCTCTCGAGGGCCGCGGCAATGCGATCGATCGCCGGACGAGCGGGCATCCCGGGTACACGGTGAGTGAACGACTCCGCAAACGGGTCGAGGAGATTTTCGGGTGGATGAAGACCGTGGGGCTGTTGCGCAAGCCTCGTCATCGAGGGTTGCCGCGGGTGGCTTGGCAGTTCACGTTCACCGCCGCGGCGTGCAACCTGGTGCGCCTGCCCGCTGCGGACGCTGCTGGCCGGCTGAGTGGCGCTGCTTGGCCGCGGGCGCTCGAAAGAGCACCCGCTCGGGCTCCACTGTGACCCAGGAACCAGTATCGCCGGACACCCGATGAGCTCCCAACGGCATCATTGACTCCGTTTTTCAGGAGCCTGTTAGTCAGGGCTCGGGAGCGACCTCATGGGGAGGTCACCGTGCGTATTCAGCTCAAGCCCCAGATAGAGTTGACGTCACTGTTGCTGGCTCAGAAGCCGCCTCGTGCCACATCAAGGAGTCAGATCATGGCCAAGCGCACTGTCAAGCAGCTCGTCTTCGCTCTCGTCGCCGTCGCATTTGCCTTCACGCCTCTATTCGCGTCCTACGGGATGACCTTCTACGAATCTGGCGGGAATGTCGTGTGCCATGGCGGCCTCGAGAAAGATTGGCCCCCCAACCCCAATTATATATCGGTCGACTTGCGAATCTTCGCGCCCAGCGGGCAGCTGCTGGCGCATGATGCAGTCGCAACGGGCTACAAGCCGTACTTGCATACGACGATCATGGGGCCGGCGAACGAGTCCGGAACTTACTCGTGTGTTGGTGAATTTGATGACGGTCAATCGCGCGTCATCGAGACCTACTACGTTGACATCGATTGAACCGCTGAACGAATGTCGGCGCTTGCCGGTGGCGCAAGCGGCATACGTTCATGCGACAGCGGGTGCGACCCCAGAGCTGATCCCGAGCTCCCGGCGAGGGATAGACGGTACGGCGTGTGAGCGCAGCATCGGCGCCAGTCGCGCGGAAGGTCGCGTAGCGCGTGCGGTCCTGATTGGTGGTGAGGTAGCGGTGGAGGCCGTCCAATGCAACAGGTGGTCGAGGTCGTTCGGCGCCAGGTTCGCGAGGAGTGGCGAGAGGGGCGAGCCTTGCGGGACGCCCTGCTTGCCCGTGCTCGTCAGTAACGGCTTGACCATCGCGAGCACCCGACCGACGCGGATCCGCCGTGCGACCTTCGCTAACATCCGATCGTGCCCGATGGTGTCGAAGTAGCGGGACAAGTCGACGTCGACGACGCAATACCTGCGACGGCGCAGACCCGTTCGCATCTTCTCGATCGCCTCGTGCGCCGAGCGGCGCGACGTGCCCGCGAACACCAGAGTCGGTTCTTACGTCCCGCGGGCTTCCCGGCCCGCGGGGCGGGCTCACCCCGGACGAGTCCCCTCATCGTCACGCCCCGTCACACGACGGGGCGCAGCCGGAACCGGCGGCGATGCGCGTCCCCTCCGGCCGCGCCAGCCGCCGGCGCGTGACGGCGCCCCGGGGACCGTACAGTTCCACACCCGTCGAGCCGATTACTGATCGTGGCCTCTGCCCGTGCCGCCGCGACGACCCGCCTGCACCGCTGGCGCCTGCCCGGCCTGGCTTTCGCGGTGTCGCTGGTGCTGTCGGTGCTGGCGTGGCAGGTCGTCGGTCGCGAGACGCGTCACAGCGAGTCCGTGCGGTTCGACCGGCTCACCGATCGCGTCACGGCGACCGTGCTCGGGCGCTTCGCCTCGGCCGCGCAGGCCCTGCACAGCGCCCGCGCGCTGCTCTGGGCCAGTGAGGACGTCTCACCACAGGAGTGGGCGATCTACGTCGCCGCCACCAGCCCGTACTTCAACGAAGGCGTGGTAGGCCTCGGCCTCGTGGAACGTGTTCCCAGGGCGGAGGTGGGGGCGCTCGAGGCACGCCAGCGGCGCGACGGCTTCGCCGGCTACACGGTGGAGCGCCGCGGCCCCGGCGACAACCCCTTCTTCTACGCGGTCACGCGCATCGAACCGGCCGAGCGCAACGCCGGCGCGCTGGGGCTCGACGTGGGGTCGGGCACCAACCGGCGCAGGGCCGCCGAGGAGGCCATGCGGTCCAACAGCGCCGTGCTCTCGAACCGCATCGCCGTGATCGAGGACGGCCGGACCATCCCCGGGTTCCTGCTCTTCCTGCCGGTGTTCCATCCGGGCCTGCCGATCGACACCGTGGCCCAGCGCGAAGCGGCGCTCGAGGGCTGGGTCTACGCGTCGATCCGGATGGACGCCCTGATGTCGGGGCTCGAGGCGGTCGGCGCCAACCAGGTGGACTTCACGATCACCGATGATTCGACGCTGCCGAACCAGCCGCCGCTGTTCGAGACGGCCTCGGCCGGGACACCCGGGCGCGCATCGGCGCTGACCAGCTTCCGCAGCGTCGACGTGCACGGTCGCCGCTGGTGGTTCCAGTTCCGGGTGCGCCCCGAGTTCGAGGTGTTCAGCTCGCGCGCCCTGCCGCTCGTGGTGCTGCTTGGCGGGATGCTGACCGGCGTGCTGTCGTCGCTGCTCTTGCTGGCGGCGGTCAACGCGCGATCCCGCGCCGAGGTGATCGCCGATCGCATGACGGCCGAGCTGAGCCAGGCCAACGCCGACCTGGAGCGCGCCATCGCGAGCACGCGGGCATCGGAGGCCGAGGCGCAGCAGGCCAGCCTCGCCAAGAGCCAGTTCCTGGCGATGATGAGCCACGAGATCCGCACGCCGATGAACGGCGTGATCGGGATGACGAGCCTGCTGCTCGATTCGCCGCTCACGCGCGAGCAGCACGAATACGCGTCCACCATCCGGGCGAGCGGCGAAGCGCTGCTTGCGATCATCAACGATATCCTCGACTTCTCGAAGATCGAGTCGGGGCGGCTGGAACTCGACGCGACCGAGTTCAGCCTGCGCGAGTGCGTGGAGGGCGCGCTCGACGTGTTCGCCGCACGCGCGTCGGAGAAGCGGATCGACCTGCTCTACGAGATCGCCGACGGCACGCCGGGGCAGGTGCGGGGCGACGCGAACCGGCTGCGCCAGATCCTCGTGAACCTGGTGGGCAACGCCATCAAGTTCACGGAGACGGGCGAGGTGGTGCTGCGCGTGCACGCGGTGCGCGACGAGCACGGAGCCGCCATCGCGTTCTCGGTCCGCGACACCGGCATCGGCATCCCGCGCGACGCGATGAGCCGGCTCTTCGAGTCCTTCAGCCAGGTGGACGCGTCCATCTCACGCCGGTTCGGCGGGACGGGCCTGGGGCTGGCCATCAGCCGGCGGCTGGCCGAACTGATGGGCGGCACGATGTGGGTGGAGAGCGACGTGGGCCGCGGCTCCACGTTCCACTTCACCGCCCGCCTGCCGGCGCTGCCGAGCCGGCCGCGCCCCTACGCCGGGATCGCGCACGCCGGCCTCGAGCACCGTCACCTGCTCGTGGTCGACGACAACGAGACCAATCGCCGGCTGCTGACCGGACTCGCGCTCGGCTGGGGCATGGTACCGCACGCGGTGGACGGCGGACCCGCGGCGCTCGAGTTCGTGCGATCGGGACACCAGGTGGACATCGCGCTCATCGACTGGCACATGCCGGGGATGGACGGCGACACGCTGGCCGGCGCGCTGCGGGCGCAACTGGCTGACGCCTGCCCACCGCTCGTGCTGCTCTCGTCGATGGGGCACCGGCCCCGCAACGAGGCGTTTGCCGCCGCGCTCGCCAAGCCGGTCAAGCCCGCCCTGCTGGCCGACACCCTCTCACGGGTGCTGGCCGCCCAGCCGCGATCGGCGTCACCGGCCGATGCGTGCGGACCCGAGGAGGCCGGCGCGGCCGTCGACGCCACGTGCGCCGAGCGCGTCCTGCTGGCCGAAGACAACCTCGTGAACCAGCGCGTGGCGCTGCTGATGCTGCGGCGCCTGGGCTGCCGGCCCGACGTGGTATCGGACGGCGCGCAGGCGCTCGAGGCCATCGGCCGGCAGGCGTACGACATCCTGCTGCTCGACGTGCAGATGCCCGGCGTCGACGGGCTGGAGGTGGCGCGTCAGGTCGTCGCCGGGCGCCCGGCGCCGGCGTCCAGGCCGTGGATGATCGCCTTCACGGCCAACGCGATGGCCGGCGACCGTGAAGCCTGTGTCGAGGCCGGCATGGACGACTTCCTCACCAAGCCGGTGAACCAGCAGGAA
>JBDIBB010000237.1:0-4411 GCA_039812685.1 Vicinamibacteraceae bacterium
CCTCCTGCAGGACGGCGCGATAGAGCCCTTCCTTGCCCTGGAAGTGGTAGTAGATCATCGCCTTGGTGAGGCGGGCCCGGGCGGCGATGCGGTCCACGGAGGCGCCGGCGAAGCCGCGGGCGGCGAACTCGGCGCGGGCCGCGGCGAGCAGGCGGGCGCGGGAGTCGGGACGCGACGGGTCGGCGGGCGGTCGTGGCACCCGAACAAACTAACCCGTCAGTTAATTTATTGTCAACCACGCGGCGCCGGCCCGCCGGCGCCGCCACGGCCGGGCCCGCATCGGGGTTACCATTCCTCCACGGCGCCACCGCCGGACGGACCCACGCGATGAACATCGCCACCTGGAACGTGAACGGCATCCGCGCGCGCGGCGCGCAGGTGCTCGACTGGCTCGCCAGCGAGGCGCCCGACATCGTCTGCCTCCAGGAGATCAAGGCCAGGCCGGATCAGGTGCCCGACACCCTGAAGACGCTGCCCGGCTACCAGGCCTGCTGGCACGGCGACGGCGGCTACTCAGGCGTCGCACTGCTGGTGCGCCGCACCCTGAGCGCCACCGCGCCCGCGTGCTTCCACCCCCCGTTCGACCACGACCAGCGCATCGTCGTCGTCGAGATCGACGGCCTGACCATCGCGTCCGTGTACGTGCCCAACGGCGGCAAGGACCTCCCGCAGAAGTTGCGGTTCCTCGAGGCCCTCACCGCGTGGGTGCGGGAACTGCACGCGCAGGGACGCGCGGCGGTCATCTGCGGCGACCTGAACGTGGCGCGCGCCGACATCGACGTGCACCCGAAGGAACGCAGGACACGGGCGATCGGACAGTTGCCCGAGGAACGCGCCCTGTTCGCGGAACTGCTCGACGCCGGCCTGATCGACGTCGCCCGCCACCTCGAACCCGACAACGACGCGCTGTTCACCTGGTGGGCGCCCTGGCGCAACCTCCGCCAGCGCAACATCGGCTGGCGTATCGACTACGTGCTCGTCTCGGCGGGCCTCGCCAGCCGGATCGAGGCTTCGCGCGTGCAGAGGGACGTGGGCACCAGCGACCACGGCCCCGTGATCGTCACGCTGCGCCCGGCCACGTCCGGCCGCGTGTAGGATCGTCGAACCAACCTCGTGCCCTACGCCCTGCTCTTCGCGGCGGCCGTGCTGCCCGCCGTCCTGCTCGTCTGGTTCTTCCACGCGCGCGACACGTTTCCCGAACCCGCCCGCGTGCTGTGGACGACGTTCGCGCTGGGCTGCGCTTCGATCGTGCCCGCGGTGCTCGCCGGCGTCATCGTCGAGCCCGCCATGGCGGCGACCGACCTCGTGTCGATCGCCGCCCTGCAGGCGTTCGTCGTCGCGGCGCTGTGCGAGGAGTCATCGAAGCTGGCCGTGCTGCTCTTCTACAGCTTCCGCCGGTCCGAGTTCGACGAGCCCATGGACGGCATCGTCTACGGCGCCACCGTGTCGCTGGGCTTCGCGGCGCTCGAGAACGTGCTCTACGTGATGAACGGCGGCCTGGCGATCGCCGTGCTGCGCGGGCTGCTCTCGGTGCCCGGCCACGCCACCTACGGCGCGGTGATGGGCTACTACGTGGGCCGTGCGCGCTTCGACCGCGAACATCGCGTGCGGCTGATCGGAAAAGGCCTGCTCGCCGCCGTCATGCTGCACGGCTTCTACAACTTCCCGCTGATGCTGATGGGCGACGGCGGTGAGCCAGGCACGACGAAGTCCGACGCGGCTGGCGCGGTGAGCGCGGAGTTTCTCGCCGCCTTCCTCGTGGTCGGCCTCGCGGCGGTGATTGTCGGCTGGACGTGGTCGCTGGTGCTGGTGAGGCGGGTACGGCGCGAGCAGGCGGGGTTGGCGCCGCCGGTGCTCTCACCAACGGGGATTCGCGGTGGCGGACCGGCGCCGGAGGGCCCGGCATCCACCGCCCCGGCCATCTTCCGGGAACCTGCCGCGCCAGGCGATCTCGAACGGCGAACCGTCTCGCCGGCCTCCGCGGCGTGGCGACGCCGCGGGCGCCTGGCCGGCGGATGGCTGGCCGTGCTCACCGGTGGCGGCCTCGCATCGGCCGGAGGACTGCTGGCGGCCGCCGCCGTGGTGTTCAGCGTCACGGGAGACGTGCCACCCGGCGACCGCCTGTCGCTGGCCGTCGGCATCACCATCGCCGGCGTGATCCCGGCGGTGGCCGGGGTGGCGCTGTTCGCCGGCGGTGTCCGCGCGCTCAATCGCGGCGCGCGCAGCGAATCCTGACGGCCGGAACCTCGCGCGCCTGAGCCGGATCGCCGGCCAGCCGGGAGCGCGCGCCGCAGGCGCACCCGACCGTCACGGCGGCCGGCGAGCCGCCACACGGCTCCACGCGCGCGATGGCTGGCCCGAAGCGGCGCCGTCAGTGCGCGAGCAGCGCCGCCCGAGGCATCACCCGGACCAGCGCCCAGCCGATGGGAGACACCTGGTCGAAGGCGGCCACCTGCGGCTCGTCGCCAGGGAGGTCCACCGAGCCCGACTCCTCGACGGCAATCGCATCGCGCAGGTCCTGCCGCAGGAAGATGCCGAGGTCATCCGACGAGACGTGCCCGTCGGTGTCGCAGGCGGCCAGCACACGGCCGCCCGGCTCGATCAGCGCCGTGCGCGCGCCGCCGGACACCGCGCAGTCGTCCACGAGATTGCCGAGCAGGTGATCGAGCGCCAGCACCAGGCCGAGCGCGCCCAGCGTCCGCCCGTCCCCGTCGCGAATCGGTGTGGTGATCGCCAGTTGCGTGTCGTTGACGTCGTCGTCGCCGTCGTCGGCCAGCACCGACCACGACAGGCCGCCGGCCTCGAGCGCGTGCCGGTACCACGACGTCGTCCGCGGGTCCCGCAGGGCGGAGGCCTGCGCGGGCGCGGGGTAAGCGTAGAGGACGCCGGCGTCGAAGCCCGCCCGCAGTTCCACGAGATCCGCTGCCGCGGCTGGGGCCCGACCCTGCGCGCGGCGATCGCCGAAGGCGCCGGTCAGGCCGGCCAGCAGGCCTCGCCGGCTCGGCTCGGCGCGCACCAGCCTTCGTGCCAGCAGATCCTGTTGCGCCGGCGCCACCCCGGGGAATCGCACGAAGAGGCCGTGCTCGTCGCTGCCGCGCGCCACGAGGCGACCCGGCGCCGCCCACGTGACCGCCGCCTGAACCGGAACCGCGTGTCCCGCGGCCTGCCCCATCGTCGCCGCGAGCGTGTTCAGGGCATCGCGCACGTCGAGCAGGTGCATCTGCAGGGCGTCGCCCACCTTCGCGGCCTCTGCCACGAACGATTCGTAGCGCTGCTGGCTCGTGCGTTCGGCGGCGAGCGCGCGCTGGTGCCGCCACAGCAGGCCGACCGTGGTCATGAGGCTCAGGACCACGAAGGCGAGCATGCCGATGGCCACCTTCTGCCGGTGCCGGACGGCGCGGCGGACCACCGCCTGCCAGGCGCCGTCGGGACGGGCCAGCACTGCGTCCCCCCGCATGTACCGGCGCAGATCGTCGGCGAGCGCCGCGACGCCGGCGTAGCGGTCGTCGGGGTGGCGGGCCGTTGCCTTCTCGATGATGGCGGCCAGTTCCGGCGGCACGGATTGCCCGAGTGCGTGGACGATGGGCTCGCGATGGCCACGGGCGGCCAGCGCGAGGATCTCGAGGGCGTCACGGCCGGCAATCGGCGGACGCAGCGTCACCAGTTCGTGGAGAATGGCGCCCAGCGAGTACTGGTCCGAGCGGGCGTCGAGCACCGCGTTCTCACCGCGCGCCTGCTCCGGCGACATGTAGCGGGGCGTGCCGACGACAGTCCCGCAGAGCGTCGTCGACCCATCACCCTCGATCGCGGACGGCCGGTGTGCGTCGCGCTCGCCCGGGCCATCGGCCTGCCTCACCCGGCAGAGGCCCCAGTCCATGACGTAGACCTCGTTGTGTGCGCCGATCATCAGGTTGGCCGGCTTGAGGTCCCGATGCACCACGCCGCGCTCGTGCGCGTAGGCGACGGCATCGCACACCTTGAGGAAGTGTTCGAGCCGCATGTGCAGCGTGCGGTCTGCGCCGCCCGCAGCCCCTTCCGCCAGGGCCCGCGTCTCGGCCACGAGTTGGACGAACGTGCGGCCCTCGACGAGCTTCATCGCGTAGGCGGGACGGTCACCCTCGGCGCACTCGAGGCCGTAGACCGGCACGATGTGGGGATGGTCCAGTTGGGCGGTGACCTGGACCTCGCGGACGAACCTGGCGCGCGCGTCGGCGTCGTGCGCGGCCTCGGCCGACAGCTCCTTCAGCGCCACGCGGCGCAGCAGGCCCACGTCGCGCGCGACGTGCACGACGCCCATGCCGCCCTTGCCGGCCGTCCCGACGACGACGTAACGAACGGTGGCGGGGGTGGCGGCGAGGTCGAGGCCGCGGCTGCGCGCACCGGGCTCGCCGCGCGGAGGTCCGGCCGCGAG
>JBDIBB010000238.1:0-4303 GCA_039812685.1 Vicinamibacteraceae bacterium
CCCAGCATGGCCAGTAGCAGGCGGCTGACGTCGGTGCGATGCCCGCGCAGCATGCGCGCCGCGCGCTCGGGATCGGCGGCACGCCCGTCGCTGGTGCCGCCGCCCTGCCCGGCGCCAGGGCCGCCCGGCCCGCCGAAGCGCATCATGAAGCCCCCGCTGCCGGCAACGCCGTCGAGCGACTCCTCGCCGTTGAATCCCGTCGTGCGGATCATCCGATTGCCCGGATCGCCGGAGGGCGAGAACGTCTCGGTGCGGATGTAGCGTCCCGGCAGCTCGATGGCGATCTCGACATCGCCCGACATCTCGCGCGTCCCGAACGTGCGGCGGAACGTGCCCTCCGCCGACAGGCCGGTGACGCGGGCCAGGGCCTTCTCGCCGCCGAGCGCGCCACGCACGTCGTGCAGCAGGCCGTCGACCGACACGTCGGCGGCGGAACCGTGGAGGGCAGCCGCCGCAAGCAGCAGGACGGCAGACAGGGCAGACAGCGTAGGCAGTGAGTGGCGCGGCATTCGTGATCCCCGGGTGCTGGTCTCGATGGGTTCGCGGAGCGTCTGGACGGCCGCGTGCGCGAGGCATGGGCGTGCACCGCGTGCCGTTCGTGCCCCATTAGACGGTGATGCGCACGTTAAGAACGTAAAGAATGGCCGGAATTTCGTTAAGAACGTAAAACCTCGCGGTCTCGTCCCGCGCCAGGTGCGCGCACGGCGCGGTCCGGTGCTAGGCTGGCCTCGTCGTGACGCGCGCGTTCGGACGTGGCTCGGGCCTGGTGTGGCTGGCGCTGCTGCTTGCCGCGTGCATCGTGTGGCTCGGCGTGCTGCAGTGGCGCTGGGTGCGCGAGGCGAGCGAGGCGGAGCAGGCGCGCATGCGCGCGCTCGTCGACGCCCGCGTGACGCAGTTCGCGCACGAGTTCGACCGCCTCGTCACGAACGTCTACGCGCAGTTCATCCAGGTGCCGGGTGAGGCGCAGACGCCCTCGCTCGCCGAGCGCGCCGCCGAATGGCTCGACCACGAGAACACGCCGCCCATCGTCTCGGCGATCTACGCGGTGCGCGGACGTCCCGGCGTGCCGCTGCGCCTCGAGCGCTTCGACGAAGACGTCCGGTCCTTCGTGGAGGCGGCATGGCCCGGTGCCCTCACCGGGTTGCGCGAACGCCTGACCAGGAACCAGCCGGCGCCAGGAGCGCGACCGGCGATCTGGCGCGTTGGCCCGCGCATCGATCCGGCGGCGCCAGCCGTGGTCGTCGCGCGCCCGCTGCTGCTGCTCACCCCCGCTTCTCCGGGTGCCGAAGCCGATCCCGATCGCGACGTCATCATGGTGGTGGCGCTGCTCGACGGGCAGGTCATCGAGGCGCAGGTGTTGCCGGACCTGGTGGGGCGGTTCTTTCCAGAGGAACCCGGCTTCAGCTATCGCGTGCTGGTGCGCGACGAGCAGGGAACGCCGGTGTTCCGCTGGCCCGCCGGCGCGGATCCGGCGGCGTTTGCCGAGCCCGACGCCTCGGCGCACATCCTCCGCGTGCGCAACGAGTTCTTCGATCGTCTCCAGCGCGACCGCTCGCGCGCGATGGGCGGTCCCGGACCTGGCGATGCCGACGCCCGGGGCGATGGCGACCGACGCAACCACGAGGCCGGCGGTCACCCGGCGGATGGCCCGCCCGGCGTGCGGATGTTCATGGCGCCACGGTTCGCCCGCGGCCAGGCGGTGGTCCTCATCCCCGACTTCGGATCGCCGGGATCGCGCTGGCAGGTTGCCGTCGTCCATCGTGAAGGGTCGCTGGCGCGCGCCGTCGCGCGCTCGCGGCGCTGGAACCTCGGCGTCAGCCTCGGCGTGCTCGCGCTGCTCAGCGCGAGCGTGGCGCTGGCGCTCGTCGCCAGCCAGCGGGCGCAGCGGCTGGCGAGAGAGCGGGTCGAGTTCGTCGCCGGCGTCAGCCACGAGCTGCGGACGCCGCTGGCCGTGATCAGGTCGGCCGCCGAGAACCTCGCCGACGGCGTGGTGGACGAGCCCGCGCAGGTGCAGCGCTACGGCGCGCTCATCGCCGACGAGGGACGCAAGCTGTCGGGGATGGTCGACCAGGTGCTGCAGTTCGCCGGCCTGGAGGCGTGGCACAGCCCGCGGCTGGCTCCGCTCTCACCGGCCGCGGTCCTCGACGATGCCCTGGCCGCGTCGGCGCCAGTCCTCGCCGAGTGCGGCGCTGGCGTGGAGCGGCGCCTCGCGCCGGCGCTGCCACCGGTGCTGGCCGACCACGACAGCCTCGTTCGCGCGCTGACCAACCTCGTCTCCAACGCCGCGAAGCACGGCGCGGAGGGTGGCGCCATCACGGTGGCGGTCACCGCCGATCCGCCGGGCGATCGCGTGCGGTTCGCCGTGACCGACCGCGGGCCGGGCATTCCGCCGCACGAACAGAAGCGGGTGTTCGAGCCGTTCTTCCGTGGCGCGTCGGCACTGACCGCGCAGGTACACGGCAGCGGCCTCGGGCTCAGCCTCGTCCGGCGCATCGCCGAGCAGCACGGCGGCAGCGTGGAGCTGACGAGCCGCGTCGGCCACGGCAGCACGTTCACGCTCGTCCTGCCGGTAGCGCGCGGCACGCCGGACGCGACGCCCGCGCCGGCGACACCGGCCGGAGACGCCGTGCCGGCCGATCGCCCCGGCGGCGCCTGAGCGCGCGGGTGCCGGCTTCGCCGGGTCCTCCCCGGCGCGCCTGATAGGATCCAGCGTCGTGGCCAAGCGACTGCTGCTCGTCGAGGACGAAGCCGGGCTCGTGCTCACGCTCGACGACCGCCTGCGGCGCAGGGGCTACGTGGTGGAGCACGCTCCGGATGGCCCCACCGGGCTGGCGCGTGCGACCGGCGAAGCGTTCGACCTCATCGTCCTCGACGTCGGCCTGCCGAAGATGAACGGGTTCGACGTGCTGCGGGCGCTGCGCGCGCGCGGCGTCGACACGCCGGTGCTCATGCTCACGGCGCGCGGGCAGGTCGCCGATCGGGTGGCGGGGCTGGAACTGGGCGCCGACGACTACCTGGGCAAGCCCTTCGAGATGGCCGAGCTGCTGGCGCGCATCGAGGCCCGCCTCCGCCGCGATGCGCCCGCCTCGACGCCGGCGCCAGCCGCGCTCACCGTGCACCAGCTGGGCGCCGTCTGCGTGAACCTCGAGGACGCGCACGCCGAGCGCCACGGCCAGCCGCTGGACCTGTCGGCGCGCGAGTTCCAGCTGCTGCGCTACCTGCTCGAACGCCGCGGCCAGACCATCCCCCGCGAAGAGCTGCTCGAGCGGGTGTGGGGCTACCGGGCCGGCACCACGACGCGCACTGTCGACGTCCACGTCGCCTGGCTGCGACAGAAGATCGAGCCCAATCCCGAGCACCCGCAATTCCTGATCACCGTCCGCGGGCAGGGTTACAAGATCGCCTGACGCGGTGGCGTCCGCGCTCCGTCAGCCCGTCGCCTTCCGGTCATCCCGCCAATGCCCCTCCTGACACTCGACGATGTGTCGCTCGCCTACGGGCACCTGCCGCTGCTCGACCGCGTGACGCTGCAGGTGGACGCCGGGGAGCGCATCTGCGTCATCGGCCGCAACGGCAGCGGCAAGTCGACCCTGCTGCGCATCATCGCCGGCGAGCTGCCGCCGGATTCCGGCACCGTCTGGCGCGCCGCCGAGACCGTGGTCGCTCGGCTGGAGCAGGACGTCCCGCTGTCGGCCGATCGACCCGTGTTCGACGTCGTCGCGGCCGGCCTGCAGCGGCTGGGCGACCTGGTGGCTGCCTACCACCATGCGGCGGTGGAGGTGGCCGAACGGGGCACGCAGGCCGCGCTGGATCGGCTGGGACGACTGCAGCACGACCTCGAGCAGCGCGGCGCGTGGCGGCTCGAGCAACGCGTGGAGCTCGTGCTCGATCGCCTGGGCCTGCCCGCCGATGCCATCGTCGACACGCTCTCCGGCGGCTGGCGGCGGCGCGTGCTCCTCGCGCGCGCGCTGGTGGCCGAGCCCGACGTGCTGCTGCTCGACGAGCCGACCAATCACCTCGACATCGACGCCATCGGCTGGCTGGAGGAACTGCTGGCGGACTATCGCGGGGCCCTCGTCTTCGTCACCCACGACCGCGCCTTCCTCCAGCGACTCGCCACCCGCATCGTCGAGCTCGACCGGGGGCGGCTCACGTCGTGGCCGGGAGACTACGCCGCCTTCCTGCGGCGGAAGGAGGAGTGGCTGGCCGCCGAGGAGATCGCCCATGAGAAGTTCGACCGGAAGCTGGCGTCGGAGGAGGCGTGGCTGCGCCAGGGCGTCAAGGCGCGCCGCACGCGGAACGA
>JBDIBB010000239.1:0-4259 GCA_039812685.1 Vicinamibacteraceae bacterium
GCCCTCGGGCTGGCGGCCGTGGTGGCGCTGCCGCGCGAGGAAGAGCCGCAGATCATCGTCCCGATGATCGACGTCTTCGTCGAGATGCCGGGCGCCAGCCCGGCCGAGGTCGAGCAGCGCGTCACCCGCCCGATGGAGAAGCTGCTCTGGGAAGTGCCCGGGGTCGAGTACCTCTACTCCACCTCCAGCCCGGGCATGGCCATGGCGATTGTCCGCTTCAAGGTGGGCGAGGACGAGGAGCGGGCGCTGGTGCGCCTCAACCAGAAGCTCAACGCGAACCTCGATCGGATCCCCCCGGGCGCCTCGATGCCCCTGGTCAAGCCGCGCTCGATTGATGACGTGCCGATCCTCGCGGTGACGTTGTGGGGCGATCGGTACGACGATTTCACCTTGCGTACGCTGGCCGCGCAGGTGCACGACGCCGTGAAGGAAGTCCCCGACGTGTCGGAGGTGACGCTGCTCGGCGGGCGCCGGCGCGAGGTGCGGGTGGAACTGGACCCGGCCCGGCTGGCCGCCTACGGCATCGATCCGCTGATGGTGCAGCAGGCCCTCGGCAGCGCCAACGTCAGCGTGTTCACGGCCGGCCCCATCAGCGGCAACGCCGCCCTGCGCGTGCAGGCCGGCGACCGGCTGCGCTCGGTCGACGACGTGCGCCACACCGTCGTCTCGCATCACCAGGGACGCGCCATCCAGGTGCAGGATCTGGCCCGCGTGGTGGACGGTGACGCCGAGCCGAACGCCTACGTCATGTTCCACTCGCGCGAGGGCGGCAGCCACCCGGCCGTGACCATCGCCGTGGCCAAGCGCAAGGGCACCAACGCGATTGCCGTGGCCCATCGCGTGGAGGCGAAGCTCGACACGCTGCGCGGCACCCTCGTGCCCGACGACGTCCAGCTCACCATCACCCGCAACTACGGCGAGACGGCCGCGGAAAAATCGAACGAACTGCTCTACCACATGCTGATCGCGGTGGTGTCGGTGTCGGCGCTGATCTGGATCGCGCTGGGCCGGCGCGAGGCGCTCGTCGTGCTCATCGCCATCCCGGTCACGCTTGCGCTCACCCTCTTCCTCTTCTATCTCTACGGCTACACGCTCAACCGCATCACGCTGTTCGCGCTGATCTTCTCCATCGGCATCCTCGTCGACGATGCGATCGTGGTCGTGGAGAACATCGTCCGGCACGCGCGCATGTCACCGGAGGGGCCCACCGGCCTGGTGGGCGTTGCCATCCGCGCGGTCGACGAGGTCGGCAACCCCACGATCCTGGCGACGTGGACCGTCGTCGCGGCGATCCTCCCGATGGCGTTCGTCGGCGGCCTGATGGGCCCCTACATGCGGCCCATCCCCGTCGGGGCGTCCGCCGCGATGATCTTCTCGCTCGTCGTCGCCTTCATCGTCACGCCGTGGGCCGCCGTGCGGCTGCTGAAGTCCTCCGGCGGCCACGAGCACGAGCAGGACGATGCGCTCACCCGCCTCTACCGGCGGGTCATGGGCCCGCTGATCGGCAGCACGCGCAACGGCCTGCTGTTCCTCGGCGGCGTCGCCGTACTGCTGCTCGTGGCGATCGCCTTCGTCCCGTTGAAGTGGGTCAAGGTGAAGATGCTGCCGTTCGACAACAAGAGCGAGTTCCAGGTGATCGTCGACATGCCCGAGGGGACGCCGCTGGAGGACACGCAGCGCGTGGTCTCCGAACTCGCGGCGGCGACCATGACCGACGCCGACGTCGTCAACGTCCAGAGCTACACCGGCACCGCATCGCCCTACAACTTCAATGGCCTGGTGCGGCACTACTTCATGCGGCAGCAGCCGCACGTGGCCGACCTGCAGGTGAACCTCACCGGCAAGGACGCGCGGAAGCAACAGAGCCACGACATCGCCAAGCGGGTGCGGGAACGACTGCTGCCGGTGGCGAAACGGCATGGCGCGACGGTGCAGGTGGCCGAGGTCCCCCCGGGCCCGCCCGTACTCCAGACGCTGGTGGCCGAGGTCTACGGTCCGGACGCGGCGCGCCGGACGGAACTGGCCACGCAGTTGAAGGGGATCTTCGAAGCGACGCCCGGCGTCGTCGACGTCGACTGGTACGTGGAGGCTCCGCAGACCCGCGTCGATCTCGTCGTCGACGACGAGAAGGCGGCCGCGGCGGGGCTCTCGGCCGCCTCGGTGGCCTCGGTGGTCCGCATGGCCAGCGCGGGACAGGTGGCGGGTCTGCTGCACGATCCCGCGGCGCGCGAGGACGTGCCGATCGTGCTGCGGCTGCCGCGGACGCGGATGGCCGGACTCAACGAGATCGAATCGCTCCGGCTGACCGGCACGCGGCCCGTCGCGATCGGCGAGATCACCCGCCGGCGCGAGGCGATCGAGGACCAGAGCCTCTACCACAAGAACCTGCTGCCGGTGACCTACGTCACCGCCGATCTCGCCGGCGAGGCCGAGAGCCCGGTCTACGCCATCATGGCGATGAACGAGGCGATCGGCAGGATGACCCTGCCCGAGGGCTACGGCGTGGACGTCTTCAACGCGCGGCAGCCCTTCGACAGCGCGAAGTACGCGATGAAGTGGGACGGCGAATGGCACATCACGATCGAGGTGTTCCGCGACCTCGGCCTGGCCTTCGGCACGGTGCTGCTGCTCATCTACATCCTGGTGGTGGGGTGGTTCCAGTCGCTGAAGACGCCGTTCACCATCATGGCGGCCATTCCGTTCTCGCTGGTCGGCATCCTGCCGGCCCACGCGGCGATGGGGGCCTTCTTCACCGCCACGTCGATGATCGGCTTCATCGCCGGCGCCGGCATCGTCGTGCGCAACTCGATCATCCTCGTGGACTTCATCGAGCTGCGCGTGAGCCACGGCATGCCGCTCGCGCAGGCCGTGGTCGACGCCGGGGCCGTGCGGTTCCGCCCGATGGCGCTGACCGCCGCGGCGGTCGTCGTCGGCGCCGGCGTCATCCTGTTCGACCCGATCTTCCAGGGCCTCGCCATCTCGCTGATGGCCGGCGAGGTGGCGTCCCTGCTGCTGTCGCGCATGGCCGTGCCGGTCATGTACTACCTCTCGGCGCGCCACGACCACGCGCCCGCGACGGTGCCCGCGCCGGCGCCGGCCGCGTGAGACCGGATTCGATTCGGAAGGAGTCTGACAATGACCGTTGATCGCATGCTGCGCATCGTCGCGGGCACGTTCGTCATGGCGAGCGTCGCGCTCGGCTACTACGTGCACCCGGGGTTCTTCCTGTTCACGGCCTTCATCGGCCTGAACCTGTTCCAGTCGGGCTTCAGCAACTGGTGCCCGATGATGACCTTCCTCCGGAAGGCCGGCCTGAAGGGATGAGTGAGCACATGGCCATCGAAGAGACACGATACGGACTGCGCGCCCCGGTGGCGCTGGGCTACGAGGCGGCGCTGGAGAAGACCATCGCCGCGCTGAGGGATCAGGGGTTCGGCGTCCTGACGACGATCGAGATCGACAAGGCGCTCAAGGAGAAGCTGGGGGTGGAGTTCCGCCGCTACACGATCCTCGGCGCCTGCAACCCGCCGCTGGCGCACCGCGCGCTGTCGACCGAACTCGAGCTGGGGTTGCTGCTGCCCTGCAACGTGATCGTCTACGAGCGGCCCGAGGGCGGCAGCGTGGTGGCCGCCATGGCGCCGTTGCCGACCATCGGCATGGTGGGCAATCCGTCGCTTCACGAGGTGGCGCGGGAGGCCGACGAGCTGCTGCGCAAGGCGCTGGAAGCCGTCGTGCGCGACTGACGGCGGCGCGCCAGCCGGTCTGCTGGAACGAGGCGGGCCGGCCTGTCCAGCGTTCAGGCCGGCCCGCAATCACCGCGCCGCTGACGGCGCGTCAGTCACGCCACGTTGCCAACATCAGAAGCTGCCGAAGGTTCCGCTCGCATCGTCGAGCGGAATCTGCTGCTCGGGTGTCCTGGCGGGCGCCGGCTTGTGGGGTGCAGCCGGGTTCAGCGTCATCACCTTGGCGGCAGGTCGACCCACGGACCGCACCTTGGCGTGCCGTGCAGCGCTTGACCCTTCGGCCCGGCCCACCATCGCCTCCAGCCGCTCCACCAGTTGCATCGACATCTCTGCCTGGGCGTTGAGCTCCTCGCTGGCCGCCGCGCTCTCCTCCGCGGTGGCGGCCGTCGTCTGGGTGACCTTCTCCATCTGCTGAATGGCGGTGGTCACCTGGTGGATGCCCTGGGCCTGCTGCTGACTGGCCGCCGAGACGCCGTCGGCAATCGCCTTCACCTTGGCGACCGACTCGGTGAACTG
>JBDIBB010000240.1:0-4248 GCA_039812685.1 Vicinamibacteraceae bacterium
CAGGCGCAGGGGCCGGGCGGCCGGAGCGCCAAGGTCCAGCGACTGGCCGATGAGCGCCTGCACCGTTGCCCGCATCGACTCGTCGCCGCCTGCGAACCGCACTTCGTCGATCTTGCCGTCTGGCGCTACCGAGACGACGATGCGGGCTTGTCCGCTACCCTTCAGGGCGAATGGGCGACGACGGGCGGACTGGGTTGCGGCCTTCGCCCTGGCTGTGAGGTCGGCCCGCTGCGCGGCATCGGTCACCAGCGACGTGAACAGCGTGGCCGCCTGTGAGCCCTCGCCGTCGATCTCGGCCAGCTGCGCGGCCAGCAGGCGCGCCTCCTCCTTGCGCCCGGAGACCTCGTAGACAGTCGCCAGCATCCCCCCGCTGCCGGTGCGTTCGAAGAGCCGCCACGCGGCCAGCAGCCAGGGTTCGGCCTGGGCGGGTTCTCCCCGGCTCGTGGCGAGCGTGCCGAGCGCCTCGGCGGCGACCGCGACGGCCTTCGTGGGGGCGAGCCATTTCTCCGGCGCATCCTCCAGGGTCACCGCTTCGAGCGCTTTCTCGGCAAGGTCCAGAGCCCGCGTCGCGTATCGCTGGATGCGCGAGGCGGGCGCTCCGATGAACGCGAGTTCGTTTGCCGCGTTGCCATACCCCAGCGCGGTGGGCGCGATGGCCACCGCACGATCGATGCTGGCCAGGGCCTTGTCGGATTCTCCCAGGAACATGTACTCGCGGGCGGCCAGGAACAGAGGTGGCGCGGAGGCCGGCGCGTGCGCGCTGGCCTGTTCGAACGCGTCCACCGCCTCCCTGTGCTTACCCTGCTGCGCGAGAATCCGTCCCAGGGTACTCCAGCCCCATTCGTCGCGCGGTTTCACCTGCAGGTGCTGCCGGATCGCCGTCTCGGCCTCGGCGACCTTGCCGGTCAGCAGGTGGAGGCGGGCCAGGTTGCCAAAGGCGTACTCGTCGGCGGGAGCGATCTCGATCTGACGGCGGTAGGCGTCGCCCGCCTCGGCATAGCGCTGCAGTCCGGTCAGGGCCCGCCCGAGATTGTTCCAGGCCCACTTGTGTGCCGGCTCCATCTCAACGGCCCGGCGCAACAACTGCTCGGCCCTGGCGTAGTCGCCCGCGTCGATGGCATCAGCACCGGCCGAATTGAGATCGTCGGTCGTGACGGCGGGCTGGGACAGATCCTTCGGCAGGGCGGTCATCGCGAACGTCTGCCGGCTGTCCTCGTGAACGGCCTTGATGAACGCCTCGTATTGCGGGAACTGATCGACCGGCACGCGGAACGCCCTGGTCATTACATCACGCTCGACGTGCACCGTCCGGCCGTCGACGCGGTACCGCGACATGTATTCCGCGAATGCATTGCTGAGCGACACGCCGGCGGGAGCGGTGGCCGACGTGCCCTCCGGCATCTCGTAGGCGGCCCGGATGCGCGTGCGCGCTGGGGTCCCGAGCACGATCGCGTTCGTGCGGGCCGGTGCGCCATCGGCCGATCGGACGAGTTCGAAGCGAAACGGAGGAACCGGCGGCGAGAACGTCCAGGCCTTTCGCATCGACTCGGGCTTGATCTGCTTCGTGCCGGCGTAGGACACCTCCATCGGGGCCGACCTGTCCGCCGTGCCGCGAACGTTGTAGCTGCCCTCGGTCGCCGCCAGCGCGTCGGACCTGCCGTCGGCCGCCATCTGCCGCGACACCGTCTCGAAGAGTTGCACGCCAGCCTGCCGTACGGCCAGCCGCAGCGCGAACGCCGGGTCGCCGCGAAAGGTCTGAGCCACCGTTCCCGTGATCAGCCCGCTCGGGGCGAGCGTGCCCGAATACCGGATCTCGCTCTCGTTGGCGACGCCGGTGTCTTCCGGCGTCTCGACGCGGCGGGTGGCGGTGCGCCCGCGGCTGGCGGGGGCGGCGTCGATCACCAGCGCCGGCCGACCGCGCAGGGGCGGGGGCAGCACGCCCGCCGGATAGACGGCCGCCGTGGTGTCCACCCAGACTTCGCTGCCATCGGCGAGGTGCGCAAGGCTCACGACGTGATCGAACTGGATCACGGATGGCGCCTCGTCCACGAGATCGCGCGACGAATGGATCAGGACCGGGCGGATGTCGAGGCCGATGGCGGCGCCGAGCGAGGCCAGCAGCGTGTGCTTGTCCTTGCAATCGCCGTACAAGGAGGTCAGGACCTCGGCGGCGGGGCGTGGCTCGTATCGTCGCGAGCCGAGGGGCAGCGAGAGGTAGCGCACCTTCTCGCCGACGAAGGCCGCCAGCGCGTCGAGGCGATCCCGATCCGAAGCGATCCCTCCGGTGAGCGCACGGGCCTGGGCGCGAACGGCATCGGTCACGCTGCTGCGCCGCGAGACCAGTTGCGCGAACCACTCGCCGATTGCATCCCACGTCGTCAGGGTCGAGACGACGACGTCGGGCGGCTGGCGCAGGGCGGCCTCCAGCGCGCCCGGTCTGGAGAGGTCCGGCACGGCGAGCTCCGGCACGGCGTGTTCCCAGCGCCAGACGCGCTCGTTGCCTTCGACCCGCTGGACGAGCTGGGCGTCGAGCCCGGACCGGGCCTGGACCAGCAGGGCGACGTCTGCCGGCGCGCGCACTTCGAACTGCTCGTGGACGACGACCGTGTGCCGTGTGAAGGACTGCTCGGTCCAGAGGTGGTTCTCGACGAGCGGTTTCACCGTTGCCGTTGTGATTTCGTACTCGAGGGTGTCGCCCGGGACGATGCCTGGAACGGCCACGTGCCGCGCCCGTGCGTCCGGCGCCTGGTCGCCGCCGGAATTGGTGAGATCGTCGACCTTGGTGTCCGACAGGTCCACGCGCCTGCCGTCGGCCTTCACCACGACCAGCCGGCGCAGGGTCACGCGTTCGTGTTCGGGCAGGTAGGGAAACAGCAGCTGGCCGAAGGCGGCAACCGCCGCATCGTCACGAAGCTCGACCCGAACGACCTCCGTGCGATCGGCGCGGCCTCGTTGTCCAACGCGTAGCGTGACGACGCGATCGAGGACGACGACGGAGGCCTTAGACGTGCCGGCACCGGCGTCCTGGGGCTGTGCCCACGCGGCCATCGGCAACAGGGTGGCGAGCAGGGTGGCCATCGCACGTGCGCGCACGCAGGAGGCTCCTTTCTTCCGTGGATCCTGGCAGCCCGTGGCGAAAGTGGCGCTGCATTGGACGGGCGGGGCATCCAGGCTGGTGGCGTTGCTCCTCCTTCGAGACTGGCCGCATTCTCGGTCGTCGCGCCTGGTCATCCGGGCGCCGCGCCCGTCTCGGTGCGACGCGGCACGTCCACCACGGACTGCCAGCATCACGGGAGAACGTCGCCGGTGAGCCTACGGTCTCTCCCTGGCCGAGTCAAGGAACCTGGGCGGGCGGCAGATGGCTGGTTGCGCTTCCGTCGCAGCGGCTGCGCTTCCGGTCGGAGGCGTCCGAACGGCGTCTGCCGGCGCGCCGTCTGTCGGCCGTCTTGCCGCGCCGGAACCGTCGGTGGGGAGAGCGAGGCGCCACGGCGAGCCAGTGTGACCTCACCTGTCCAACAGGGATGATTCACTCGGGGTGTTCATCGGGGATCTCCGTTCGGCCGCCGGCGGAGCGTTGTCCCCGACTTCGCCGGCAGCCTCCATCCGGGAGGAATCACTGGCCGGCCGGGAGGCATGTGATGACACACGCGACGCGCTCGCTCGCCGCTCTGCTCGCGCTCGTGCTGCTCGCCGAGCAGTTCGTGTTCGCACTGGGCTCGAAGAACGCCGCCTACTTCGGCGGCACCATCGCGGCGTACGGCAACCCGAAGGATCCCATTGAGGGAAGACTCGACGTGACAGGCGAATCGGAGATCGTCTTCACTCCCAACGACCAGGTGCTTGCGGGCAGGAGCTTCAGCATTCCATGGTCGCGGGTCACCGACCTCGAGTACGGCCAGAAAGCCGGCCGACGGGTGGGCGCGGCCGTCGGGACCACGATTCTTCTCGGTCCGGTGGGCCTGCTGTCGCTCTTCTCCAAGAAGCGGAAGCACTTCCTGACGATTGGGTTCAACGACGAGGCGGACAAGGCCCAGGTCGTCGTCCTCGAGCTCGGCAAGGACATCGTTCGCACGACGCTGGCGGTGGTTCAGACCCGATCCGGCAGGCCGATCGAGTATCAGGACGAAGAAGCCAGGAAGTCGGCGAAGTAGCCGGGGCGTGGGGGGGCGCGGCTCGCCAGGGAGCAGCCCGTTGGAGCGTCGCCGCCGCCAGCGCGGACGGCACGCGCCCCAATCGGCCCCTCAAGTG
>JBDIBB010000241.1:0-4233 GCA_039812685.1 Vicinamibacteraceae bacterium
AAGAGAAGACTTCGAGGAGAATCTGAGGGGAACTCGTGGCCACAGGCCCCAGGCCCCAGGCCCCAAGCCCCAAGCCACAGGATACACACATGAGGCTGTTCACGATGACACGACGAATCCGCGCACTCACCGCTTCCATCTCGCTGCTGGCCCTCGCGGCGCTCGCGGCGCCGTCGCCCGCGCCGGCCGCCACCCTCGAGAAGCCGGCGCTGGTCACCTCAATCGGCCAGGCCAGCGACATCGTTGTCGTGAAGGCGCTGCTCAACACGCAGCTCAAGATGGACCTGGCGGTGAACCCGCTGGCGCAGCCCGCCGACCTGGCGGGCCTGAAGACGCTGATCGTGGTGGTGGGATCCAGTGCCAAGGGCCTCGGCGCCGCCGGGCTCGACATGTCCAGGGAGATCGCGAGGGCGCAGGCCCTGCTCTCGGCGGCGCGCGCGCAGAAGATCGCGGTGCTCGTCCTGCACACCGGCGGCGAGGCACGACGCGGCAAGACGTCCAACGACCTCATCGACATCGTGGTGCCGGAGGCCGACCAGGTGATCGTGGTGGCGGGCGGCAACAAGGACAAGGCGTTCAACACGCTCGCGGCCAGGCGCAACGCGCCGGTCGTCGAGGTGGAGAAGCTGGCCGGCGTCGGCGCCGCCGTGAAGACCGCGTTCGGCATGTGAGAGGCGCGGCGCCACCCCGGAGACGCCGTCAGGCAGGAGACGCTCGCGGGAGCGCCTTGTGAGCCCGATGATCCGCATCGCAGGAGACTACGCCGAGCCGCTCAGCCTCGCGCTGATGCTGGCCGTGTTCGCGCTGCTGCTGGCGCGGGCGCGGTGGCCCATCGGCGCGGCGCTGGCGGCCGCCGCGTGGGCGGGCGCCGCGGCCAGCGGCGACTGGTGGCCCCTGCGCCACCTCGTGGAGGGCGCCTCGTCCTACCTCGATGCCCTGCTGGTCATCGCGACCGCCATGCTGTTCATGCGCGCGCTGGCCGATGCCGGCGCGCTGGACGCCATGGCCGCCGCGGTGGAGCGGCGCTTCGGACGCACGCCATCGGTCCTGCTCCCGGTGGTCATGCTGATCGTCATGTTCCCGGGCATGATGACCGGGTCCTCCACCGCCTCGGTGCTCACGACGGGATCGATGGCGGCCGCCGTGCTCGGGGGGATCGGCCTGCCGCGCGAGCGCGCCGCGGCATTCGTCGCCATGGGCGGCGTGCTCGGGATGATCGCGCCGCCGATCAACATCCCCGCGATGATCATCGGCGCGGGCATCGACCTGCCGTACGTGGGCTTCGCCGCGCCGCTGGCGCTCGGGGCCTTCCCGCTGGCACTGCTGCTCGCCTACGCGATCGGCTGGCCCGTGTTCGCGGCCGTGCGCCGCGGTCGCCCATCCGCCGCCCCCGAGTCCGGCGCGCCGCACGCGGGCGAGGCCGCGCCGATCCCGCTCTGGCGCGCCCTGCTGCCGATCGCCGCCGTCGTCCTCCTCATGCTGGCGCCGGCCGCGTGGCCGGGGCGGGTGCGCGATCCCGGCCTGCCACTGGTGTTCACGATCGGTCTGCTCGCGGTGTGGGCGATCGCGCCGCGGCTGCCATTGGCCACCTCGCTGCTGCGCGCCACCGAGGAGGCGCTGCCGGTGCTCGCGATCCTGATGGGCGTCGGCGCGTTCATCCAGGTGATGACGCTCACCGGCGCGCGCGGATGGCTCGTCGACCTGATGATGTCGGCGCCCGCCTGGGGCGTGTTCGCGGCCGCCGCCGTGAGCATGCCGCTCTTCGGCGCCATCTCGGCCTTCGGATCGGCGTCGGTCCTCGGCGTGCCGTTCCTCCTCGCCTCGATCGGCCGCAACGAGGTGGTCACGGCCGCCGCGCTGTCGATGCTGGCCGCCGTCGGCGACCTGATGCTGCCGGCGGCGCTGGCCGCAACGCTCGCCACGCAGGTGGCCGGACTGCGCGACCGGGGACCGGTCCTCAGGCAATGCATCGTCCCCGCGCTGCTGGTGATCCTGGCCGGCACGGCACTGCTGGTCGCCGCGCCGGCCATCGGGAGGTGGTTGGGGCCTGGGGCTTGAGGCCTTGGGGCCTCATCGGGTCCTGATTCAAGATGCTGTTCACCTACCAACTGATCGTGCTGCTGCTGGTGACGCTCATCGCCAGCGTCGTGCTGCGCAGTCGGTCGTTCGCCCTGCAGGCCAGCGGCGCCATCGTCCTCGTCGTCCTGCTGCTGCGCCTCTTCCTCGTGAAGTGAGGTTGTCGTGAGCCCTGCTGTCCGCCCTCGTCTTACCCACGCCGCCAGCCTGCTGGGACTCGCCCTGCTGGCACCGCCGGCCGCGGCCCAGCCGGCCGCCGTGGAGCTGCCGCGCGTGCCGGCGCTGCGCCACGACATCCGTCCGGGTGATGGGGTGACCGCCACCCGCCGCCTGTCCGAGTACCTGCCGTCGCTGGAGGGCACGCCCGGCGACACGACCGTCTACGTGCTGGAGGGAAAGGCGCCCGGGGCCACGGCGGTGGTGCTGGGCGGGACGCACGGCAACGAGATCGCCGGCATCATGGCGGCCGTCGTCCTCGTGGAGCGCGCACGGGTCACCTCAGGCCGGCTCATCGTGATCCCGAACGCAAACAACTCGGCCGTCAGCTACACCGACCCCCTGCGTCCCGGTCCGGAATGGATTCACGTGACCACGGCGTCCGGGGAGCGGAAGTTCAAGTACGGCGCCCGCCGCACGCTGCGGGAGCACCAGGGCGCGCCCGATCCGGGCAAGTATCGTCACCCAGCGTCCACCGAGGAGATCGACGGCAACGAGATCCGCAACCTGGATCGGGCCTATCCCGGCGACGAGCGCGGCCCGCTCACGCAGAGGGTGGCCGCCGCCGTGATGCGGGTGCTCACCCGGGAGCACGCGCAACTGGCGTTCGACCTCCACGAGGCCGGCCCGGAGTCGCGCCTGGCGTGGATGATCGTGGCCAACCCGAAGAACGTGGATCTCGGCGCGCTGGCCGTGCTCACGCTCGAGGGCGAGGGGCTGAGCATGCAGCTCGAGCCCTCGTCGGATACGTTCCGCGGGCTCTCGCACCGGGAATGGGGCGACGCGACAGAGGCGCGGTCGTTCCTCTTCGAGACGCCCAATCCGGGCCAGGTGGATCAGCCGGCCGGCGCCGACGTGGTCGACGATCCGAAGTACCCGCTCGCGCGCCGCGTCGACGCGCAGTTGGCGACGCTGCGGGCCGTGATTGGCGCCTACAACGAGGGCGCCGCGCCCGGCGCGCGCGTGGAGATCGCCGACCTGCCGCCGTTTGGCGCCATCACTCGCGACGGCCTGGGCAAGTACCTCAGGTAGCGTGCAGGTTGCGCGGGCGTCAGTCCGAGCAAACCTGCGCGTCTCAGCTCTCACGCCGACCCGCGCAACCTGCGCTCCACGGCTGGTTGAAGTAAGCTGGCGACGCGCATCCACGCGTTGCCCGGGTTGCCCGGATTGGCACGGGCCAACCCGCGCGCCGGCGGGTTCATCGCAGCATGCTCCGCTTTCTCACATCGTCGACGGTCGCCCTGGCCCTCGCCGGCGCCCTGGCCGCCGGGCCGGTCGCCGCGCCCCCGGCGGCCGCGGCCGCGCACGCCGCGGAACTGATGCGCGGCGCGATGGACGTGGTGCGCGCCGCCCGTGACGCCGCGCACGCGCCGCCGGCCGACGAGTCGCGGCGCGCCGCCATCGCCGGCCTCGATCCCGCCCGCGCCGCCCTGATCGGCACCGAACTCACCCCGCTCATGACGACGATGGGCAGTCTCGAGTCGAAGAGACTGGCCACCGATGCGCGGTGGGCCAGCGAGATCGTGCGACAGTTCGCCTCCCGTCACCTCGGGGAAGGCGACACCGTGCTGGCGAGCTTCTCGGGGTCCTTTCCCGGGCTCAACCTCGCCGTGATGGCCGCCTGCCGCGTGCTCGGCCTGCGCCTGGTCGCCATCTCCTCGGTGACCGCGTCCACGTGGGGCGCGAACCAGCCGGGCTTCACGTGGCCCGAGATCGAGGCGATGGTCGTGGCTGCCGGTGTGATGCCGGCCGCCAGCGCGGCGGTGACGCTGGGGGGCAGCCGCGATGCGGCGCGCGATCTCTCGGAGGAAGGGCGCGCCCTGGCGCGGCGCATCCAGCGCGCGACGGCCGAGGCCCTGGGAGCAACCGCGCTCGCGACGACCACGCTGGAGGAGGCGATCGCGCGGCGCCTTGAGATCTACCGCTCGGAAATGGGGTCGG
>JBDIBB010000242.1:0-4187 GCA_039812685.1 Vicinamibacteraceae bacterium
GGCGTGCGCCATCGAGCCCTTGCTGTTCGACGACCTGATCAGCGCGTTCGAGCAGGACGTCGAGACGCGGCGCTACGAGACGTGGGACGACGTGTTCGACTACTGCCGGCGATCGGCCAACCCGGTGGGGCGCCTCGTGCTGCGAATCGCCGGACGCCGCGACGCCAGGCTGGATGCCGCCTCCGACGCCGTGTGCACCGCGCTGCAGCTCGCCAACTTCTGGCAGGATCTCGCCATCGACTGGGAGCGGGGACGGCTGTACGTGCCGCGGGAGTGCTACGCCGCGCACGGCGCGTCGCCCGAGACGCTCGATCCAGCGGCGCTCACCGATGCATGGATTGCGACGATGGCCGACTGCGTCGGGCGAGCGCGGACCCTGTTCCTCCGCGGCCGCTGCGTCGCCGGCGAGATGCCGGGGCGCCTGGGCTGGGAACTGCGCCTGACGTGGCTGGGCGGCATGCGCATCCTGGAGCGGCTGGAGCGGACGCGGTTCGACACCGTGCGCCACCGGCCCTCGCTGGGCGCCGCTGACGTGCCGGCGATCGCGTGGCGGTTCCTGCGGTGGCCACGCGATGCGGCGCCGCGCACGGGCGCCGCCGCCGGATCGTGATGTCACGAGCCGCCGCGGCAAGGCCCGCCATCGATGCGCCGCTGCCGTCACCGTCCGCGCGCCGGTGGTTCAGGACGGCGCTGCTCCGCTGGTACCGCCGGAACGGGCGCGACCTGCCGTGGCGCCGCACCGGCGATCCCTACCACATCCTCGTGTCCGAGGTGATGCTGCAGCAGACGCAGGTCGACCGCGTGCTGCCGAAATACCGCGAGTGGATCGACAAGTACCCGTCGCTCGCGGCGCTGGCGCGCGCCCCTGAAGCCGAGGTCGTGCGGACGTGGTATCCGCTCGGGTACAACATTCGCCCCCGTCGCCTGCAGGCGATCGCGCGCGAGTCGATGGCTCGCTTCGACGGCAGGCTGCCCGACGATGAGGCAACGCTGCGGTCGTTCAAGGGGATCGGCCCCTACACGGCGGGCGCGATGCTGAGCTTCGCGTTCGGCCGGCGCGCGGCCATCCTCGACACCAACGTGGCGCGCGTGCTCTTCAGGGTGTTCGTCGGAGAGGGCGACGTACGCGGCCACGCGATGCGGCGTCACCTGTGGGAGGTATCGCGCGCGGTGCTGCCCCACCGGCACGTGTTCGACTTCAACCAGGCGCTGATGGATCTCGGCGCGATCCTCTGCACGGCGCGCGCGCCCGCGTGCCCGTCGTGTCCGCTGGCGCGGCGCTGCCTCAGCGCCGGCGCCGCGTTGCGGGTCACGGGGCAAGCCGCCGATCGATCGCCCCGGCGCGGATCCCCGTCTCGCCGCTGACCGCACCGGACCGAAGCGGGCGAAGAGCCCGTGGCTCTCGCGTGCCCGGGTCGGGTGACCCCCTTTGGTCTCCGATTCCGCCTACACATTTGTAAGCACGAACAGGCACGACCATCAGTCTGCGGGAATGGCGACAGATGTCTGCCTGGAGCAGACCTATCAGGGTTCGCTGGATGACGGTCACGACGCGACGACAGATGGTGTCTCACGAATCAACAACTCGCCAGCCAGATGGTGTCAGCCGCGGCCACGGCCCGGCCGAGCTTGCGAGGTTGCGGCGCTGGGTCCGCTCGCCCACCACATCACAGCGCGTGGTCAGGCGCAGCCTCATCGTCCTGCTTGGCGCCGCCGGCCACAACGCGACGAGCATCGCCGCCGAGCTGGGCATCACGCGCCGCACCGTGGCCCTCTGGCAGCAGCGGTACCGGCAGGGCGGGCCGGAAACCTTGCTGCGCGACGCCCCCGGTCGCGGCCGCAAGAAGGGACGGAATCACGTGACGGTGGCCCGCATCCTCGAGGCGACCCGTCTGGCGCCGCCGGACGCCAGTCTCCGGTGGACCGTGCGCAGCCTGGCTCGTCATCTCGGGGTGAGCCACGCGACGGTGCACCGGGTGTGGCGTGAGCACGGGCTGGACCCGGCGGCCGGCCGCCTGTTGCCGCAATAAGGGAAACGATGGCCAGGGCACGGCGTGGGGATACGTGGCACCACCGTTGCCTTACGCTCTGGCCTCCGGGGTTCTGGACGGGAAAGAGGGGCGCCGCGCGCTCCGTGGATGACGCCATGAGTCGACGAATCTGCAGGACAGCGCTCGCAGCGGTCGTGGTCGGGTGGCTCTCGATCGGGGTCGCAGCGGCCACGCCGATCGTGGTCGGGCAGTGGACGTGGACCGATGATGAGTCTCTTGGCTCGATTTTCGATGTGACCAATTCGTCCGGCACGCCGCTCGTGTCCCCGTCGCTGGACCCGCTCGTGCCCGATCAGGGCTGGCAGTCCGACAGCTTCACGAACATCGTGGTCACGCTGACGCCGGTGGAAAGCTGTCCGGTGGCGCAGGACTGCTGGGTGTCGATTGCCGACATCGACGCGGGACTTCAGGGCGTCAACCTCGACATCGTGGACACGACGGCGGTGAGTTCGGCCACGCTGAGCCTCCAGTTCCTCGGCCAGACGCTGACGTCGACGATCAGCACGCTCGGCGATGGCGGGTCGCTGATCTACGAGTTCACACCCGCGCAGCAGGTCCCGGAGCCGGCTAGCCTGGCGCTCACGGCGCTGGGCGGCGCGGCCTGGCTCGTCAGGCGCCGCCGTCCGGGCGCCTGACGTCGCGATCGCGTGGGGCGGGCGTGGCCCCTCCCGCCGCGCTTCTACGCAGATCCGATCAGCCCGTACCAGCTTCACCGGGAGTTGGGGACCCGCAGGGTCCCCGGGTTCGCGCTGTCTCCTGAGCGACAGCGGTGTGCATACCCATGAAGAGAGCAGTCACTCGAACGCTCCTGGTTGCCGTGGGAGCTCTTGCGTTCGCATTGGCCCCGTCCGGCGCTGATGCCGGCCGCGTCACGGCGGTCACGCCCGCGCGCGCCTCCGCGGACGTCACGCTCAACATCAGCGCGACCGGCCTCGACCCGAACCCGGCCAGCAACCGCGTCACCTTCACGCCCCAGGGCGGCGCGGCGGCGGACGCGCTGGCGCTGAACGTGGGCACGGTGGACGCCGCCGCCGGCGTTCGGCGCATCGGCGTTCGCGTGCCGCGCGGCCTGCCGGCCGGTCCCGTGGCGCTGCGCGTCACCAACCTCGCGTCCGGCGAGGTCACCGAGGCCGGCACCATCCAGCTCGTCGCTCTCGACGTGATCCCGGCTTCGCTCGCTCAGGGCGCCGGTCCCGCCGACATCGTCATCCGCTCCTCGCCAAACGGGCAGTTCGCAGCCGCCGGCACACGCGCGGTGTTCGGTGCCGGCGTCACGGTGCACTCGCTGCGCGTCGACTCGCCTACCCAGGTGACGGTGTCGGTGTCCGTCAGCCCGACGGCCCCGCTCGGCCGCCTCACGGTCGCAACGCTCACCAGCGGACAGACCGCATACGCCCCCGAAGGGTTCGAGATCCTCCCGCAGGGCAGCGGCCCGGCCAACGTGGCGCCGACGGTGCAGATTGCGCCGGTGGCGCCGGTGACGCTGCCGGCGGGCGCGACGCTGTCGGCGACGGTGACCGACGATGGGCTGCCGGATCCGCCGGGGCTGGTGACGCTGGCGTGGTCGCAGGTGAGCGGGCCAGCGGGCGGGACGGCGACCTTCGGAGCGCCGGGCGCGGCAACGACAGCGGTGTCGTTCTCGGCGGCCGGGACGTATGTGCTGCGGCTGACGGCCAACGATTCGGCGCTGAGCGGGCAGGCCGAGGTGACGGTGACGGTCAACCCGGTCGTGCCGACGAACGTGGCGCCGACGGTGCAGATTGCGCCGGTGGCGCCGGTAACGCTGCCGGCGCTTGCGCTGCTGTCGGCGACGGTCACCGACGATGGGCTGCCGCAGGGCGCCAACGTCACGACGCTGTGGAGCCAGGTGGACGGCCCCGGGACGGTGACCTTCACCGATCCAACCGCGGCGGCCACGTCGGCCGCATTCAGCGCGCCGGGCACCTACACGCTGCGCCTCACCGCCAACGACACGCAGTTCTCGGCCTTTGCCGATGTCGAGGTTGCCGTCAACGCGCCGGCGTCCACCAATCAGGCGCCGACGGTTGACGCAGGACCGGATGTCGCCGGTGAAGTGGGCACGCCGATCGACCTCGCCGGCGTCGTCACCGACGACGGTCGTGTGAGCGCGACGCC
>JBDIBB010000243.1:0-4113 GCA_039812685.1 Vicinamibacteraceae bacterium
CTCCTCGACTGGACGCTGGCCGGCGGCGCGCTGGGCGATCACCTGCTCGAGCTGGGTGCCGGGCCAGGCACGGTGACCGCCCACCTGCGCGGCAGGGTCGAGCGCCTGACCGCCATCGACGTCGACGCCACGTCGCTGCGCGAACTGCGCGGCCGCCGCTTCACGACCGGCGAACGCCCGGAAGGCGATGGCCCGACCGGCGGCGTGCCCGTCCAGCCGGTGCTGGCCGATGCCGGCGCGCTGCCCTTCGCGCCGCAGGCCTTCTCGTCGGCCGCCGCCTTCGTGATGCTCCATCACCTCGACGGGCCCGCGCGACAGCGCGGCATGCTGGACGAGGTCCGGCGCGTGCTGCGGCCGGGTGGGCTCTTCGTCGGCTGCGACACCGTCTGGACGCTCGGGCTGTGGCTGTTCCACCTCGGCGACGTCTTCGCGCCGGTGAGCCCCGATCGGATGGCGTCCGCCCTTGATGCGGCCGGGTTCGTCGACGTCTCGGTGTCGACCGCGGGCCGCTACCTGCGCTGGCGCGCCCGGCGGGGTGAGCAGGCGTCGCCGCGGCGGTAGACTGTCCCGATGAGCAGCGTATCCGCCTCGCAGGTGTTTGCCGTGGCCGCCGCGCGTGATGCCGCGCGCGCCGCGCTTCTCCGCGCGTTCCTCGCCTCCGGGCTGTTCTTCATGATCGGGCCGGGAACGCTGCTGGGCGTGCTGAACCTGCTGCAGATCAGCGGGCGGGAGAGCGCCGGGCTGATCGCGCCGGCCTGGCTCCAGGCGCACGGCCACGCGCAGGTGTTCGGCTGGATCGGCAGCTTCATGCTCGGCATCGGCATCTATTCGGTGCCGTCGGTCACCCTGCGCCCGCATTCGCTCGGCATCGGCTGGACGACGTGGTCGCTCTGGACGGGCGGCGTCACCCTCCGCTGGGCCGCGACCGCGTACGGGTGGCACTGGCGCGCGCTGCTGCCCTTCTCGGCCGCCTGCGAGCTCACCGCGTTCGCGCTGTTCCTCTACGTGGCCAGCGCGCACCGGCCGCACGTCCCGCGGCCCGGCGCCGCCCCCGGCGCGCGCGCCTGGCTGTCCATCGTGATGTTCGGCACCGCCGCCTGGGTGGCCGCGCTGGTGGTGAACCTGGCGGTCACCACGTCGCTCGCCCTCCACGGCGAGACTCCGGCCGTGGCGCACCTGTTCAACCAGCACCTGCTGGCGCTGCTCACCTGGGGCATCCTCGCGCCGTTCATCTGGGGCTTCAGCGTTCGCTGGCTGCCGGTCCTGCTGGGCCTGGCGCCGCTGCGCATGCCGGCGCTGATCGCCGCGGTGGTGGTCAACGCGATCGGGGTGCTGATCGCCTTCGCCGGACACGACGGTGTCGCGGCGGTGCTGGCCGCGCTCGCGGCGGTGCTGGCCATCGTCGGCCTGCGCCTCTTCGAACGTCCCGCGGGCGAGGCGAAGACCCGCTGCGTGCACGTCCGCTTCCCGCTGTTCGTGCGGCTGGCGTATGTCTGGCTGGTGGTGGCGGCGGGGCTTGGTGTCGCCGCCACGCGCTGGGACATGGCGGGCGGCTTCTGGGGCGCCTCCCGGCACGCGTTCACCGTCGGGTTCGCGGCCGCCATGGTGCTGGCCGTCGGCCAGCGGATGCTGCCGGGCTTCGCCGCGCATCGTCCCCTGTGGAGTCCCCGCCTGATGGGCATCGGGCTCACGCTGCTGATGACCGGGTGCCTGCTGCGCGTGTCGAGCGAGGTGATCGCCTACGAGCAGTTCGCGGAGTGGGCGTGGCCGATCCTGCCGGTCTCGGCCCTCATCGAACTGACCGCCCTGACGACGTTCGCCGCCAACCTCTACGGCACGCTGTGGGTGAAGGCCTGATGCGGACGCGCCGCCCCGCCATGCAGGTCCGGGCGCTGGTGAACCCGGCGCACCCCGAGCGCGTGTGCTGGGGCTGTGACAAGTACTGTCCGGCCGAAGACCTCGCCTGCGGCAATGGCACCATCCGCACGCCTCATCCGAAGGAACTCTTCGGCGAGGACTGGCTGGCGGGCGACGCCGCTACTGATCGTCCTGATGAGTGAGCGCCTCGAGGCGTCCCGGCGCGCGGACGAGCAGGTGGCGCCGGGTCGACTGGAGGATGCCCCGCGACTGCCATCGTGACAGCGTCCGGCTCACCGTGTAGAGCGTCGTTCCGGTGAGGTCGGCCAGCTCCTGGCGGGTGAGGGGATGGGCAATGAGCACCCCATCGCCGTGCGGCGTGCCCACCTGCCGCATCAGCCGCAGCAGCGTGTGCGCGAGGCGCTGGCTGACGCGCTCGGTCGTGAGCTCGCGCACGCGGGTCAGCGCGTCGGTCATGTAGGCGGCGAGCTCACGCGTGACGTTGAGGCGCACCCGCGGGAACCGATCGAGCAGGGGGCGCAGCACGCCGTCGGTCCAGATCAGCAGCCGCGTCCGCTCCACCGCCACCGCCGTCATCGGGTACCGGGCCGTGTCGAGCAGCGCCACCACCCCGAACGGATCGCCCGGGCCGACGAACCGGACGATGAGCTCGTGGCCGCCCGGCGTGAGCTGCACCAGCTTCAGCAGGCCCGATTCGACGAGCGCGAACTCCCGGACCTGATCGCCCTGATGCGCGACCAGTTCGTTGCGGCGCACCTCGCGCGGCCGCGCGGCCTCGATCCACTGGCCGCGTTCGGCCGCGGTGAGCCCGTCGAAGACGCGGGAGCGCGCGGGGTCCATGGGCTCTCATACTACGCGCTCCCGTCCGGAGGCAACCGGCGGGACGGCGCGCGAGGCCGGAACGGCCGCCGGTGGGTGGCGCAAGCGGAAGGGCGCTATCATTCCACGCCATGACCGTGCCGTCACGCTCCGTCAGGCTGGTGATCGCGTTCGTGACCCTCACGGCGTCGGCCTTCGCGCAGGAGGCGGCGAGCCGGCGACCCATTACGCACGAAGACGTCTGGCTGGCCGCCCGGCTGGGCGCGCCCGCGCTCAGCCCGGATGGCCGGTGGGCCGTGGTGCCGGTGACCGAGCCCGCCTATGACGACAAGGGCCAGGTGAGCGACCTGTGGATCGTGCCCGCCGACGGCAGCCAGCCCGCGCGCCGGCTCACCAGCTCGGCGGGCGCGGAGGGCGGGCCCGCCTGGAGCCCGGATGGCACGCGCCTGGCGTTCACCGCACGCCGCGAGGGGGACGAGGCGACGCAGGTCTACGTCATCGACCTGTGCGGTGGCGAGGCCCAGCGCGTGACCTCGATTTCCACCGGCGCGCGTGCGCCGCGCTGGAGTCCCGACGGCCAGTCGCTGCTGCTGGTGAGCGACGTCTATCCGGGCGCCACGACAGACGCCGACAACCGGGCCGCCGCCGCCGAGCGCCGCGGCCGCAAGTGGAACGCGCGGGTGTATGAGAGCTTTCCCGTGCGCGACTGGGATCGCTGGCTCGACGAGCGCCGGCCCACGCTGATCGTGCAGCCGCTTGCGCCCGGCGCCGCCGCCCGCGACCTGATCACCGGCACCGCGCTCGCCGCGCGTCCCGGCTTCGGCGGCACACTCGGGGCCGGCAGCGAGAACATCGCGGCCGCCTGGACGCCCGACGGTTCAGGTGTGGTGTTTGTCGCCACGGAGAACCGGGACGAATCGGCGCGCGCCGAGGTCGTACAGTCGCTGTGGCTGGTGCCGGCCGCCGGCGGCGAGCCGCGCCGGCTCACGGCGGATGGCGCCAGTTACAGCGCTCCCGTCTTCTCACCCGACGGCAGGACGCTCTACGCCGGCGTGGAGCCGGAGTCCACGAAGGTCTATTCGATGGGCCGGCTGGCGCGCTGGAACTGGCCGGCCATGGACGCTCGCACGGTGCTGACGCAGGCCTTCGACCGCGCCGTCGGCAGCTACCGGCCCGCGCCCGACGGCACCTCGGTGTTCCTGCTGGCCGAGGACGAAGGCCTCGAGAAGCTCTACAGCGTGCCGGCCCGCGGCGGGAGCGTGCGGGAGGTGGGTACGCTGAAGTCGGGGACGATCACCAGCCTGGCCGTCGCCGGTCCGCCCGCCGCACCCGTGCTGGTGGCCCTCTGGGAGAGCGCCGTCGATCCGCCGGAGCTGGTGCGGATCGATCCGGCCACCGGCGGGCGCCAGCCGCTCA
>JBDIBB010000244.1:0-4019 GCA_039812685.1 Vicinamibacteraceae bacterium
GACGATGCGGGGCTCGGCGAGGCGATTGGTGGTGCGGTATCTGGCCGAGCACGCGGACGAGTTGACGCGCGTCTGGGATGTCGAACGGCCCTTCTCGCTCTTCCTGGACGAGGGCGTCATCCGCGGCCGCGCCGACGTCGTACTCGATGACGAAGCCGGCACCTCAGGTCGCCTCGCGGTGGTGGATTACAAGGTCTCGCACGACGAGGCGCGGGAGGCCCGTTATCGGGAGCAGTTGGTGGTGTACGCCGCCGCCGGCCGCGCTGAGGGGCTCGACGTGCGCGCGGCCTACCTGCACGAACTGAAGGACGGCGCACGGCACCCGGTCGACATCGACCAGCTGACTGTCACCACCGCTGCCACGCGGCTGGGATCACAGTTGGCGCGGCTGTCGGCCGGACAGTTCGGGCCGACGGCCGACGCCACCCGATGTGCGAGCTGCGAGCAGCGGCGGGTGTGCCGGCGCGCACCGGCACCGGTGGCAGAGGGCTGAACGCCGGGCTGGGGTGTCACGCGGCGCCCTTCCAGGAGCAACGGCCATGGGCAAAATGGGCAGGAACTACGGCAGCGAGTGGCACTTCCTCGAGTACCACCGCACGGCGGCCGCGACGCTGGACGCGGAAGTCCTGGTGCAACTCGGCCTTCGCTCGACGAGCGGCGTGGAGTGGATCTATCCCCCGGAGGACGCCGTTCCTGGCAACGAGCCTGAGGGCCTGGCGTTTCTCTCAGAGAGCGACGACCCGCGGGAGACGAAGGCCCGGACTGCGTGGCGTGAGTTCTGGCCGCAGCGTGGCTCGCAGCCCTGCTGGGATGGCGTGGCCAGGCTCGACGTGGAGGGAGAGCCCTCGACGTGGCTGCTGTTCGAGGCCAAGGCGAACGTCCCGGAGTTCGTCGGCTCGCCCTGCAAGGCGTCGCCGGCAAGCCGGACCACGATCGAGAGGGCGCTTGGCTTTGCCAAACGACGCTTCGGCGTCCACCGCCACTTCGACTGGACCGGCAGCTACTACCAGCATGCCAACCGTCTGGCCGTCGTTGCCTTCCTGGAGAGGCACGGAGTTCGGGCGCGGCTCGTCGAAGTTCTCTTCGTCGGTGACCGGTTCCCGGATGGCCGCGAGTGCCCGGCGGGCGCTGCAGCGTGGCAACCGATGCTCGAGGCGCGGCGGCTGACCCTGGGCCTCCCGGTCGATGGCCTCAGCGGCTTCGTTACCCATGTGTTCCTTCCGGTAGGTAGATGATGGCCAAACGCCTCACACGTCAGGAATCGCTGGCAAGGCCCAGCGCCTACGGAGAGCACCGTGCATCCCACTACTAGCATCACGCGTTGGCGCAACAAGCCGATAGTGCCAGCGGACTGCGACGACATCCCAGCGCTCGTGAAGCTCGCGCGGCGGGTCCGGCGAGAGGTCGTGGAGTTCGATTGGAGCTTCACCCGCGAAGAACTCCTCAGCCTTCGGCGTGGCGTTTTCGAGTGGGGCAGCCACGTGGTCGGCACCTACAGGGTGTTCGACTCGCGCGTGTTGGATGCCATCAACGCCGCCGTGGGCGAGCCCCACAGCATCTTTCGGCTGAAGGCGCCGCCGAAGTTCGAATCGACCGAATGCCGGGCCGCGTGTGACGCCGACGGTGTGAACTTCCGCCTTCACGGACACGCGACCTTCGACCTCGTGTTCGGCTATGCGGAAGGCGGTGTCCGAGAGGCTAACGCGGGGTATCTGTTCCTCCTGCCGTCGGTGCGGTCCGTCTTGGCCGCCAGCCTGGAACCCCTCGGCTGGGACCTGATGCGCCTCATGCAGGAACGCTACCGCCCGGTGCGTAGCGTTTTGTACGGGATGGGTCCTGCTCACGGCAGTCCTGACCTCCCCCCTGTCGGACCGGAAGTCGAATTGGAGGTGGCCTTCCATGGTCCCTTTGCGGCGTCGGACAACGCTGACTGCCGCTGCCTCTTCACCGACCCGATCGCGTCGAAGACCGGCGTCTACCTGTGGACCATCAACGTCGATGGCGAGGAGTGGCCCTGGTACGTGGGGCAGACGCAGCGGGGCTTCGGGACGCGAATGGCAGAGCACCTGACAGCCCTGTTCTCGGGCCAGTACAACCCCAACGACGCCACTGCCCTTGCGAGAGGCAGGAACGAGCCAGTCCAAGGCGCGGTGTCGGGGGATTGGCCGCAGAAGCTGCCAGGCTTCATTCGCAACTTCGAGCAGTTGGCGCCGAGTATCATCGCCCAGGCTCGCATGCTGCGGTTCCACGTCTCGCCGCTCATCGGCGACGACCACCTCCACAACCGGGTAGAAGGCGCGATCGGCCGGTCCTACAAGCGCCACCCCGTCACTGCGCTCCGGGAGTTCTTCTCACCGGGGCTGAAGATACCGTCGGCGATCCCGGGAGACCGGCGCCTTCGCTTGCGGTTCTCCAGCGAGGTCCCAATCGCAGGTCTGCCGCTCGAGATCGTGGAGCCGCACCTGCCCCTGCCCTTGGAAGTGCGAGCCTTCGTCGACGCGACACCCTGGACCTTCGCGAAGACTTACGCCTCCACCTGGCCGCATGAGTACATCGTCAAGACGCCGGAGAATGCGCAGATGATGCTGGCACTCGCGCGGCACATCTTCGAGAACGGTGTTGCCGGTCGCTTCTACCACCAGGTGCGTCGCTACCATCACGAGGGCGGCAAGGTCTACTGGTCGATGGACCGGACGCCGGAGGGCACGAACCTGGTCAATCGCTGCGACGAAACCGAGACCTACGAGACACGGCTGGCGAATCGAACGCTGCCGGTTTGACGGTTACCTTCCGCCAATCCGCACAACGGCGACTTCACACCGTGACCTACCGACAGATGGCCAAGCGAACCCGCGAGAACGGCGTCAGGACCACGGACTGCCGGCACAGCCAGGATCACCGGCCCAACATCCCACCCGCACGCATCGCCGGCGAGTGCGCATTCCGGCCAAGGTGAGGCGGCTACTGCCCAGCTGCTGGCGAAGTACGGCTCGAAGGCCGACGTCGTGAGGGATCTCGCGTACCGGCTCTACACGGCGTGCGAGCGGCGGAAGCGCGCGAAGGACGCCGGCTCGTACAACGCGCTCGTTCGAAGCTGGCCCGAGATCGCGCGTCTGGCGCGCGAGGGCGGCCTGCCCCGCAGCGAGCAGGCGGGGCTGTTCGGCGCGGAGGCCGAATGAGCGGCGTCGCGGCCGGACCGCCCCTGCTCGCTCGAGCCGGGCGGCCCCGCACGCAGCGATCCCATCTGTTGATAACAACGCCAGATTTACCGCAAATTTGGCTGCGATGTTTGCACGCACCCTGCGCCCGCCGCGCAGCGCTGGCTCGACATCGCGCGGCAATCGGTCGGCGAGACCCAGGAACGGCTTTTCAGAGACGATGCCACGCCGCCGTGCGACGCAGCATCGCTGCTCGCCGTCATCTGGAAACAGCGGAACGTCATCTTCAGGAAGACGCTGGGCCAGGCCGAGCGCACGCTCGTGAGCGAGCTGAGGGATGTCCGGAACCGCTGAGCGCACCAGAACCCGTTCTCGAGCGACCACGCGTACCGGGCGCTCGACTCCGCCAGCCGCCTGCTGAGTGCGGCATTCGCGGCGCCACAGGTCGACGAGCTCGAGAAGGTGAAGATGGAGCTGCTGCGCGTCAGGTTCGACGAGCAGAGGCGATCGGAGAAGCGCAAGAGCGCGGGCGCGGTTGTTGAGAGCGAGGCGGCCGGCCGCCTCACGCCCTGGCGCGAGATCGTGACGCCGCACGCGCAGGCCAACGACGTCGAGGTGGGTGGTGAGCGGAGACGTGATGCGCTCGACCGGTTCCGCAATGCGGTCGGTCGCGTCGAGGCGTCGTGGCGGCCGGCCAGCGCCGAGGAAGGCTTCGAAATCGTCCGCCGGCTGCTCTTCGAGCCGATCGGCGGGAATGCGCAGTTCGTCGCGCGCGATGGCGTGGCGCGCGCGTTCTCCGATCTGTACCGGACGCAGCATCAGGAGTTCCCGCCCGAGGCGCGCGATCCGGAGTACGAGACG
>JBDIBB010000245.1:0-3999 GCA_039812685.1 Vicinamibacteraceae bacterium
AGCGCCTTCCGGTGGCCGCGCGACCGGTGGTGCCCGGGCTCGGCCGCCCGACAACGAGCATCGCCTCGCATCGCGGAGAAGGCAGGCGAGCCACCGCGGCTCGTCGCGTCAGGGCACCAGGACCGCCGCGCCCGTCAGCGTGCCCGACCGCAGCGCGTCGAGCGCCGCGTGGGCGGCCTCGAGCGGGTAGGTGCGCGTATGACTCCGGAGGCGCAGCGCCGCGGCGAGCGCGAGGAACTCGTCGCCATCGCGTCGCGTGAGGTTGGCCACCGACGTGATGGTGCGCTCGTGCCACAGCTCGGCGTAGGGGAACGCGGGGATGTCGCTCATGTGGATGCCTCCGCAGACGACCACGCCGCCCCTCCGGACGGCGCGCAGGGCCGCGGGCACGAGGCTGCCCACCGGCGCGAAGATGAGCGCCGCGTCCAGCGGCTCGGGCGGTGCCTCGTCGGATCCGCCGGCCCACGTCACCCCCAGCTCGCGCGCAAACCGCTGCGCCGCCTCGTCGCCCGGCCTGGTGAAGGCATGGACCCGGCGCCCCTGGTGCCGCGCCACCTGCGCGACGAGGTGCGCGGCGGCTCCGAAGCCGTAGAGGCCGAGCGTCCTGGCGCTGCCGGCCTTGCGCAGCGTGCGGTAGCCGATCAGGCCCGCGCAGAGCAGCGGCGCCGTCTCGACGTCGGTCGCGTCGCCGGGCAGCCGGAAGCAGTATCGCGCGTCGGCCACCGTGTAATCGGCGTAGCCGCCGTCGATGGTGTAGCCCGTGAACCGGGCCCGCTCGCACAGGTTCTCCCGGTTCGACGCGCAGAACCCGCACGCCCCGCACGTCGATCCGAGCCAGGGGATGCCGACGCGATCGCCGGACGCCATGCCCGCCACCCCTTCACCCATCGCGTCGATCACGCCGACGATCTCGTGGCCTGGCACGAGCGGCAGCGCCGGATCGGCCAGTTCCCCGTCGAGGACGTGAAGGTCGGTGCGGCACACGGCGCAGGCGGTGACGCGCACCCGCACCTGGCCGGGGCCGGGCCGTGGCAGCGGGCGCTCGCGCAACACCAGCGGTGCGCCAGGACGTTCGAGCACCATCGCGCGCATATGGGCCTCCTTCCAGTACGGTTGATTGCCGCGCTCACGCGGAGCATACTGCGGCCGGCCGTTCCGCACGCCGGCGTCGTCGTCTCACATGACGGCGATCATGGCGACGGTGGCCCGTGTGCGCTGGAATGGGCCAGCGGTACGGCCGCCCGGATGTTTCCATGCTGACCCGCGGTTCGCGATGGCTGGTGTTTCGAGCGTCGCGTACCGCTGTCGCCGCCCTCGTCTGCGTGCTGGCGTGCGCGATCGCGGCGCCCCTGATGCACGCGTGCCATGCCGGGGAAGACGGCCGCTGCTGTCGCAACGGCTTCTGCTGCTGCCGGCCCCAGGAGGCTCCGCCGGGGCCGTGCCTGCGCGCGGTGTGCGGCTGCGCCGGCCATGACGGCGAGGCCGCCGGAGCGCCCGACGCGCGCTCGCTGCCGCCTCCCTCCGCGTTCCGCCTTCTCGTCAGCTTCCTCGCACGCCCGGTGGCGCCCTCCGAGGCAGGCTCGCCGGATTCCGGATTCCCCGACTCGCCCGATCCTCCGCCGCGACCGGCAGCGCCCGTGATCTGCTGACGCGGCCGCGACGGGCCCGCCATGGTGGCCGTCGTGTGCGCGTTGGCGCGCCGTGAATCATCGTGGAGAGGAGCCGGTCATGTTCCGTCGAGTCATCGGCGTGGCGGGGGCCGCGCTGTGCGCCGTCCTGGTGTGCGCAGCCGTGGCAGATGCCGCCAGCCTGTCGGGAGTGGTGCGGGCGCGCTCGGGCGCGCACCTGCCATTCACCCCCCTTGTCGTCAGCGATGCCCGCACCGGCGCTCAGTGGCGTCTGGTGACCAGCGAGCTGGGCACGTTCCTGCTGCCGGGCCTGCCGCCCGGCGACTACCGCCTCGAGGTGGACGTGCCGGGATTCCGCCGCTTCGTCCTGCCCGGCCTGCTGCTGTCGCGTGACGATGAGACGAGGCCGGTGGAAGTGGTGCTCGACCTCGAGGGTGTGCACGAGGCGATCACCGTCATGGGCCACGTCTCGCGCGACAGCGTCGAGGCGGCGGCCATTCGCGAGATGGGCGCGCGCGACGTCGGCGAGGCGCTCGCGGCACGCAGCGGCGTCTGGCAGCTCCGCAAGGGTGCCATCGCGAACGAGATCGTGCTGCGTGGGCTGCAGAGCCGCGATCTCAACGTGCTGGTGGATGGCGATCGCGCCTACGGCGCCTGCCCCAACCACATGGATCCGCCCGCCTTCCACGTCGACTTCGCGGAGGTGGAGCGGGTGGAGGTGGCCCGCGGGCCCTTCGACGTGCGGCACCAGGGCAGCCTCGGCGGCCTCGTCAACGTCGTCACGCGGCAGCCCGAGCAGGGCTGGCACGCGCAGCTGGGCCTGGGCCTGGGTGCGACGGGCTACGCCAACCCGTCGGCCGTGGTCTCGCTGGGGCGGCCGTCGTGGGTGCTGCTCGCCGGCGGGTCCTATCGGCGCGCCGATGCCTACCGGGACGGTGACGGCACGCGCGTGACGGCGCTCACCAACTACTCGGCGGCCGCGCGCGAGTCCGATGCGTTTCGCGTCGGATCGGGCTGGACGCGCGGCGTCTGGCGCCCCGCGCCGACGACCACGCTGCAGGCGGCCTACACGCGGCAGCAGGCCGACCACGTGCTCTACCCCTACCTGCAGATGGACGGCGTGTGGGACGTCACCGACCGCGTCAGCGCCCGGTTCGAGCGGGTGGAAGCCGGACGCCTCGACGCGGTGAAGGCGCAGGCCTACCTCACGACCGTGGATCACTGGATGACCGACCAGTGGCGCACCTCATCCAGCGGCCGTCCGCTGGCCTACTCGATGGGCACCGATGCGCTGACGCGCACCGCGGGCGGACGCCTCGAGGCGACCAAGGGCGGCGCCACCGCCGGCCTCGAGCTGGTACGCCGACGCTGGGACACGCGCACGGAGCTGGCCATGCGCCAGTACGCGCCTCAGGCCTCGATTCCCGACGTCACGATTCGCACCGCCGGTGCCTTCATCGACTGGCGGCGGGCGCTGGGCACGCGTGCGTCGCTCGAGATCGGCGGGCGCGTCGACCGCGTGCGAAGCGAGGCCGACGCGGCCCTGGCCCATCGCGCGCTCTACGACGCGTACCATCGCTCGCCGACCACCTCGCGGGCCGACGTGCTCCCTGCCGCCAAGCTGCGGTTTGCGTGGGCGGCGGGGTCGTGGCAGCTGGCCGCCGGCGTGGGCCACACCGCGCGCGTGGCCGAGGCCAGCGAGCGCTTCTTCGCGCTGCAGCGCATGGGCACCGACTGGGTGGGGAACCCCGATCTGAAGCCCGCCCGGCACACAGGCCTCGAGGTGTCGGCCTCGTGGTCGGCCGGCGGCGCCTCGGCGGGCGTGCAGGCCTATGCGGGCCGCGTCCACGACTACATGACCGTCTACGACCAGCCGCGCGTCAGGATGGTGTCCGGGGTGATGAACACGGTGGCGCGCACCTACGCGAACGTCGACGCCACGATGACGGGCGGCGAGGCGTGGGCATCGATCCCGATCGGCCCGCGGCTGTTCGTGTCGGGCGACCTGTCGTACGTCCGCGGCTCGCAGGACGGCGAGCGTGCGCGCGGCATCACCGCGGGCCCGCTTGCCGAGATGCCGGCGCTGCGCGCGCGCACCCGCCTGCGCTTCGACGATGGGCAGTGGTTTGCCGTGGCCGAGGAGGTGGTGACCGGCGACCAGCGGCGCGTGGACGCGGGGCTCGGCGAGACGCCCACGCCGGGCGTCGCGGTGACGCACCTCTCGGGCGGATTCCGGTGGCGGACGCTCTCGCTGACGGTTGGCGTCACCAACCTCTTCGACCGGCGGTACGTCGACGCGTTGTCCTACCAGCGGGATCCGTTCCGCTCGGGCCTGCGCCTGCCCGAGCCGGGCCGGCAGTGGTTCTCGAAC
>JBDIBB010000246.1:0-3995 GCA_039812685.1 Vicinamibacteraceae bacterium
GAGCCGCTGCTTGGTGGCAGCCCCGGCTCGCTCGGCGACGCACTCACCGCCAGTGCCGGTCGCGTTGTCGTCCGGCGCGCGCTCGTCCGCACCATCGCCAGTACCGACGCCGATGAGGCGTAGGCCACCGCGTGCGTGGCGAGCAACATCGAGCCGGTCGGCCCGGCCAGCACCTCGAAGGGCACCTGGTGGAGTTCCGCGTCGGGGCTGATGATGACGGTGCTGCTCGCCGTCACCTCGCCGATGCTGCCGAGGACGTGTTCGTGCAGGCGCCGACTGGCGTCGGCCGCGTCGTTCCCGGCGTGAATCGCCGTGAGCAGTTCCTGCACGAGTGCACGGATGGCGGTGCGCGAGGCAAGGGCCTCCACGCGGCTCGCCCTCGGCGTCACGACGATCACGTACGAGCGCGGCTCCGACAGCGCGTAAGCGAGGAACACCTCATGCGGCTTCAACACGCGCCGGAATTCGGTCAGCGTGACGCGATCCCACGATACCGCCCGCCGGGTGCGATCGAACAGCTCGGTGGTCAGCGGGGCCAACGCCTCCTCGGCCGTCGTGATCTGGTCCAGCAGGCGTCGTCGTTGGGCGTGTGTCATCGGCTGGAACAGCCGGTGCTGGAGGTCCGCGATTTCGCGCTCCTGCTTCTTCAGGGCGGCGGACTGAGCGACCCCGGCGACCGGGCGCGCGCGCAGCAACTCGAGCAGGGCCCGGCCGCGGGCCTGTTCGACGATGGCAAAGAGGCGGGCGGCGTCAGGCCCCCGCAGGCCCTCGAGCCGGATGCGTGCGAGGAAAAAGTCCCGCGCGCCATTGACGATGCGGGCCTGCACCCAGGGGCTGCTGGACTTGGCGAGGAGGCCTTCGAGCAGGTCGCTGCCTTCCTCAAGGAGCGCCGCCGCGTCTTCGAATCGCCGTTCCGATGCGCGCACGTCGGCCAGTTCGCCGAGCAGCCGCGGCAGCGCCATACGCTCCTGCATCCCCCTGGCAACGGCAACGGCGATGCCCTCCCCCAGCAGCGCGGCGGCTTCGCTCAGTTGGCCCTGCTCGCGCAGCAGCCGTCCGCCTTCCAGCGCCACCTGCGCCGACACGCGGTTCGTGCCGGCTCGCGTGGCGAAGGCGCGGGCGTTGGCGAGCCAGCGTCGTGCCTCGTCTGGCGACTTTCGCTGCGCGGCCAGGACGGCGAGCTTCAGGGAGAGCTCCGTCTGATAGGCGAGCGAGCCGAGCGTCGTTGCGGCGTCGAGCCCCTTCTTCAGCGTGGCCTCGGCCTCGTCGAGACGGTCGAGCCTGGCCAGCGCTTCACCCTTGCCGAGATAGGTCATCACTGGGAAGGACAGTTCCGACATGGCGGCCGCGGCCGCGAGCGCCTGGTCGTAGTAGCGCAGCGCATCCACCGGTCGCCCCATCTCGGCGAACCCGCGGCCCGACAGCGTGAGCCAGCGCACCACCGACGGCGTGTCGTTGGTGGCCTGCGCCACGTTGAGCGCGGCGCCGAGGTGCATGATGCTGGCGCTGATGTCGTCGAGCAGCGCCGCAACGATGCCCAGTTCGCCCCTCGCGCGATTCGCGGTGGCCTTGTCGCCGAGGCGTTCCGCAATTGACTTGGCCTCTTGCCAGGATTGCCGCGCCAGTTCCGGGTCGAGGTCTTCGTCGGTCTCGCCTGTCACCGAACGTTCAAAAGCGGCCACGCGGTAGGTGGCGGTCAGTATCGTTGACTCCTGGCTCGCGCGACAGGGCGCGAGATGCATGTCGTGCGGTCAGCGTCTTCAAGAAGAGCAATGGCTGTGGGCGCTTGTGGGAATCGCGCAGCGATTTCCAAGGCGCGGTGGGCGCGTTCTGGGCGTCCACGGCGCCGGCAGCGTCCACGGCCTCAGTCGTCGGCGTTACCCGGACGCCCTCGGAGCCGATAGCTCTTGCCGGTCATCTGGACGATCGTGGCGTGCGCGAGGAAGCGGTCGAGGATCGCGGTGGTCGCGGGCACATCTCCGAGAAACACGCCCCAATCCTGCGTCGGGCGATTCGTCGTAATGAGTGTCGAGGCGGTCTCGTGCCGGCGGACGAAGATCTCGAGCAGATCCTCGGCCGCATTCGGCCCGAGCTTCTCCATGCCGAAGTCCTCGAGCACGAGCAAGTCGACCCGCGCGAGCTGCTGGACCAAGTCGCGCCGCGCGCCGGTGGCCTCGGCCTGCGCGAAGTCGGCGGCCAAGTCGAAGGTGCTGCGCACGAGCGCCCGCCGGCCGGCCCGGATCGCGCCAATGGCGATGGCGATCGCGACGTGGGACTTGCCGACACCGGGTGGGCCGATCAGGAGGACGCCGCCGTGCGAGGCGACAAAGCGCGCGCTGGCCAATTCGACGATCTGCGTCTTCGGAATCTTCGGATTGAAGGTCCACTCGAAATCGGCCAAGGTCTTCTCGACGATGATGCCGGCCTGTTTGAGCCGACGCGCGAAGAGCCGATCGGCGCGGCGCGCGAGCTCGTCCTCGACGAGCAATTCCAGAAACTCGAGATGCGGGAGCGGCGCGGCTTCGGCTTGCGTGACGCGCCCGGGCAGGGCCTCGACCATGCCGGAGAGCCGGAGATGGCGCAGTCGCGTCGTGAGCTGTGGATTCATGACAGAAAGTCCTCCAAGGTGTATTGGGTCATCGGGCGAATCGCCGGATCGTCAGTGCGGAGCGTCGGGCGCGGACGGGCCGGGGTGCGCTCGACGAGCTGGCGGATGGTCTGATAGCGGAAGTGCTGACGGGCGTGCGCCTCGGCGATCGCGACGAGCACCCGCTCGCGTGGATGCTTGCGCGTGAGGTCGAGGACGCCCTGAATCAGGCGAATGGCCCGGACACCGCGCGCGGCCAGCGCCGCGTCTGCCCACTGCTTGAGCGCCGGCCCCACGCGCTCGCACTGGCCGACCAGACGATCGACAAACGCTTGCTGACGCGTGGAGGCCTCGGCCTCGCCGGCGCGCGGGGCATACACGCCTTCCCGCACGCGGGCGTGCACGGCCACGAGCGCGTCAGCAACGAAGACGCGCACGAGGTGCGCGTCCCAGCGCACGCGGACCTTCTGACCGAGGAGCGCCAGCGGCACCGGATAAAACGCGCCGGCGACTTCGACGTGACCATCGGCGTGGACCGTGCGCTCGCTGCTGGTGAAGCACGGAAACGACTCCGTCGCCAGTGGCTGCAGCGCCGGCTGCTCGACCTCGACGACATGGGTCCAGACCTGGCGGCGCGTCGTCCCGTGATTGCGCAGCCGCGCGATGGTGCGATTCCAGTGCCGCAGAAACGCATTCTGCGCATCCAGGCTGTCGAAGCGCCGGCCCTTGAGCGCGTTGTCCTTCACGTAGCCGCCACTGCGCTCCTGCTTCCCGTTTTCCTGGGGCGTGCGCGGCTGCGTCGGCAAGGGCGTGAAGCCCCCATGCGCGGCGAACGCGAGGTAGACGTCGTGGCTATCGGGATCGTAGAAACAGGCGCGGACGACGGCCGCTTTCAAATTGTCGTGGCGCACGACCTGCGGGACGCCCCCAAGGTCGCGAAACGCGCGCTCGTGGAGCCGGAGGAAGGTCTCGATCTTCTGATCCCAGACCGCTTCCTCGTAGCCGTGGCGGGAGTGGCCGAGCGTCATCCGAAACACCCACGGGCGGCGCCACTCCCCGGTGGCCGTGTCCAGTGTGGGCGCGCCGCGGAAGAAATCGACCTGGCCTTCGGCTCCGGGGGCGCCATGAAACACGCCCACGGCACGCCGCTTCGGTGCGATCGTCCGCACGAACCGCTTCACGGATTCGTAGCTGGCGCCATAGCCATATTCCTCGACCAGGTCCTGCCAGATCCGTTGCAGGCTCAGCCCGGCGTCGAGCTTCTCGGTGATCGCCGTCCGGTACACCGCGGCTGCGAATCGCGCGCGCGGCGCCGACCCGGGGAACGTCTTTGATCATCCAGTCCTTCGACGACGTGATCCTGCAGCACATGGCGAAGGACCTGCCGACCGTGCCCAGGGTCTATCTC
>JBDIBB010000247.1:0-3958 GCA_039812685.1 Vicinamibacteraceae bacterium
TGCAGCAGCATCGTCTTGCCGGTGCGCGGCGGCGCGACGATGAGGCCGCGCTGGCCCTTGCCGATCGGCGTCATCAGGTCGAGCACGCGCGCCGAGAGGTTCTCGGGCATGGCGGGCGTCTCGAGGTTGATGCGCGCCTGCGGGTAGAGCGGCGTGAGGTTCTCGAAGAAGACCTTCTCGCGCGCGCGCTCGGGCGGCTCGAAGTTGACCGCCTCCACCTTGATGAGCGCGAAGTAGCGCTCGCCGTCCTTCGGCGGCCGGATGACGCCCGAGACGGTGTCGCCGGTGTGCAGGTCGAACTTGCGGATCTGGCTGGGCGAGACGTAGACGTCGTCGGGGCCCGGCAGGTAGTTGTAGTCGGGGGCGCGCAGGAAGCCGAAGCCGTCGGGCAGCGTCTCGAGCACGCCCTCGGAGAAGATCAGGCCGCTCTTCTCGGTGCGCGCGCGGAGGATCTCGAAGATCAGCTCCTGCTTGCGCATGCCGGTGGCGCCGGGCACCTCGAGGTCCTTGGCGATCTTCGTGAGGTCGCCGACGCTCATGTCCTTGAGCGCGGCCAGGTCCATCACCGGGGCGTCGCTGCGCTCGGCGCGCTCCGCCTCGGCGCGCTCCTCGCGCTCGGCCTGTTCGGCGCGCGCCTGCGCGTGACGGTCGGGGCCGCCGCGGTTGCCGCGGTTCTCGTGCCGTTCGGCGCGGTTGCCGCGGTTGTCGCGGTCGCCGCGGTCGCGGTTGCGGCCGCGGTGGCCGCCGCCGTGCTGCGGGTCGCGGTTGCCCCGGCCCTCGCGGTGGCCGCGTTGTTCGCCGCGGGGCGGGCGGCCGCCTTCGGCGGCGGGCGTCTCGGCTTTCACCTCGGTGACAACCGGCTGCTCAGGAGTCTGCTGATCTGCGTCCACAGTTGATCCAGTCCTTCTCCCGTGGCCGCCGAGAAGGGCAGCACGGGCACGTTCAACGCCGTCGTCCAGTCGCGTTCCGCGCGCTGGCGTCCGGCGCGCGTGAGCTTGTCGATCTTCGAGGCCGCGACGAGGACGGGCCTTGCCTGCGCCTCCAGCCACCGCATCGCCGCCACGTCGGCGGCCAGTCCCGGGTGCCGCGCGTCGACGACCAGCACCACGGCCGTCGGGCCGAGCGGCGTGCCGCGCGGCGCCTCGCGAGCGGCCGGCGGCAGCGCGAAGTAGTCACCGACCAGCCGGTCGAACCCTTCCGCGGCCGCCTCGCCTCCCCTGGCGTAGCCGTAGCCCGGCAGGTCGACGAGGTAGAAGCGCGGCGGCGTGAACCCGGGCGCCTCGAGGCGGTACACGTTCAGCAGCCGTGTCTTGCCGGGCGCGGCGCTCGTGCGGGCCGTCCGGCTCCGCGTGAGCGCGTTGATCAGGCTCGACTTGCCGACGTTGGACCGGCCCACCAGCGCCACCTGCGCCAGGCCGTCACGCGGCAGGCCGGCGTCCGACGCGGCGCTCGTCAGGAACTCGACGCGAACCAGGCGCGGCATCGTGTGGCGGCGTCGCCGGGAGCCCGGGCCCGCGAGGGCCCCAGGCCCCAGGCCCCAGGCCCCAAGCCCTAATGCGTAATCTGGTCGTCACCCACGGCGTCGGCCGGCTCGGGCTGTACGGGCGGCGGCGTGGCCGGCAGCGGCGACGTGAGCGCGATCTTCAGCACCTCGTCCATGGTCTCGACCATGTGGACATCCAGCGCGTCGAGGACGTTCTTCGGGATGTCGGCCAGGTCCTTCTCGTTGTCCTTGGGCACGAGGATGTTCTTGACGCCGGCGCGATGGGCGGCCAGCAGCTTCTCCTTGACGCCGCCGATGGGCAGCACCTTGCCACGCAGCGTGATCTCACCGGTCATCGCCACGTCGCGGCGGGTGGCGATCCTGGTGAGCGCCGACACCAGCGCCGTGGCCAGCGTGATGCCGGCCGAGGGGCCGTCCTTGGGGATGGCGCCCTCGGGAACGTGGATGTGCACGTCGGTCTTCTTGACGAAGTCCCTGGGGATGCCGAACTCCTCGGCCTTCGACCGCACGTAGCTCATGGCGGCCTGCGCCGATTCCTGCATGACGTCGCCGAGCTTGCCGGTGAGCGTGAGCGTGCCCTTGCCGGGCATCAGCGTCGCCTCGGTGAGCAGGATCTCGCCGCCGGCCTCGGTCCAGGCGAGGCCCGTGGCGATGCCGATCTCGTTCTCCGCCTCGGCCATGGTGGGCCGGTAGCGCGGCACGCCGAGGTAGCCGGTGACCACCTCGGAGGTGATCTCCTCGGAGAAGCCGTCGCCCTCCACCACCACCTTGCGCGCCACCTTGCGGCAGATCGACGCGATCTCGCGCTCGAGGTTGCGGACGCCCGCCTCGCGCGTGTAGCGCCCGATGATCGACTGGAGGGCTTCGTCGGTGAAGCGGATGTGGCGGTCGGCGAGCCCCGCGTTCTCGATCGCCTTGGGCACGAGGAAGCGCCGGGCGATCTCGATCTTCTCGAGCTCGGTGTAGCCCGCCAGCTGCAGCACCTCCATGCGGTCGCGCAGCGCCTGCGGGATCGTGTGGATCACGTTGGCCGTGCAGATGAACATCACGCTCGACAGGTCGTATTCGACGTCGAGGTAGTGGTCGAGGAACGAGTTGTTCTGCTCGGGGTCGAGCACTTCCAGCAGCGCGGCCGACGGATCGCCGCGGAAGTCCATCGACATCTTGTCCACTTCGTCGAGCAGGAAGACCGGGTTGGTCGAGCCGGCCTTCTTCATCATCTGGATGATCTGCCCGGGGAACGCGCCGATGTAGGTGCGACGGTGGCCGCGGATCTCGGCCTCGTCGCGGACGCCGCCGAGCGAGAGGCGCACGAACTTGCGGTTGGTGGAGCGGGCGATCGACTTGGCGAGCGAGGTCTTGCCCACCCCGGGCGGCCCCGCGAAGGTGAGGATGGTCGCCCGCGGCTTCTTCACCAGCGTGCGGACGGCGAGGAACTCGAGGATGCGATCCTTGATCTTCTCCAGCCCGTAGTGGTCTTCGTTGAGGATCTGCTCGGCGCGCTTGAGGTCGCGGCTCTCGCGGGTCTTCCTGTGCCACGGCACGGCGATGAGCCAGTCGAGGTAGTTGCGCGAGACGGTGGCCTCGGCCGACATCGGCGGCATCGCCTCGAGGCGCTTGAGCTCCTGGACGGCCTTCTCGGCCACCTCCTTCGGCATCCGCGCCTGCTCGATCTTCTTCCTGATCTCGTCGATCTCGTTGCCCTTCTCGTCCTTGCGGCCCAGTTCCTTCTGGATCGCCTTCATCTTCTCGTTGAGGTAGTACTCCTTCTGCGCCTTCTCCATCTGCTTCTTCACGCGCGACTGGATCCGGCGGTCGACCTGGGCCTTGTCGACCTCGGTCTCCAGCACGCTGGCGATGCGGTTCAGGCGCTCGACGGGGCTGACGATCTCGAGCAGGTTCTGCTTCTCCTCGACGCCCACCAGCAGGTGCGCGGCGATGGTGTCGGCGAGCTTGCTGGGATCGTCGACGCGGACGGCGGCGACCATCGCGTCGTAGTGCAGGTTGTTCGACAGCTTGACGTACTGCTCGAAGAGCGACACCACGCGGCCCATCACCTGCTCGGTGTCGGGGGCGGTCTCGCGCGGCTTCGGCAGCATCTTCACGACGACGCGGTAGAAGCCCTTGTCCTCCTTCCACTCGACGGCACGGGCGCGATCGGCGCCCTCGACCAGCACCTTGATGTTGCCGTCGGGCAGCTTGAGGCTCTGCACGATGCTGGCGACGCAGCCCATCGTGTAGATGTCCTCGGGCCGCGGGTCGTCGGTCTGTGCGTCGTGCTGCGCGGCCAGGAAGATGCGCTTGTCCTTGGCGAGCGCGTGCTCGAGGGCGCGGATCGACGAGGGGCGCCCGATGACGAACGGCATCATCATGTGCGGGAACACGACGACGTCGCGCAGCGGGACGATGGGCAGGGTTTCGTAGACGTCCATGTGTATCGGTGAAGCTGGAACC
>JBDIBB010000248.1:0-3905 GCA_039812685.1 Vicinamibacteraceae bacterium
CGCGGGGAATCCAGATCGGGGAATCAGGCCCGCGCCTTGTACATCGCCGCCAGTGCGGCGCCAATCGCCTGCGACAGCTCGCCGAGCGCGGCCGGCACCACCCGCAGCGCGTCCCGCTGCGCCGGCCACAGCCAGGGGCGGGCCGTATCGCTGACGATCCGCAGGTACCGCTCGCGGAACGCCGCGGTCGTGGCGTGCGGATCCATCAGGCCGCCGCCGATGACCACCACGGCCGGGTCGAGCGCCATGGCCAGCGTCGCCACGCAGTAGCCCAGCGCGCGCGCCTGGAAATCGAAGATCTCGGTGGCGAGCGGGTCGCCATCCTGCGCGAGCCCCCTCAGGGCCAACGCCTTCTCCCTGGGAGTGGCCGCCGAACGGGCGAGCGCGTGGCCGGGAAAGCGGGGCAGGCGCTCCTCGAGCAGGAACGGCAGGCCGGACAGCGTGGTGTAGACCTCCATGCAGCCCCACGTGCGGCCACAGCCGCAGGGGTAAGGCCTGGCGCCCAGCTCGTGGAGCGGCGCGGGCATGTGCGCCCCTTCCATCCCGGCCAGCGTGTCGCCCTCCAGCGGCAGCCCGTGCGCATCGATGTACGCGCAGCCCAGGCCGGATCCCGGCGCCAGCATGAGCACGGTCGCGCGGCTGTCACCGCGGGCGTGCCGCGCCTCGGCGACGCCGCCGAAGTTGCCATCGTTGCCGACGACCAGCGCCAGCGGGCGGCCGGCACGCGCGGCCAGCCTCTCGGCGTAGGCGGCATAGACGTCGAATCCGGTGAAGCTGTCGGGCAGGTTCGGCGACTTGTCGAACACGCCGTACCGCTGATACGGGCCGGGGATCGACAGACCCACGCCGTCGACCTGATCCCAGCTCAGCCCGTGCTGTTCGAGGAAGGCGGTGGCGCCCTCCACCCAGCCGCTCACCGTGGTGCGCGGGCCGAGCTGGGCGTTGGTCGGCGTCTGCAGCAGCGTCGTGGAGACCGGCGTGCCATCGTCGAAGACGGCGCCGATCTTCGAGGTGGTGGCGCCGCCATCCGTGCCAAGGAAGACCCTGCGAGCGATATCCATGTCCGTCCCGTGATGAAAGAGGAAGCCCGGGAATGGGCCGTTGACGCAAGTTTACGGGATCCGCCCGTGACGCCCGGCGCCGCGGCTGACGCCTGAGGCTCGGGAAACGGGTGGCGAGAGGGTAAGATTCGCCGGCGAATGGGTCGGGACACGTCCACGACCCCGAACCACAAGACCCGAGCCTGCACGCCAAGCCCACGCCCCGAGCCCCCCGTGACCCGCCGGACGTTCCTCGTCGTGTTCTTCCTCGTGCTGGCGCTGCGCGTGGCCGCGCTGCCGTTGCCGGGCACCGAGGACGTGGGCGTGTGGCGCGTCTGGAGCTTCGCGGCGTCGAAGGACCTGCTGGGCGTCTACGGCGTGGGCGGATCGCCGCCCGAGCGCCGGCGGCTCCAGTTCGGCAAACAGTACACGACGGTGGACTACCCGCCGCTGGCGCTGGCCGAGATGGGCGCCGTCGGTGTGGTGTACCGCGAGCTGTTCCCCGGATTCCCCAACGACAACCGGCTCACGGTGGCCGTCAAGATCCCGGGCCTGCTCGCGGGCATCGGCCTGACGTGGCTGCTCGTGCGCGCCCTGACGCGGCTGACCGGGCCACGCGCCCTCGGATACTGGGGCGGGCTGGCGTTCTGGGCCAACCCGGCCGCGATCTTGAACGGGGAAGTCCTCGGCTATCTCGATCCGCTCGTGATCCTGCCCGCCATCGCGGCGCTGCTGTACGTGCACGAACGGCGCCCGGGGCTGGCGGGCGCGGTGCTGGGCCTCGCGCTGCTCACCAAACCCCAGGCGATGCTGATCGCGCCGGCCGTGCTGATGGCCGCCTGGCACGCGGGAGGCCGCCGGGCGCTGCTGCGCGGCGCGCTGTCCACCACGGCGGTCATCGCCGCCATCCTGCTGCCTTACGCGCTTGCCGGCGCCCTGCCGAACATGCTGGTGGCCTTCGGTTCGTGGACCGCGCGGCGCGACATCCTCTCGGGGTATGCCGCCAATCTCTGGTGGGTGGCGACGTGGCTGGCGCGCGGCTACAACATGATCCCGGAGTTCGGGTTTCCGGGCGCTTACTTCCAGCCTGTCGCGCGCATCCTGGCCATCTCGTCGTGGATGGAGATGGGGCTGCCCAACCCGCGCCCGGCCGGGCAGTTGCTGACGATGGTCACCGTGGCGTGGGCCCTGTGGCGTGGCCGCCGCGCGCGCGGCCTGGCGGCGCACGCAACACTGGCCGCCTTCACGGTGCACGCCTTCTTCGTGCTCGGCGTGAGCGTACACGAACACCACATGGTGCTGGCCGTGCCGCTGCTGGTGGTCGCTGCGGCCGCCGAACGGCGCATCCGCCCGCTGCTGGCAGCCGTCAGCCTGCTGGTGGCCCTCAACATCAACCTGTTCTACGGCCTGGGACTAGGCGTCGGATGGGCCGTGCCGCGCATGCTCACGCCCATCGATCTCAGCGTGCTGCTGGCGCTGGCCAACGTCGCCCTGCTGGTCTGGCACGCCCGCGTCCTGGCGCGCGTCATCGACGATCCCGCGGACGCGGGATCCGTGCCCGTGCCCGCTCCCACACCCGGGGCCGCGTGACACGACGCGTCCGGCAGTCACGGATTCCGACGCACGCCGCGCGCCGGCTCGCGATGCGTCGCGGCCGGTGACGCAGGCCGTACGCGGCGTGATGCGCGCAACATGACGCGCCCGGCGAGGGTCCGTCGGTGGTAGGCTGTCGGGCACTGTGACCGCCGCGTCCAGCTATCGGCGCCTTGCGACCTGGGGCACCCCCGCGGCCGTCATCGTCGTTTCGGCGCTGGGCATCGCCAACTACCGCGCCACGGAAGCGGTGATGGTCGCCCGCTCGGCCGAGCGGCAACTGGCGCTCACCCGAACGGTGGCGGTGGGCGTCGAGACGGCGCTCTCGGGCCACGCGGCGACGCTGGTGCATCTGAGCGCGCTGCCCTCCGTCCAGCGTGTCTCGCTGCGCGCTCTCCCCGATCGCCTGGCGCAGTTCTTCGCCTCGCCCGAGTTGCCCGGCATCGAGGAACTCGTGCGCGTGATGGCCGACGGCCGCACGTGGCGCTTTCGAACCGACGGCACCCTGCTCACGCCCGATCCGCAATCCTGGCCGGAGACGCACCTGCTCGAATGGGCCGCCGATCCCGCCAACCGGGGACGCTGGCGTCCATGGGTCGGTCGCACAGCGGCCTCCACGCGCCTGCTGGTGACGCTGCCCGTCTACGACACCGCGTTCGGCGACGACGGATGGACGCCGACAGGCGGGTTCATCGGCCTGCTCGGGCTCGTGCTCGACCCGGAAGCGCTGGCGACGCCCTACGCGCGCTCGGCGCTCGCCGTGCTGCCGTCGGCCGGCCTGGAGTTGCGTGACGGCGACACGCTGCTGTACGTGGGCGGCCAGACCCTGGAACCGAAGCAGCCGTTTTCCTCGGCGCACGCGCTGGGAGATGGCAGCGGCGTGAACGAGGATCTCCGCACCGACGGGAGCATCATCGAGAGCCGCACGAGCCTCGACGTGCCCGAGCGACAGCTGATGGTGCGGCTGATGGTGCCGCGCGCCTGGATCGTGGCCGACGTGCGGCGGCTGTTCGTGCGCGACGCGTTGTTGTTTCTCGCGCTCATCTTCGCAACGCTGGCTGCCGGCTGGTCGCTGCTCCGCGCGGCGCGGAGCGAGGGTCGATACCGCGAGTTGCTCGAGCAGGCGGCCGACGGGGTGTTCGTGCTCGACGAGGCGGGACGAGTGGTGGACGTGAACGCCGCCGGCGCGTCGCTGGCTGGCGTGCCGCCGGGCGCGCTCGCCGGGCGTTCCTTCGACGATCTGGTGGATGCGGGGAGCCGTCAGGCGTGGAC
>JBDIBB010000249.1:0-3869 GCA_039812685.1 Vicinamibacteraceae bacterium
TCCGAGCGCGTATGAATGCAATCAGTGAGCGCGATGGGGGCGTCGCCTGATGCCGAAGGGAGGACCTCGCATCGGTGCCGGTCGCAAGCCGAAGGCCCGTGCCGTCGTTGCGTTCCGGGAAGGCCTCGCGTCGCCACCGGCGTGGCTGCCGCCCGCGGCCAAGGCCTACTACCGGCACTACGGGCGGCAACTCGAGGAGAGTCGCGTCATCACGCACGCCGACCGCGACGCCCTGGCGATGTACGCCGCGACGCTCGCCGACATCGCGGAGCTCACACGATTGACGCGCGCGAAGGGCTTCCAGCGGGTGCTCTACACCGAGATGGTGGTGAAGACGAACCCGATCGTGACGCAGTACCAGCAGGCGATCGGGCGCGCGCGTCAGCTCGCCCAGGACCTCGGGTTGACGCCGGCCTCTCGCGGCCGAGTGCAGGTGGCGCCGCCGAGCGCCGGCGATGCTGACCAGCAGAAGCGCGACGCGTTCTTCCGGCGCCCGACGCTGGTGAAGGGAGCCGCCTCGAGTGGCGCGTAGCGCGGTGGCCACGTGGAACTCCGAGGCGCTCGCGCGCTGGCCTGGCGTGACCATTCCCATCGATGACAGGGACGAGCGGTACTACTTCGACGCGGACGAGGCCGACCGGTCAGCGGCGTTCTTCCCGACGTTCCTGACGCACCACAAGGGCGAGTTCGCCGGCCAGCCCTTCGAGCTGCTGGACTGGCAGCGCGACCTGATCGTGCGGCCGCTGTTCGGCTGGAAGCGTCGGCGCGATGGGCTCAGGCGGTTCCGGAAGCTGCTGCTCTACATCCCCAAGAAGAACGGCAAGACCCAGATCGTGGCTGGCCTAGCGAACCTCGTGCTGTTCTGCGATGGCGAGCCCGGCGCGGAGATCATGGTCGCCGCCGCTGATCGTGAGCAGGCCCGGTTGCTGTTCGGGGAGGCCAAGGCGATGGTCGAGGACTGTCCCGACCTAGCCGGCCGCGCAGACGTGCTGCGGTCTGAGATCCTCTACCGCGACCTGCGCTCGACGATGAAGGTGATCTCGGCCGAGGCGCGGACGAAGCACGGGCCGAACCTCCACTGCGTCATCATCGACGAGCTCCACGCCCAGCCCGACCGGGAGCTCGTCGAGACGCTCGAGAAGGGCGTCGCCGCGCGCCGGCAACCGCTGTTGCTCTACCTGACGACCGCCGGCAGCGACTTCGAGTCCATCGCGTATGAGGAATACCAGTACGCGAAGCGACTGATCAGCGGCGCCATCGCCGACGACACCTGCCTGCCCGTCATCTTCGAGGCGGACGCCGCGCTCGACTGGCGGTCGCTGGACACCGCTCGCCTGGCCAACCCGAGCTACGGCGTCACGGTGACCGAGGAGTACTACCGCGACGAGATCACGAAGGCCGTCAACGAGCCGCGCAAGCGGAACGCGTATCTCCAGCTGCACCTGAACCACTGGACCCAGCAGCAGACGGTGTGGATTCCGCTGGAAGCGTGGGACGCCTGCCAGGTCGAGGACCTGGTGCCCGACAACGCGGGCGCGGCGCGGGTCTGCGTGGGCGGGCTGGACCTGTCGGCGAAGACCGACCTGACGGCCTTCGTGGCGCTCGTGCGGCGAGATGACCTCGGCCGCCGCCGCACGGACGTCGAGGGGCAGCCCGCGCTCGGCCTCGACTTCGCGGTCGACGTACTCCCGTTCTTCTGGATGCCGGAGGACACGCTGCACAGGCGGGAGCGTGAAGACAACGTGCCGTACGCGCTGTGGGCCGAGCAGGGACATCTGCGCGTCACGGAGGGCGCGACCATCGACTACGCCGCAGTGCTCGAGGCGATCACCGAGGAGCTCGCGCCGCGCTACGGGTTCAAGGAAATCGCTTACGACCCGTGGGCCGCCACGCAGTTCGCACAGCAGCTCGAGGCGAAGAAATTCGTGGCGGTCGAGGTCGCACAGAACATGAAGCGGCTGAGCGAGCCGGCGAAGCTCTTCGAGGCGCTCATTTACAGCCGGCAACTCCGGCACGACGGCCACCCGGTGATGCGGTGGTGTGTCGAGAACTGCGCCGTCTACGAGGACCCGGCCGGCAACATCCGCCCGAAGAAGCCGTCGGCGAAGAAGCGCATCGACGGGGTGGCCGCCGCCGTAACGGCCCTGTCCCGACTGATGGTGGCGCCGGCGCCGAAGGCCTCCGTCTACGCGCGCCGCGGCGCGCTTACGCTGCCGATGGGAGCGCGATGAAGCGATTCGACGAGTTCGACGCGGTGTTGGCGTTCGGCCTGCTCCTCTTGAGCAGCGGCGCGGCGCTGGTGTACCTGCCCCTCGGGCTGATCGTGCCCGGCGGGGTGTTGACCGCGGTGGCGGTGGCGTGGGCGCGGCCGGCGCGCCGAAAGGATCGGTGACTGCAATGGGACTGTTGACGCGACTGGCCCGGCACGGCGTGCGCGCCGAGTTCCGCGACGACGACGACTTCTGGTATCGGTCGGCTCCGCAGGGTCTCGATGCCGACACCGGCCTCGTGCTGTCGCGCGAGGCGGCGCTGTCCCTGTCGGCATTCTGGAAGGGCGCCAGGCTGCTCGCGGAGACGGTGGCCAGCCTGCCGTGTCTCACCTACCGCCGGCAGCCAGACGGCGGCAAGGAGCGCGCGCCACAGCACCCCCTGTTCCGGCTACTCAGGCGCCAGCCGAACACCTGGCAGACGGCCTACGAGTTCTTCGAGTATGTGATGGTCTGCCTGATTTTCCGCGGCAACGCTTTCGTCGAGATCGTCGAGGGCGCGACGCCGGCGGGGGTCCCGTACATCGACGCACTGATCCCGATCCACCCCGACCGCGTGACCGTGCAGCGGATGCCGTCTGGCCGCTTCACCTATAAGCTCGCCGGTACCGGACGCACGCTCAGCCAGGAGCAAGTGTCCCACCTGCGCGGCCTGTCGCTCGATGGCGTGACCGGGGTGTCGGTGATCGAGTACGGCGCCCGGTCCATCAGCACGGCTATCTCTGCGGATCGGTTCGCGGGCAGGTTTTTCCGGCAGGGTGCCGCGCCCGCATTCGCGGTGATTCACCCCGCGCAGCTCGGCGATGAAGGCACGCGCAACCTGACAGAGTCCATCAATAGCTTCTCGTCGGGGCTGGAGCACAGCCAGGGCGTGCTCGTGCTCGAGGAGGACGTGAAGGTCGCGTCGCTCGGGATCAAGCCGGAGGAGGCGCAGTTGCTCGCGTCGCGCGAGTACGGCGTGGAGGAAGTGGCGCGCTGGCTGAACCTGCCGGCGTCGATGCTGGGCAACACCAAGACGCCCACCTACGCCTCGCACGCGGCCTTTCAGATCGACTTGGTCACCTACTCGTTCCGGCCCTGGCTGTCGCGCATCGAGGCGGCCATCCTGCGCGACCTGGTGTGGGCCCCAGACACCTACTTCGCGGAGTTCCTGATCGAGGCGCTGATGCGCGCGGACTCCTCGGCCCGCGGCCAGTTCTACCACTACGCGATCTCGGACGGCTGGATGACGCGGAACGAGGTCCGCGAGAAGGAGAACATGAACCGCGCCGAGGGGCTCGACACGTTCCTCGAGCCGCTGAACATGGGGCGGGCCGACGAGCCGCGCGAGCAGCGGGCCGGCCGGCGCCAGGCAGATGGGCGCGCCTTCGCGCTCGCCCACGAAGCGGCCGCGCGGGTGGTGCGGAAGGAGATCGCGGCGGTGCAGAAGGCGGCGCAGCGGTTCGCGAACGATGGTGCGGGCTGGACCGCCTGGCTGCGTGAGTTCTACGGCGAGCACGCGGCGTTCGTGGCGTCCTCGCTGCGCATGCCGCTACCGCTGGCCCAGGATGTCTTGTTCAAGCTGGGGCGGGCTTACCCGGCATTCTGGGAGGCCAATGGCCA
>JBDIBB010000250.1:0-3854 GCA_039812685.1 Vicinamibacteraceae bacterium
CATCAGCGGCGGGGCGAACGTGTACCCGGCCGAAATCGAGGCGGCACTGGCCACACACCCCGGCGTCGCCGATGCTGCCGTGGTGGGCGTACCCCATGACACGTGGGGTGAAGTAGGCGTGGCTTTCATCGTCCGCTCCCCCGGCGGAACGGTCGACGCGGCGGCGCTGGCCGCGCACCTGCTGACGTCGCTGGCAAGGCACAAGCTGCCGCGCGCGTTCGTGTTCGTCGAAGCCCTGCCGCGGACTCCGTATGGCAAGGTCGTGAAGGACGAGCTGCGCAAGGCCTACCTGGGCGGGTGGCAGCCATAGCCGGGGCGGGCGGCCGACGGCCGCCGCACCCCATGAGTCGAGGCATGAACCAGACCGAGCGATCGGAACGCAGCCGTGCGCACATCCTGGACGCCGCACTGGCGCTGTTCTCGCACCGGGGCTATCGCGCCACCAGCATTCGCGAAATCGCTGAGCGGGCAGGTGTGTCCACGGGCAACGTCTATCACCACTTCCGCGACAAGGACACGATCTTCAAGGCGCTGCTGGATCAGTACTGGACCGCCATCGAGAACCCGGACCTGCCGTACAATCGCGCGCTCGCCGCGGGAGAGTTCCCCGACAACCTCGAGACGATCGGCGAGGCGGCGCGCGACATGATCGTGCAGTACAGGCATCACGTCGCGCTGATCTACGTCGATGTTGTCGAGTTCGAGGGCAGGCACATCCAGAAGTTCTACGCCGACATGTCGGACCGCTTCGAGCGGTTCGCCGCGCAGCAGCCGAACCGGCACGCGCTGCAGGCGCGGCTGCGCGACGGCGTGAGCCTCGGCGTGGGGCTCATGCTGGCCACGCGCTTCTTCATGAACTACTTCGCCGTCGAGGTGCTCTTCGGCGTCCCGAACCACTTCGGGAAGGACACTCGCGAGATGGTGGCGGTCATCGCCGACGTGCTGCGGCACGGGCTGGCGGCGCCTCCGTCGGGGCGCTGGGATCGGGCTCCAGCCGGATCGCAGGGCGCCGGCTCGGTCCGCGATCAATCCGCCTGAGGCCTGGGCCTCACAGCAGCCGCAGCGCCGGGTTCCTGAAATCGCCGCCGAGCAGCGTCACCGACGAGGCGCCCAGCCACTTGTCGATCGCCTCGGCGTAGACGCTGCGGAAATCGGTCTCCATCGCCACGTCCCCGCCGCTGTTCTCGAGGGTGGGGTTGTCGGGCGTGGGCCTGAGATCGGGCGCCGTGCCGACGATGCCGCCGCGCACGCGCCCGCCGAGCAGCAGCATCGCGCTCGCTGCACCGTGATCGGTGCCGGCGCTGCCGTTCTCCGGGATCCGGCGGCCGAACTCGGAGAACTGCAGCACCAGCGTGTCCTGCAGCGCGCCCTGGTTCCGCAGGTCGGCATGGAAGGCCGACAGCGCCGCGTCGACGGTCTCCATGAGGCGGTAGTAGCCGCCGCTGGCGAGGTTCACGCCCTGGCCGGCGTGCGTGTCGAAGCCCCCTGTCTGCACCCAGAACACCTTCGTGCCCACGTCGCCGACGATGGCGCCCGCGATCGCGCGGAAGGCCTGCCCGAGTCCCGTCGTGGGATAGGTCACGCTGGGGACGTAGCGACCAACGGCGGCCACCCGATCGAGGGTGGCCATCGCCGAGTTCACCGTGGCGTTGACCAGCGCGAGGTGCGGGCGATCCAGGGGCACGTGGGACGCGATGCGGGTGGCGGCCGCGCGGGACCGCTGCGCCTCGATGCCGCCGTTGGGGCTCGAGAACACGTAGCTGCCCACGCTCGGGATGGCCGGGACGTCCACCCCGCGCGCCTGCAGCACGCGCGGCGTCTCACTCGCCGTGTTCCAGCCCACCAGCGGATCCACCGGTGAGGGCTGCAGGTCGAGGAAGCGCCCGATCCAGCCGGGGCCCTGCGGGTTGCCCGGATCGCCGGTGGACCAGATGTCGGTGCCGAGGAAGTGCGAGCGGCTCTGGTTCGGGTAGCCGGTGCGCTGCACGACGGTCAGGTGACCCGACTCGAAGACGTCCTTCAGTCCGGTGAGCCTGGGGTGCAGGCCGATGTTGCGTCCCGCGGCATCCGACCCGATCTGCAGCGCGCTGGCGGCGGGCACGGCGATGGTCGGCCGGCGCGCGTGGTACTGCGGGTCGCTGTAAGGGATCACCATGCTCAGCGAGTCGTTGCCGCCCGCGAGGTAGAGCACGACCAGCACACGGGAGGAGGCGCCCTGGGCAAAGGCGAGGTCCGACAGCAGCCGGGGCGCGCCGAAGCCCAGGGTGAAGGCAGCGACGCCGCCGCGCACGAACTGCCTGCGGGTGAGGGTCATGGTCGGTCGCTCTCGCATGGGTGCCTCACACGAACTGGTATTCGGACGAGGCCAGGACCAGGTGCGCCAGGCCGGGCACCTTCACCAGCAGCGCGGCGTCCGATCCGCTCCAGGCCCCGCCGGCTTCCAGATAGGCCATCAGTTCGGCGAGCGGCCCACTCTCGAACGGCATCGCCGAGAGGCGATCGAGCACGTAGGACAGGGTGGATCGCGCGGTGCGCGCGAACGGCTTCGCCTCGTCGCGCAGCACGGTGCGCTGACTGGCCACGAGCGACGCCGCGAAGTTCATGCGGGCCAGCGTGCGACCGCTCGAGAACCAGTAGCGCCCCGTTTCCCACCCGTTCACGTCGGGAGGTTCGAACAGCTGCTGGCCCATGTTGGCGAGCGGCGTCAGCGCGCTGTTCACCGAATAGCCCGACCAGCCGACTTCCTTGATCGCCCGCACCACGAACTCGACGGGCCACGAGTAGCGCGCGAACCTGGCGCTGCCGTCGAGGAAGTGCGCCGAGGTGAGGATGGCGCGCACCACCGCGCGCATGTCGTAGCCGCTGCTGGCGAACACGCCGGCAATCGACGACACGAAATCGTCTGGCGGGGGCTGCAGCTCGCTCACGAAGAACCCGTAGAGACGGCGCGCCAGGCGGCGTCCGGTTTCGGGATGCCGCACGCAGGCGGCGATGAAATCGAGCCCGTCCTGCAGGCCGTCGCTGCGGGCCGGAATCGTGCGCGATCCGTCGGGATAGATCGGGAAGCTGAAGGCCTTGGCCCCCGTGTCGTGCTGCGCGGCGTTGTAGAAGAACTCGTAGTGCGTGGCCGGATCCGTGGTGCCGCCGGGCCCGGTCACCCGCCGCGTGTTCCACCCGGTGAAGACGCGGGCGCCGGCCGCCACGTCGCTCTCCGTGTAGAAGCCCACGCCGAAGGTGAAGAGCTCCATCAGCTCGCGCGCGAAGTTCTCCTGAGGTCTCGTCCGCACGTTGTTGCGGCCGTCCAGCCAGTAGAGCATCGCGACGTCCTTCGCGATCTCGACGAGCAGATCTCGGAAGTTGCCCAGCGCATACTGCCTGAGCAGCTCCAGATGGCCGCGCACGCGGCCGGGATCGTCGCCGGGCCTGGCCGCCATCAGGCGCGCGCCCTCCTCGCTGCCGACCGCACCCGCGATCTTGCCGTAGGCAGTGGCGAAGTGATGGTGCCAGTAGAGCGCCATCTTCTCGACCAGCGGCCGGCGGGTGTGGATCAGGCGGAAGAGCCAGCGCTGCCGGGCGTCGGTGATGTTGCGGTCGGGCAGGAATTGGCCCCGGACGGTGACCCCGACGTACTCGGGCCGGCCAATGAGGGCGTCGACATCGTCGGGCACACGCTCGAAGTCGAGCAGGTGCTGGAGCGTTCCCGAGAAGCCCATCTCGGCGAACGTATCGACTTCCTCCGGTGAGCCGCCGAACCCCGCACGCCGCAGCAGGTGTTCGATGAACTGGTCGCGCCTGGCCATGACACGCCTCATCCGGTCACACGCCCTGGAGTCGCCGGCGATCCGGCAGTGGGT
>JBDIBB010000251.1:0-3775 GCA_039812685.1 Vicinamibacteraceae bacterium
CGGCCTGATCGATGCCGACCTGGGCGGTTGCCTCTTCAAGAAGCGCCTGGCGCGTCCGGGTAGCGGCAAGAGTGGCGGGTACCGGACGGTGCTCTCGGCCCGCGTCGGTGATCGCTACGTGTTCTTGCACGGGTTCGCCAAGAACAGCAAGGGCAACATCACGCAGGATGAGAAGCAGGCGCTGCAATTCGCCGGCAAGGTGTTCCTGGATCTCTCAACCGCCGATCTCAGGAAGGCCCTTCAGGCCGGCGTACTCGTAGAGGTGCACTGTGTCCAGCAAGCTCATTGAATCCCTTCGTGGCGACCTCGTCGCACTGGAGCGCGTCGGCGCCATCGGCAAGATGACGATGCGGCAGTTCGATGCGATCTGCCCGCCGCCGGTGCGCGCCTTCAGCGCGGCCGACATCAAGCGGCTGCGCGAACGGCTGAAGTTCAGCCAGCCGGTGTTCGCACACCTGTTGCACACGACGGCATCGACGGTGCGGAAGTGGGAGCAGGGCGACACGCGGCCCGCGGGACCTGCCCTGAAGCTGCTGAACGTGATAGCAGACAAGGGGCTGGAGGCGGTCCTGTAGCTGTCTGTACAGACGGCAAGGACGGAGGACGGTACGCGAGCGGCGGCAAGTACATCCTCGCCACCAAACTGCGCGCGGGTGACGAGGTGGCGCAGGCGGTGCTGACTCGCCCCGGCCGCTACCAGGTCGTGGCCGACAACCTCCACGTCAAAGACGTGGTGGTGGGCGACGGCGAACGCCGCCGCCGGTACGTGGTCTGCTTCAATCCGCAAGAAGCCGCGCGACAACGGCAGCACCGGGTCGCCGTGCTCGACGCCCTCGCCCAGGAGTTGGCCGCCCAACGCGCGCCCCTGCGCGAGGGGCGCCACGCCGCCCGGACCTGTGCCTTGTTGACCAGCGAGCGTTATCGGCGCTACCTGCGGCAGACCCGCCGCGGCCTGCCGCGGATCGACCGCGCCGCCGTCGCCGCCGAGGCCAAGTTGGATGGCAAGCGGGTCATCACCACCAACGACGGCACCCTCTCGGCCGAGGACCTCGCGCTGGGCTACAAGCAACTGCTGCGCGTCGTGCAGTGCTGGCGCGTCAGGAAGAGCGGCCTGCGCATGCGCCCGGTCCACCACTGGACGACGGTGCGGATCACCGCGCATATCTCGCTGTGCGTCCTCGCCCTGCTGCTCGAACGCCTCGCCGAGCAGCGCGGCGGCGACACGTGGCGCAACCTGCTCGCCCGGCTCGACACCATCAAGGTCGTCGAGTACGAACGCGGGACCGCGCGGGTCCGGCAGACCACCGACCTCCGCCCCGACACCCTGGATCTGCTGCGGCGCCTGCGGATTCCTCCGCCGCCCAAGCTCCACGCCGTCTGTCCAGCCGCCGCGCCCGTCTCGGCGCGACGCGGCACTTCCACCACGGACTGCTAGAGAATCCCCCGTAACTCTCTGAGTCGGTGTGTCTTGGTGTGCCTAGACCCCTCTTGCCCTCGTCAAACTCGGGGGCCAGTTGCGGGTGGAATTGAAGGGGAATCTGGCCGCGATGCTTGCTGCCGCCCGAAAAACGAAAAGGTCGCCAGAGACTGGCGACCTTCTCGTGCCGATTCAAATGGTTGCGGGGGCGGGATTTGAACCCGCGACCTTTGGGTTATGAGCCCAACGAGCTACCGGACTGCTCCACCCCGCGTCAACGCGTTGCCCCTTGCGCAACGAGGGCCGCAGTATAGCACCCTCGCCGTGGTGCGTCAAAAACAAACTGCAGGCGGGACTTCAGCGCGCAGGTGCCTTCCGCCCTTCAGGCGCCGGGACATCGCGCACGGTGAACACCACTTCGCCGGGCTTCACATAACCCAACTGCTCACGCACCTCGCGCTCAATCGCCGCCGGGTCCGCCTTCAGTTGCCGGATCTGACGCTGGAGTCTCGCGTTTTCCGCCCGGCGGGCCGCGAGTTCGGCCTGGGCCTGATCGAGGCGACGCCGCAGTCGCGCGTACTCGAGGTACCCCCGCTCGCCGGCCAGCGCGTTCACGAACAACATGCCGCCAATCGCGAGCACGGCATAGCGCAACCATCGCCGCGGTTCGGCGCGTCGAACGGTCAGCCGGGATCGCGAGCGCGGTGGCGACGACTCGCCGTCGGCGTTCCCGGGGGTGGGGCGTGGGCGTGGGGCCATCGGACGCCCCACATTTGACCACAATCGGTCGCCAGCGGCACGACTGAATTATGCTGCGTTCGACGCGCGCGGTAGCCGCCGGCGTCTCCTCGTGCCGATGACCAACATCCCCGTCTCCTCGCCGCCCGTGCTGGTGCTGGTCACCTGGCCAGCCGACAAGCCCGCCGGAACCCTCGCACACGCCCTGGTCGAGCAACGTCTGGCCGCGTGCGTCAACATCCTGCCGGAGATGCAGTCGGTGTATCGATGGGAGGGCGCGGTGCAGCAGGACGCCGAGCGTCAACTGCTGATCAAGACCACCGTCGATCGGCTCGACGCGCTCGAGGCGCGACTGGCGGCCCTTCACCCGTACGAGGTGCCCGAGTTCCTGGTCGTCCCGATCGGCGGAGGCAGCGAGCGCTACCTGGCCTGGCTGCAGCAGGCCACGCGAGGTTGAGGCCGGCGCGGGTTCACGGGCGAACGGGCCAGCACTGGATGGCAGCCGCCCCCGCGACAACCGTGGTGCCGGCCTCGCCGCGCAGCATGCGCGCCGTGTCGTCGAGCGCGCCGATGCACGCCGGCCGCCCCGTCGCCTCGGCGAACTCGCACGCGGCCTCGACCTTCGGACCCATCGATCCGGCCGGGAAGGCGATGGCGCGCAGAGCGGAGGCGCCGGCCAGGCGGATGGCCCTCGCCTCGGGCGTGCCCCAGTCGAGATACACGGCGTCGGCATCGGTGGCCATCACGAACGCATCGGCGTTCACCTCGCGCGCGAGCAGTGACGAGGCGAGATCCTTGTCGATCACGGCCTCGACGCCGCGCAGCGTCTGGTCGGGCCCGAACATCGTGGGAATTCCGCCGCCGCCGGCACAGATCACGATCGTCCCCTTCTCGAGCAGCCACTTGACGGGGCGGATCTCGAAGATGCGTCTGGGATGCGGCGACGGCACCACGCGCCGCCAGCCATGCGCGTCGGGCCTGAACGCCCAGCCCTTCTCGGCGGCCATGCGGTCAGCCTCGTCCCTGGAGTAAATCGGCCCAATCGGCTTGGTCGGCTGCTGGAAGGCGGGGTCGGCGGGATCCACCTCGGTCATCGACAGGATGGTCGCAAACGGCCTGTCGGGCGGCAGCAGGTTGCCGAGTTCCTGCTCGATGATGTAGCCGATCATGCCCTCGGTCTGCGCCCCGAGCACGTCGAGCGGGTAGGGGGGCACGCCGGCGCAGGCCGCCTGCTGCAGCGCGAGCAGACCCACCTGCGGACCGTTGCCGTGCGAGATGACCAGTTCGCTTCCGGCGGCCACCGGCGCCAGCGCCTCGCAGGCCCGGCGCACATTGGCCCGCTGGTTCTCGGCGGTCATCGGCTCGCCGCGCTTCAGCAGGGCGTTGCCGCCCAGCGCCACCACGACACGCATGCTGGATCCTCCCTGCGAAGAGGCGTCGGCGGCGCCTCGACCGGTCCGACAGGCCGCCGCCGACGCGAGGCGACAGACTAGCAGCCCGTGGCGAAAGTGGCGCTGCATTCGACGGGCGGGGCATCCCGGCGGGCGGCGTTGCTCCTCCCTCAAGTACTGGCCGTATTCTCGGTCGTCGCGCCTGGCCAGCCGGGCGCCGCGCCCGTCT
>JBDIBB010000252.1:0-3754 GCA_039812685.1 Vicinamibacteraceae bacterium
TCGGAAATGGGGTCGGGTGTATTTTCGGCCCGGCCGGGGGAGCTGGGACCGCCGCCGACGCGGAAAATACACCCGACCCCATTTCTTCCAGCCGCCTACGTCAACGTCGGCGGCAACCACGCCAGCCTGGGCGGCGCGCGCGCGACGTTCCGGCGCGAGGAGGGCTGGCTCTCCCCGGCGACGACGCCCGGACGGCTGGCCGCGCCGCCAAGCGTCACCGAGGCGTGGCTCGCCGAAGGGGTGCCGGTGCTGAACCTGCTCGACGTGAAGGCGCTGATCAGGGCTTGGGGCTTGAGGCTTGAGGCTTGCACCGACGTCCCGCATCGCGGAGCCGGCGAATGCCCACGCAACTGACGTTCGACGACACCTGTGCGAGGCTGCTGGCGGCGGTGCCTGCCCTCGCCAAGGGCGCATTCGCGCCTGCCGACGACCTCGGGCTCCGCGAAGTCCCGGGGTGGATTCGCGAGTTCGGCGCGCTCCGTGACGGCGCGTCGCTGTGGCTCTGGCTCGATGGGGCCCCAGGGCTTCGGACGCGCGGCAGCGAGCCGGCCATGGGCCAGGCGGTGATCGACGTGCCCGAGGGCCGCTACCGGATCGACACCTACGACGTCGATGCTCGCGCGTGGGTGTCTCGCGAGTCCGCGCTGGCCGCGCCGCTGGTCATCGGCGTCCCGCACCGCGCGGGCGCGGTCCTGGTGAGGATCCGCCTTCAGGCGGATTGATCAGGCCTCAGGCCCTCGAGGCCCCAGGCCCCTCAGTGCCTCTCCTCGCTCTCCACCGTGTGGCCCAGCGTCAGTGCGACGAACGCGATGGTGAGCACGCAGCAGGCGACCATCGTGATGAACACGCCGTTCCAGCCGAAGCGATCGGCGATCCAGCCGACGCCGGTGCCGGCGATCGCGGATCCGAACACGTAGCCGAAGAAGCCGGTGAAGCCGGCCGCGGTGCCCGCGGCCTTCTTCGGCACCAGGTCGAGCGCGTGCAGGCCGATGATCATGATCGGCCCGTAGATGAGGAAGCCCACCGCCGTCAGCGCCACGTAGTCGACCCAGAGCGGCCCGTGCAGGTTGAACCAGTAGACGACGACGGCCACCAGCGTGAGCGCCATGAAGAGGATGTTGGCCGGCGCGCGCCTGCCCTTGAACCAGCGGTCCGACACCCAGCCACAGGCGATGGTGCCGGGGATGGCGGCGAACTCGTAGAGCGCCCACGCCATGCTCGACTCCCTGAAGGAGAAGCCCTTGGCCGTCTCGAGATAGGTGGGGATCCAGTTCACCACGCCGTAGCGCACGAAGTAGACGAAGGCGTTGGCGACGGCGATCGCCCAGAGGTAGCGGTTGCGGAAGACGTGTTCGAAGAAGATCTCCCGGAACGTGAAGGTGCGCTCGTGGTCTTCCGAGTAGTCGGGCGGATAGTCGTTGTTGTACGCCTCGATGGGCGGCAGACCGCACGACTGCGGCGTATCGTGGAGCACGAAGAAGACGAGCACGGCGAGCACGCCGGCGATGGCGGCGTTGAAATAGAACTTGGCGCCCCAGTCGCCGAAGATCAGCACACCCCAGAGCGCGAACTTGGCGACGAGCCCGCCGCCGACGTTGTGCGCCACGTTCCACAGCGCCACCGTCCGCCCGCGTTCGCGCGTGCTGAACCAGTGGACCATGCTCTTGCCGCAGGGCGGCCAGCCCATGCCCTGTACCCAGCCGTTGAGCGTCTGGATCGCGATCACGAGCCCGAGCGACATGTACAGGCCCTTGACCACGCCGGAGATCAGCATGAGCGCGCTCGACAGCAGCAGTCCGAGCGGCAGGAAGTACTTCGGGTTGCTGCGGTCGGAGACCGACCCCATCAGGAACTTCGACAGCCCGTAGGCGATCGACAGGCCGGTCAGCGCGGTGCCCAGTTGCGCCTTGGAGTACTGCGGGTAGTCGCGGAGGATGTCGGGGATGGCGAGCGCGAGGTTGTTGCGGACCAGGTAATAGGCGGCGTATCCGACGAAGATCCCGGTGAACACCTGGATGCGGTGACGGCGGTAGGCCGCCTTGACCTCGCCGGCTGGCAGCGGCGCCACCTCCGGTGCGGGCTTCAGGAATCCGAACATGTCGCGGGCACCTCAGGCCTCGATGCGCCTGAGGCCGGCCGTATTATAATCGTCGCCGTCGGCGCCCGGCGCCGCCGGAACATCGCGCCCGGGCACCGTCGCCCCTTCGTCAGGTCGCCGGCCACGGCCAACCCCGTTTCCTTGACGGTGAGCAAGGTTCGGTTCAGCATGGCCGGCAATTGGCGGCCTGTTGCGCACGCCTCACCGCCTGTTCGCCATCCTGTCCAGGAGGGTTCCTGCCTTGTCGAGCACACGATATCGCCTCATAGCCTGCGCCATCCTGGCGCTCACCGTCGCGTTCGCCCCGGCGGCGCACGCCCAGTTCGACACCGCGACGTTCGTCGGCACGGTGAAGGACGACTCGGGCGGCGTCATCCCCGGGGTGACCGTCACCCTCACGAACCTCGAGACCGGCATCACCGCGCTGCGCGTCACCGACGAGAACGGCAACTTCGAGTTCCAGACGGTGCGCATCGGCCGTTACAAGGTCTCTGCCGAGCTGGAAGGGTTCGCCACGGCCGTGGCCGACAACGTGCAGGCTACGGTCGGCGCCCGCCAGCGCGTCGACTTCACGATGAAGCCCGGCGCGCTCACCGAGACCATCGAGGTGGTGGGCGCGGCCACGCGGCTCGAGACCGACTCCAGCCAGCGCAGCACGGTCATCACCGGCCAGCAGGCGGTCGAGTTGCCGCTCAACGGCCGTGAGTACTCCACGCTGGCGCTGCTGACGCCGGGCGTGCGCCTGTCGGCGCTCAACACCGGCTCGTCGCAGACCAACCGCGAGGGATCGTTCAACATCAACGGCCTGCGCAGCACGTTCAACAACTTCCTGCTCGACGGCCTCGACAACAACGCCTACGGCACCAGCAACCAGGGCTTCAGCAACCAGGTGATGCAGCCCTCGCCGGACGCCGTCGCCGAGTTCCGGGTCGTCACCAACAACATGAGCGCGGAGTACGGGCGCAGCGCGGGCGCGACGATCAACGTCGCCACCAAGAGCGGCACCAACGCCTTCCGCGGCGCCGCGTGGGAGTTCTGGCGCGATACCAGCCTGAACGCGACCGGGTTCTTCAAGCCCTCGACGGGCCAGAAGCCCGATCTGAGCCGCAACCAGTTCGGCGGCGTGCTGGGCGGCCCCATCGTCCGCAACAAGGCATTCTTCTTCGGTGAGTACGAAGGCTTCCGGCAGTCGCGCGAGGGCGTGGCCTTCGCCACGATTCCGACGGCGGCCCAGCGGGCGGGCATCCTGTCGGTGGACGTGCGCAATCCGTTCACGGGCGAGATCTACCCGGCGGGCACGGCGATCCCGATGACGCCGTTCGCGCGCAAGGTGCTCGCGGGCGTGCCCGATCCGAACCGTCCGACGACGGGCAGCAACTACTCCTACGTCCAGCAGTTCAACAACGACAACGACAAGTACAGCGGCAAGGTCGATTACCAGTTCTCGACCGCGCTGTCCGCGTTCGCACGCTACGGCTACCGCAAGGCCGACCTCTTCGACTCGCCGCCGCTGCCGCTGCCCTCCGGCGGCGCGGGCAACGCATTCACCTACGTCACCAACAAGCAGTTCGCCACCGGTTTCACGTGGGCGCGTTCGAGCACGGCGCTGCTCGAGGGCCGCTTCGGCTGGTCCTACACGACGGCGGGCAAGAACCC
>JBDIBB010000253.1:0-3683 GCA_039812685.1 Vicinamibacteraceae bacterium
CACGCGCGCGAGACGGTCTGGGTGAACACGCTCGACCCGGCGCTGGCCGCGACCGACGTGTCGGCGGTCATCTCCACCGCGTCGCCGTCTGGCGTGGTGGCGGAGCGCGCGATGTACCTGAGCCGCGCCGACGGGACGTTCGTGGCCGGCCATGCGGCTGCCGGCGTCACGGCGCCAGCGTCGAGGTGGCTGCTCGCGGAAGGCGCGACGGGCTTCTTCGACATGTTCGTGCTGCTGTCGAATCCGGGGCCGCTGCCGGCTGAGATCGCGCTCACCTACCTGCTGCCCGATGGCCGGTCGATTCCCGACTCGCGCACGCTGCCGCCGTGGTCGCGCGAGACCGTCTGGGTCGACCTCGCGGCCCCTGAACTGGCCAGCACCGCCGTCTCGGTGATCGCGGAGACAGCGGCGGCGACTCCGATCGTCGTCGAGAGAGCCATGTGGTGGCCCGGAGATGGGTCGCGGTGGCACGAAGCGCACGCTTCGGCCGGCACCACCCGCGACGGCCTGTCGTGGGCCGTGGCCGACGGCGAGGCCGACGCGCGACGGGGATTGAGCACCTACGTGTTGATGGCCAACGTCGCGCCGGTGCCGGGCGTGGCGCGCGTTCGCGTGTTCTTCGAGGGCGGCGGCAGCGCCGAGATCCGGCGCGAGCTGCCCCCGGGCAGCCGTACGAGCGTCGACATCGGCTACGAAGTGCCCGGCGCCGACGGCAGGCGCTTCGCCGTGCTGGTCGACAGCATCGGCAGCGCGCCGGCGCCGCTCGCGGTCGAACGGGCCACCTACTGGAACGTCCGGGGCGTGCACTGGGCGGCGGGAACCAATGCGCCGGCCACGCGCCTGCGCTGATGCCATTCGCGCCCGAGCGCGCACGCGGTGTCGACGCCCGTTGTGTGCGCTCCGTCGCTTACGGCTTCGCCTTCGCGATCCCCAGCGCGGCCAGGCGCGCAACGATGTCCGCGCCGGCCGTGCGCACGTTGACGTCGCGGTCGATGTAGAGGATGCGGCCGTCGGCGCCGACGTAGAACGTCCAGCGTGACGCCCACGGCACCAGTGCGCCCACCACGCCGTAGGCCCTCGCCACCGACTTGTCCGGGTCCGAGAGCACCGGGTAGGCGAGCGAGAGCGACTCCGCGAACCGGCGATTGGTTTCCGGGTCGTCGGTGCTGGCGGCCAGCAGCACCACATCGAGGTCCTTCACGGCGTCGCCGCTCTCACGGAGCGACCTGCACTCGGCGGTTCACCCGCCGGTGAACGCCTTGGGAAACCAGGCGATGACGACGACCTTGCCCCGCATTGCGGACAGCCGGTGAATGTGGCCATCGGATCCCGGAAGGGCGAAGTCGGGTGCCGGGTCGCCCGCGGCAAGGTCTCTGGCCATGGCTGACATCGCTCCGAAGACGCCGATGATAGCAAGGACGACGGGGACCAGCAGCAACAGGATTCGACGGCTCATGGTGCACGCCTCTCGGGCGCCAGGTGGAGATTCCGAATCATACGCCGGGCGAGGAGGATTGCGAGACGGCCGGGGCCGTGCCGCATAATGCCGTCGTGGCTTTCCGGTACCGGCCAGAAGTCCTCGAGACCCTGCTGCGTCACGGGCTGGCTCCCCGCCCCGACACCTCGCCCGAGTTCGCGCGCGAGGCGCTGAGCGGGCTCTACCGGCACGAAATCCGGCGCCTGCGCGATCGGATGCTGCGGAAGGAGTTTCCGAAGCGTGACTACGCCGGCCGCGTCGACCTGCTCCGGCGCCGGTACGTCCTGCTCAAGCTGCCGGTCACCCTCTGGACCCTCGAACCCGACGACGGACGCGATTCCGCCGCGTGAGGCGCGGCGGCGGACCGTGTCGTGCGCTCCGCACGCGTCGCCGGCGCTGGTAGCGCGGACGATAATGGCGCATGAGCGATCGCATTCCCGCCATCAAGTTGCTGCTGCTGCCCAAGGACACCAACGCGCTGGGCACGATTTTCGGCGGCGTCATCCTCTCGCACATCGATCTGGCTTCGGCCGTGGAGGCGCGCCGGCATGCCAGCCGGACCTTCGTGACCAAGGCGATGCGCGCAGTCGAGTTCCTCGCGCCGGTGCGCGTGGGCGACATCGTCAGCTTCTACACGACGCCCGTGCGGCTTGGGCGGACGTCGATCACCGTGCGCGTGAGCGTGGAGGCCGAGCGCTGGGGCGCCGGGCACGGCGAGGCCATCAAGGTGACGGAGGCGGAAGTCGTCCTCGTGGCCGTGGGCGAGGACGGCCGGCCGCGCCCGCTGCGCGAGGAGACACCGGCGGCATGAGGCGGCGCGCCGCCCCACGAGTCCCGGTTCCGGTGATTGGCCATGTAGAATAGGGACTTTCCGCGACTGGCCGGGGATTGGCGCGTCGCGTGGGGACCGATTCCATGGCAGGCTGGCAGGATTTCCAGGGCGTCAACGCGGGTTACGTCGCAGAGCTGTACGATCGGTTCCGGCAGGATCCGGCCTCCGTGGACCCTGCCACGCGCGAACTGTTCGCGCGGTGGACGCCCACCGAGACCACCGGGCCGGCGCCGGCCGGAGCCGACACCGGCGCGCCCGCGTCGACGCAGGCCATCGTGGGCGCGGTCAGCCTGGCTGAGTCGATCCGGCGCTACGGACACCTGGCGGCGCAACTCGATCCTCTGGGGACTCCGCCGCTGGGCGATCCGGCCCTGATGCCGGCCAGTCACGGCGTCACGCCCGACGACCTGAAGCGGCTTCCGGCCAGCCTCGTGGGCGGCACGGTGGCGCAGGGCGCGGCCAACGCCTGGGACGCGATCGAGCGGCTGCGCCGCGTCTACTGCTCCAACACGGGCTACGACTACGCCGCCATCTTCGTGCCCGAGGAGCGCGAGTGGCTGCGGCACGCGGCCGAGGCCGGGGTGTTTCGCGCCTCCACGGAGCCGATCGATCACCTGGAGCTGCTGACCCGCATCACGCAGGTCGAAGCCTTCGAACGCTTCCTGCACCGGACCTTCCCCGGCAAGACCCGCTTCTCGATCGAGGGCCTCGACATGATGGTCCCGATCCTCGACGAGGTGATCGGCGACGCCGCGGAGGCTGGCACGCGCAACGTGCTGATCGGCATGGCGCACCGCGGCCGCCTCAACGTGCTCGCGCACGTGCTGCAGAAGCCCTACGCCGAGATCCTCGCGGAGTTCAAGGATCCGATCGGGAAGCGTACCGCCTATCGCATCGACCTGGGCTGGACGGGTGACGTGAAGTACCACTCCGGCGCCCGCCTGGCGTACCGCCGCGGAAAGCCCGGCGAAGTCGTGGTGTCGATGGCGCCCAACCCGAGCCACCTGGAGGCGGTCAATCCGGTGGTGGCCGGCATGGCCCGCGCCGCCGGGACACGGGCCGACCACCGTGGCGCGCCGGTCTTCGACGCGGGCGTCACGCTGCCCGTGCTGATCCACGGCGACGCCGCGTTTCCCGGCCAGGGCGTCGTGGCCGAGACGCTGAACCTCTCGCGTCTTGCCGGTTACGACACCGGGGGCACCATCCACATCATCGCGAACAACCAGCTCGGGTTCACCGCGAGCCCGGAGGAGGGCTACAGCACGTCGTATGCGAGCGGCCTGGCACGCGGGTTCAAGATCCCCATCGTGCACGTCAACGCCGACGACGTGGAGGCGTGCATCGAGGTGGCGCGGCTGGCGATCGCCTACCGGA
>JBDIBB010000254.1:0-3632 GCA_039812685.1 Vicinamibacteraceae bacterium
CACCCGCGGCGGAGGGGTGAGATGATCAAGTTCCTGCTGTGGCTGCTGCTTCTGGTGGTGTGCTGGCCCCTGGCGCTGCTGGCCCTGGTGCTCTACCCCATCGTCTGGCTGCTGTTGCTGCCGTTCAGGCTCGTCGGTCTCGCGGTGGAAGGCGTGTTCAACGTGCTCCGCGCGATGGTAAAGCTGCCGTTGCGCGTTGTCGGCGCCAGCCGCTGACCGCGTCTCCGTCCCCAGGCCGCAGGGACGTGCGGTCGTACGCGCCCGGCGGTTATCATGCCGGCATGCGTATGTGGGTGCGGCCGTTCGGGCTGATCCTGGCGGCGGTGGCCGCGGCCTGCGGCACCGGGTGCGCGCGGTCGCCGGCTGCGCCCTCGCCCGTGTCGCTGAGCGTGAGGCTGGAGGCGCCAGGCGTCCTCACCGGCTCGACGATGACCGCGACGGCGACGGCTCTCACGTCGGCCGGGGCGTACTCGACGGTTGTGCCCTCCTGGACGTCCGACCGGCCGGAGATCGCCACCGTCTCCTCAGCCGGCGTGGTAGCTGGCGTCAGCCCGGGTTCGGCGACCATCCTCGCCAGCTACCAGGGGCTGAGCGCGTCGGCGACGGTCACCGTGACGCTGAACGTCACCGGATCGTGGCAGGGAACGGCGCAGCTCGAGTCGTGCGACGGATTCGGCAATTCGCGGACGTGCGGCCGGATCGCGCCGCCTGGCACCGCGGCGCACATCAGCCTCACCCTGACGCAGGACGGGCCGGCCGTGCGCGGGTCGCTGGACCTGCAGACGGTGCCGCCGCCGCAGCTGGGGCCTCCGGTGTACGCGGTGCGCTACGTTGGCGAGTTGAGCGGGACCGTGGATTCCGCGGGCGTGCTGACGCTCGACGGTCCCACCCGGCGGCTGCCTGCCCCTGATCTCAGCGTGGATGCGGGCGAGATCCGGCACTGGAGCACCCGGGTAGCCGACGGCGTGCAGGCCGGCACGTTCGCGCAGGCGTTCCCGGATTCTCCCTACACGCCGGTGTTCACCGGGTTCATCCGGTGGACCGGGGTGTCGCTGCGGAGACAGGAGGAGCGGGCCGCGATGCGTCTCCGCGGCTCGCCCCGTCGTCTTCCCGGCGCCCGGAAAATAGACCCGACCCCGATTTTCCGCTCGATTTTCCGCCCGGTAGTCAGACCCGACCCCGATTTTTCCGACCCCGATTTTCAGCGCGCCAGCCGCTCCAGGATCCGGTGCGCGGCGGTGACCCGCGCCGGGACCGGGATGTTCCGGTTGGCCAGCATGACGATGCCGAGTCTGCGCGTGGGGACGAACGCGGCGTAGGCGCCGAAGCCGCCTGTGGAGCCGGTCTTGTTGAACAGCGCCGGCCCCTGAGGCGAGGCTGGCGGTTCGAGTGCGGAGGCGGGGTTCGGCTTCAGGGAGACCTCCTGCGAGTTGCCCGCCAGCAGCCGATCCAGGGCGACCGGGTAGGGATATTGCTCCCATCCCAGTCCCTGCACCATGCCGCCCACCTTGTAGTAGCCCACGTGCGTGGCCTCGATCGCCTGCCGCGCCGCCGGGTCGAGGCCGCTCGGGTCGATGTTGACCTGGAGGAAGCGGATCATGTCGGCCGCCGACGACTTCACGCCGTACGCTTCCGCGTCGAACACGCCCGGCCTGACGCGCACCGGCCTGCCCGTGGCGTCATAGCCCCAGGCGTACGCAGCCATCCTGCCTTCCGGCACGCGGAGATGCGTGTCGCCCAGCCCGAGCGCCGGCAGCAGGCGTGACTCCATGACCTCGGCGAAGCTGCTTCCGAGGGCGATGCCCGCGGCGTGGCCGAGCAGGCCGATGCTCGGGTTGGAGTAGCGGCGCAGGGTGCCGGGCGGGGCGTCGGGCCGCCACTGCTGGAAGTAGCGGATCATCGCCGCCGCGTCGCCCACCTCCTCGGGAAACTGCAGCGGCAGGCCGCCAGCGGTGTAGGTGCCGAGGTGCAGCAGGGTGGCCTGGTCGATCCCGCTTCCCTGCAGCGCCGGCACGTAGCGGCCGGGATGGTCCGCCAGCGAGAGCGCCGCACGCGCCCGCGCGTATGCCACCAGCGTGGCCGTGAACGTCTTGCTCACCGAGCCGATCTCGAAGAGCGTGTCGCTCGTGACCGGGGTGCCCTCCGCCTTCGAGGCGACGCCGTAATTGAAGAAGGACGGCTGGCCGTCGATGGTCACGGCCACCGCCATGCCCGGCACGGCATGCTCGGCGATCACCGGGCGGATTGCCTCGTCGACGATGCGGCGCAGTTCGGCGGGGTCGCCGGTCCCGCTGTGCGGTTGTGCCGAGAGCGCGGCGAGGCTGCCGGCGAGCGCCGCAAGCAGGGTGACAGTAAGGCAGCGGTTCATGAAATTCGACCCGACCCCAATTCTCCTGACGACCCCAATTCTCCCCCCATTCTCCGGTAATTAGACCCGACCCCGATATTCAGCGGCGCGCGGCGCACAGGGCCTTCAGGCGGGTCACATCCTGCGCCGACCAGCCCTCAGGTTCCATCAGCGCCAGCCAGGCATCGATGTAGTGCTCGGCCGCATAGACGTGGCCATACCCGGGAGGCGCCGTGTTGGCAACGGCCATGTCGGCAATCAGTTGCACGGTGGTCACGATCGGAAACCAGCGCAGCGCGGGCGACACGTCGAAGGCCCGCGGCGCGCGCATCCAGGCGGGCTCGCGGTAGAACGAGTCGACGGAGAAGAATGTCATCGGGTCGCTCCCGTACAACAGGTAAGCGATGCGGAACGGGCCCCACGTGCCCTCTCCCTGCTCCAGCCCGCCCTCCTGGTTCATCACCCGCACGACGCCGCCATCGCCGAATCGCGGACGCCAGACCGGCGACGCAGGGTGCCGGTTGGCCACCACCGCCCGCCAATGCTCGCCGCGAAACGGCGGCCCGGTCCACAAGACGCCGCTGAACGGGTCGGCGATGATGTCGTGCAGATCGAACGACAGGTCGGAGTTCAGGGCGCCGAGGCTGACACCGTACAGATACAGTGCCGGCCGGGCGGCCTTCGGCAGCCTGGTCCAGTGTCCGTACACAACACGGAACAGGGCGCGCGCGCTCTCGGCCCCGTACGCGCCGTCGGTCGGTAACGCCAGCACGCTGGGCAGGTAGGAGTACTGCATCGCCACGGTGGCAATGTCGCCCCGCTGCAGGTATTCCACGGTGTCGAGCGCGGCGGGATCCATCCAGCCGGTGCCGGTGGGCGTCACCAGCAGCAGCACCGTGCGATCGAAGGCGCCCACGCGCTCGAGCTCCCTCAGCGCCAGCTCGGCGCGCGCCTCCGGCGTCTCGGCTGCGTTCAGGCCCACGTACACGCGAATTGGTGCCTGCGTGCCGCCGAAGGCGGCGAGATCGCTCGGGGTCGGCCCCGACGACACGTAGGTGCGGCCCGCCTGCCCGAGGTCCTGCCAGTCGATGAGGGACGCGGCGCTGCCCGCCCGACGGGGATCGAGCGGGCGCTCGATGTCAGGCGCAATCCTCGCGTCCACCTGCTGCGACACGCTGTCGGCGGTGCGCAGGGCCCAGGTGAGGAACACCTGGTCGAAGACGCCCCAGAACAGGGCAAGCGTGGCCATCGCTCCCAGCACGAGCGACACGCGCCTGGGCACGAA
>JBDIBB010000255.1:0-3631 GCA_039812685.1 Vicinamibacteraceae bacterium
GTGCCCGCACCGCCGGTGCCGGCGCCTGCCGTCCAGGGGCCTGTCGCCGCGATGCCCGCGGCGCCGCCCCCGCCGACCTCACCCGCGCCGGCGCCCCCACCGGCCGCTGCCGGCACCGCCGCCACGCGCCCGGTGCTGCCACCCGACGTGCCCCAGTTCTTCGTCGCGTCGCGCGCGCTCGGCGCCCCGCGCTACCAGCCGCAGGTCTTCTGCGCGGGGTCGGTCCAGTTCACCGACGCGAAGATCGGCATCAACGAGGCGCGCACGGTCAGCGTCCTCGCCACGGTGAGCGACGGCCCCCAGCCGATCGACTGGCAGTCGGTGACCCCCACCGACGTCGCCCTCGGCGATCTCGGCCGCGACCCCGAGGCCGATGCCACCTTCGATCCGCTGCCCGCGGTGGCCGCCAGGGCGAAGAGCTACGGGGAATGGGAGAAGGAGTTCTCGCGCTGGCTGTTCGCCACGCAGCGGCTCGACCTGATGAAGGACGCGGATTCCGGCGTCGTCTCGGCTCCGGGTGAGAGCGAGCGCGACTTCCGGATCCGCCTGCAGCAGATCGTGCGCGAGCGGCGCGATGCCGCCGCCGGCAAGCTCAAGGAGAAATACGCGCCCAAGCTCGCGGCGGCGACCGAGAAGCTGCGCAAGACCGAGCAGGCCGTGGTCCGCGAGCAGAACCAGGCGACGGGTTCGATGTGGCAGGCCGGGGTGTCACTGGTGGGCGCGCTGCTCGGCAACCGCCGGGTCGTCACGGCGGCGCGCGGCGCGGGACAGGTCATCCAGCAGCGCAGCGACGTGACGCGCGCCAGGGAAGACGTCGAGGCGGCCAGGCAGAGGATCGAGGATCTCGACGCGCAGCTGCGCGCCGATCTCGAGGCCCTCGGATCGGCCGCCGACGCGTCGCAGCGTCCGCTGACGGCGGTCGCGCTCACGCCAGCCAAGGCCAACGTCTCCGTGCAGCGGGTGGTGCTGGCCTGGGTGCCCGTCGCCGGGCGTCGCTGATCGGTCCGCTCACCGAAGCTGGCGGCGCCGGCCGGAGACGGCACAGAATGAGGCCGCCCCCGGCCCGCACTGGAGCCCGCGCATGCAGATCACCGCCATCCTCAGGGACGACCTCTTCAAGGGCAGGACCGTCTTCGTCACCGGCGGCGGCAGCGGCATCAACCTCGGCATCGCGAAGAACTTCGCGGCGCTCGGCGCGAACCTCGCCATCTGCGGCCGCACGCAGGAGAAGCTCGACGCGGCCGCCGTCGAACTGCGCGCCCTGGGCGCGCGCGTCTGCCCCGTCGCGGCAGACGTTCGCGACATGGCGGCGCTCGAGGCGGCCTTCGCCCGGAGCGAGGCCGACCTGGGGCCGATGGACGTGCTGGTGGCCGGCGCGGCCGGCAACTTCCTGGTGCCCGCCGAACGCCTCTCCGCGAACGGCTTCAAGACGGTCGTCGACATCGACCTGCTCGGCGCCTTCAACGCCTCGCGCGCCGCCTTCGCGCAACTGAAGGCCACGCGCGGCTGCATCATCTACGTCTCGGCGGGCCAGGCCTACACGCCCTACGCGTTCCAGGTGCACGTGGCGGCGGCCAAGGCCGGCATCGACATGATGATGCGCAACCTCGCGCTGGAATGGGGGCGCTACGGCATCCGCGTGAACAGCATCGTGCCGGGCCCCATCGAGGGCACCGAGGGCATGAAGCGGCTGGCGAACCCGGCGGTCCTCGAGCAGATCCGACGCGCGGTGCCACTGCAGCGGCTGGGCACGGTGGACGACATCGGCCAGATGTGCGCCGTGCTCGCCTCGCCGCTGGCCTCCTACGTGACCGGCACGGTGCTGGTGGCCGACGGGGGACAGAACCTCGAGGGGTCGGCCCTGTTCAACCGGGGAGCGGAGCAGATCCTGAAAGCGAACGGGTAAGTGGACGGGCCGGCCGGGAAACCAGCCAGCCCGCCGACAACCGCCGGCCGCGGACCCGCGGGCCCGCGGCCCGGCCCCTACTCCTCCGCCATGAACGGATACCGGTAGTCGCGCGGCGGGCTGAAGTTCTCCTTCACCGCACGGGCCGAGCTCCAGCGCACCAGGTTCAGCTTCGACCCGGCCTTGTCGTTGGTGCCCGAGGCGCGCGCGCCGCCGAAAGGCTGCTGCCCGACGACGGCGCCGGTGGGCTTGTCGTTGATGTAGAAGTTGCCGGCCGCGTTGCGCAGGGCCGACTGCGCCTCGCGCACCGCCTGCCGATCCTGCGCGAAGATCGCGCCCGTCAGGGCATACGGCGACGTGGCGTCGACGAGCTTCAGCGTCTCGGCCCACTTCGCATCGTCGTAGACGTAGGCGGTGACCACCGGGCCGAAGATCTCCTCGCACAGCAGCTTGTAGGCGGGATCGTCGGTCTGCACGAGCGTGGGACGGATGAAGTAACCCTTCGAGCCGTCGCAGACGCCGCCAGCGAGGATCGTCGCGTGCTGCTTGGCGTGCTCGACGTAGCGCGAGATGCTCTCGAACGCCTTCCGGTCGATCACGGCGCCGACGAAGTTCCGGAAGTCGCGCGGGTCGCCCATCTTCATGTCGTCGAGCATCGCCACCACGCGATCGCGCACGTCGTTCCAGATCGACTTCGGCACGTAGACGCGGCTCACCGCCGAACACTTCTGCCCCTGGTACTCGAAGCCGCCGCGCGCGATCGCCACGGCGAGCGCCCGCGGGTCGGCCGAGGCGTGCGCGACGATGAAGTCCTTGCCGCCCGTCTCGCCGACGATGCGCGGGTACGAGCGGTAGGTGGACATCGAGGCGCCGATGGTCTTCCACATGTCGTTGAAGACCTCGGTGCTGCCGGTGAAGTGCACGCCGGCGAGATCGCGGTGCGCGAGCAGCTCGCGCGAGATCATCCCGGAATCACCCGCGACGAAATTGATCACGCCGGGCGGCACGCCGGCTTCCTGCAGCAGCCGCATGATGTAGTGGGCCGAGAGCATGGCGCTGCTCGCCGGCTTCCAGACGACGGCGCAGCCCATCAGGGCCGGCGCGGTGGGCAGGTTCGCGGCAATCGACGTGAAGTTGAACGGCGTCACCGCGTAGACGAACCCCTCCAGGCCGCGGTACTCGAGCTGGTTCCACATCGTGTGGTCGCTCAGCGGCTGCTCGGCCAGCAGTTCCTGCGCGTAGTAGGGGTTGAATCGCCAGAAATCGATGATCTCGCACGCCGAGTCGATCTCGGCCTGGAAGACCGTCTTGCTCTGCCCCAGCATCGTCGCGGCGTTGAGCGTGTCGCGCCACGTGGTGGTGAGCAGTTCGGCCGCCTTCAGCATCACCGCGGCGCGATCCTCGAACGACCAGGTGGACCACTCCTTCTGGGCGGCCTTGGCCGATTCGATCGCTTCGCGCACCAGCTCGGGCGTGGCCTTGTGGTACTCGCCGAGCACGTGACCGTGGTCGTGCGGCATCACCGAGGCGCCGAGGTTGCCGGTGCGGACGTCCTTTCCGCCGATGACGAGCGGAATCTCGACCTTCTCGGCCGCCATCGCGTCGAGGCGGGCCTTGATGGCCGCGCGCTCGGGCGAACCGGGGGCGTAGGCGCGAACGGGTTCGTTGACGGGCGGCGGCACCAGGCGGCGACCGCTGAATCCGGCGATGTGTGGTGTGGACATG
>JBDIBB010000256.1:0-3592 GCA_039812685.1 Vicinamibacteraceae bacterium
TGCGCGACACGTGGGGGAAGATCCAGGCGAAGGCCGGCGAGTGATGCCGCCGCGGGCGTGGCGGCTCGCGAAGCTCCGACCGGTGTCGGACTGCTAGCCTGCCATCGCCATCGCCGCGTCGAGCCGGGCCAGCACCCGGTCGCGGCCGAGCAGCGCCAGCACCTCGAAGATCCCCGGACTGGCGGCGCGGCCGGTGACCGACACCCGTGCGGCGTGGATGAGCGTGCCCGCCTTCACGCCGCGGGCCTCGGCCAGCGTCCGGATGGCGGTCTCGAGCGTCGCCGCGTCGAAGGCCGGCAGCGCGGCCAGCGTCTCGCGCAGCGCCGCGAGGTGCGCGCGCGTGCCCGGTGGCACCAGGTAGCGCGCGACGGCCGCCTCGTCGTAGTGGATGACGTCGGAGAGCAGCGGCTGTGCCTGCGTGACGAAGTCGTGGAGCCGGTGCGCCCGCGGCTTGAGCAGGTCGAGCACCGAGAGCAGCCAGGGCCGCCGGTCGCCCGCCAGCGACTCGTCCCACGTGCCCGCCGCGCGCAGCAGCGGCTCCACGCGTCCGGCCAGCGCTTCTGCCGGCAGCCGCATGATGTGCTGGTTGTTGAACCACTCCAGCTTGTCGGGGTTGAACACGGCGTGGCCGCCGCTGATGCCCTCCAGCGTGAAGGCTGCGACCAGCTCGTCGCGTGTGAACAGCTCGCGGTCGTCGCCCGGCGACCAGCCGAGCAGCGCGAGGAAGTTCACCATCGCCTCCGGCAGGAACCCCTGCCGCTCGTACTCGGTGACCGAGGTCGCGCCGTGGCGCTTGCTCAGGCGCTTCTTGTCGGAGCCGAGGATGAGCGGCACGTGCGCGAAGCGCGGCAGCGGCGCGCCGAAGGCGCCGTAGAGCAGCACCTGCTTGGGCGTGTTCGAGATGTGGTCGTCGCCGCGCACCACGTGCGTGATCCGCATGTCGATGTCGTCGCACACCACCGAGAGGTGGTAGGTGGGGTGGCCGTCCGAGCGCAGCACCACGAAGTCCTCGATGTGGTCGTGGTCGAAGGCGATCGGCCCGTGCACCAGGTCGACGTACGTCGTGGATCCCTCCGGGACGAGGAAGCGGATGGCGCGCGGCCGCCGCTCGCGCTCGAAGGCCGCGACCTGATCGGCCGGCAGCCCGCGGCCGCCGCGGTGATGGCGCCAGTCGCCGTTGCCGGCCTGGGCCGCCTCGCGCTCGGCCGCGATCTGCTCGGGCGTCCGGTAGTCGTAGTACGCGTGCCCGGAGGCGACCAGTTGTTCGGCCATCTCGCGGTAGCGGGCCAGGCGCTGCGACTGGAAGTAGGGGCCGTGGCTGCCGCCGGCGCCCGGGCCCTCGTCCCAGTCGAGGCCCAGCCAGCGCAGGCCGTCGAGGATGCCCTCCACCATCTCGTCCGACGAGCGTTCGACGTCGGTGTCCTCGATGCGCAGCACGAACGTGCCGCCGTGCCGGCGCGCGAAGAGCCAGTTGAAGAGCGCCGTGCGGGCGCCGCCCACGTGGAGGTAACCGGTGGGCGAAGGGGCGAAGCGGACGCGGGGCGAGGTGGGCATGCGCAGGTGGCTCGTGCGGGATCGGTCACCGGAGGACCGGCCGGGCGATCAGTTTACGCCGTGATGCGCCGCGGCACCCATGCCAGCCGGCGCCGGTTGGAGGCGGCGCGGATGCTACGATGGCCGTGCCAGGTGGAGGCGGGCGCGCCCGTGCCCGGAGCGAACGTTGGCGAACACCTTCCTTCTGTCGTACTCCGCACGCGCCGTGCCGCGCCCCGACTCGCACCGGCGGGGCCTCGCGGCGGCGCCGTGCCGGCGGCGTCGGTGGCAGCGTGTCGCGGCCGCCGTGCTGGGGCTGACGCTTGCCGGTGCGGGCGGATCGGCGGCGCGCGCGCAGCTGCCCGAGAGCCGCGATCCCGCGCGCCTGCGGGCCGGCGTGCTCCTCTATGCCGCGCCGTCGATTGGGGATTCCCGCTTCGCCCAGACCGTGGTCCTGCTGCTCGAGCACGGACGCAACGGGTCGATGGGCGTGGTGATCAACCAGCCCAGCGACACCCCGTTGCGGAAGGTGCTGCCCTCGGTGCCCGAGGCGCGCCGCCTCGAGGTGCCCGTCTACTGGGGAGGCCCCGTGCAGCCCGAGGGGGTGACCGTGCTGCTGCGGAGCCCGCTGCGCGTCGAGGGCGCCAGGATGATCCTGCCCGACGTGTATCTGACGACCCAGCTCGAGGCGTTGCGATCGGCGCTCGACGATCGGCGGCCCGACCGCGAGATCCGCGTCTATGCCGGGTATGCCGGGTGGTCGCCCGGCCAGTTGGAGCGTGAGGTGCGCCTGGGCGCGTGGTTCCTCGATCGCGCCGATGCCGAGTTCGTGTTCACGCTCGATCCCGACTCGCTGTGGGAGCGCGTGCGCAGCATCATGCGGCGGCAGCAGGCCTGGCTGGCGTGGCCCGCGGCGGGCGTGGGCATGCGACGCGCCCTCACTTCATGATGCCCATCAGGAACAGGATCAGCTCGAGGACCAGGATGGCGATGATCGTTGCCTCGAGCAGGTGGCCGCGGACGATCTGCGTCTGTTCCACCGAGAAGCGGTAGATGTCGTCGAGCGTCTTCAGTTTGTCGGCGACGTTCTGCTTCCAGGCGCCGAGGCCCAGGCGCGCGGCCGTCATCGCGTAGAGCCGTGCGGCGTAGACGTCGCCCACCATCTTCAGTGCGTTCTCCGTGCGGTCGGTGAGTTCGCTGACGTCGACAAAGAGTGCGTGCAGCTGGTTGGCCGCGCGGATGTGGTGCCGGCCGAGCCGCCACAGCGGGCGGTGGCGCTGCAGGTCGTCGTAGATGCGCGTGAGCTCCGAGTCGAGCAGCGCATCGTAGTAGCGGAACTCCAGCAGCTGCGAGTTCGCGAACTCGAAGATCTCGATGGCGGCCTGGGCGCCGGCCTCCGTGTCGACCACCAGCGCCGCGTTCCAGGTGGGGATCACCAGGTCGTCGGCGAGGTAGGAGATGCGGTGGCGCAGCGCCTCGTCACGTTCCTGCGGGGAGAGCGGCGCGCGTTCGCCGCGTAGCAGGCGCGCGATGTCGTTGCCGTGCTGTTGCAGCAGGTCGTCGGCCGCCAGGGGCGGCTCGAAGCGTGTCAGGGCGAAGACGATGTAGTCCTCGCTGAGCGTGAAGGCCGTGCGCGGCCGTGACATCACCGGGTCGAGGCGCCGTGCGAGCTGCTGGCAGGCCGTTTGGGCGCGGTCTGCGAGCCGTTCCCCTTCGATCAGGCGCCAGCCGGCCTCGACCAGCGCGTCCCATCCGCCGCTGAAGGGCCTGGTGAGCGCCACCGAGACGATGCCGTAGGAGTAGATCTTGAAGCGGGCACGGAAGCCGTCGAATCCCGGCTGCTCAGGGAGGTCGCCGTCGACGACGAGCGGTGGTTCCTGGTATTGGACGTAGGCGGGCGTGGCTGGCTTTGGTGAGAGGCGTGCAGGCGAGGGCTGTGCGGAGAGCAGGCGCGGGACGGCGGAGAGGTCGATCTCTTCCGCAGCGTCGAAGAGGTAGATGGCGGTGATGTATCCCGAGCCGATGACTGCCATGTGAGGGGCTGCGCGGGGGTGGGGCG
>JBDIBB010000257.1:0-3481 GCA_039812685.1 Vicinamibacteraceae bacterium
CGGCCGCGTCGACAGCGATGCCCCACGGCGTGGCGAACTGCGCAGCCGCGCCGGTACCGTCGGCATATCCCTGCGTGGAGCCGGCGAGCGTGGTGACGGTGCCGTCGGGGGCGATCTTGCGGATGCGGGTGTTGCCGGTGTCGGCGACGTAGAGCGTCCCGCTCAGGTCGACGGCGACGGCCACCGGTGTGTTGAAGCGGGCGGCGGTGCCCTGCGCGTCGAGGTAGCCGAGGCTCGAGCCGGCGACGGTGGTCACCTCGCCGGTGGTCGTATCGATGCGCCGGATGCGGTGGTTGTCGCGGTCGGCGACGTAGAGGTTGCCGCCGGCGTCGAGCGCCAGGCCCGATGGATAGTAGAACTGCGCGCTGGCACCCGTGCCGTCCGCGTACCCGCGTGTGCCGCCCGCGAGCGTGGTGATGTTGCCGTTGGAGTCTATCTCCAGGATCCGATGCGCCCCGATGTTGGAGGCGTAGACGGTTCCCGACGGGGCCACTGCGATGCCGTAAAAACCGCCGGAGACATCGGCCAGCAGCGTCGTCGTCCCGTCGGGGGCCACCTTCAGGCTTCGGTGCCCAGCGAATTCCGCGACGTATCGCACGCCGGCGGCATCAGACGCGACGGCAACGGGGTGGCTGGTGCTGTCGGTCACTGTCGTGACGATGTGCGTCTGCGACCACGCCGGCGATCCGAGGATGAGCAGGCTCGCCAGCGGCGCGAGGACGATCCGCGCCAATGGTCGAACGCCGGCCCACCATGGATGGCGAGCGGCAACTTCACGAGTGTCCTTCCGACTCATCATCAAACCCCCGGGAACAGTGCGGATGCGACCCGGGCTGGCGTCGTCCCATCGGTGGTCCGACGTGATGCGGCCTGACCCGTGGCGCGCGAGGCCAGCAGCCCGTGGCGGAAGTGGCGCTGCATTCGACGGGCGGGGCATCCCGGCTGGCGGCGTTGCTCCTCCCTCAAGTACTGGCCGTACTCTCGGTCGTAGCGCCTGGCGATCCGGGCGCCGCGCCCGTCTCGGTGCGACGCGGCACTTCCACCACGGACTGCCAGTCGGCCTCACGCGCGGGGAATCGACTTCCTCATGAAAAAGATGAGTTTGGCTGCGAGTGCGATGGCTCGGTTGGCGCGGATGTGCTGGATCGGCGCGAACGGGTATGGCCCCGCGGGCGGTGGGAGGGCCTCGCACTCAGGCTGAGGTGGTTCAGCCGCCACGCTCGAGATGGAAATGCCGGTATCCTCCCTGTCGGGCGCGCGCCGCGGGGACGGGGGTGCGCGCGAAGCGGGGTGCCGGCGTGACGAGCGTGGCGGTTTTCTGCGGATCGGCGTCGGGCAACGGTCAGCGGTACGCCGCGGTCGCGGCGGCGCTCGGGCGCGCCATCGCGGAGCGTGGCTGCACGCTGGTCTTCGGCGGTTCGAACGTGGGCCTCATGAAGATCGTCGCCGACTCGGCGCTGGCAGCCGGGGCACGCGTCGTGGGCGTCATCCCCACGGCGCTCGTCGACCGCGAGCTGGCGCACCCTCGCCTCCACGATCTGCGCATCGTGACCACGATGCACGATCGCAAAGCGCTGATGGCGTCACTGGCCGATGCGTTCCTCGCGCTGCCGGGTGGGGTGGGCACGCTCGACGAGCTGTTCGAGATGCTCACCTGGACGCACCTCGGCTTTCATGCCAAGCCGTGCGCGCTGGTCGATCCCGACGGTTTCTTCGATCCGCTGATCGCCTTCCTCGACCGGGCGGTGGAGGCGGGGTTCGTTGCGCCGGCGTGCCGGGCCGCCCTGCTGGTGGGCCACGAGCCTGCCGAGGTTCTCGACCGGTGCGCGGCCTGGATCCCCGCCGTCCGCTGATCTCAGGGTTTTCCATCTCCTGCCGATTCCCCGAGGGAGTCGTGGCGTCTGCAGGCCGTCTGCGGACGAGCCCGCGGCTTCCGAGTGGAGCACATGCCCCGGCGCGTGCTTTGGGCAGCGATCATCCTCGCCATCCTCGTGGCCGCCTGGCCGGTGCGCGCGCGCCAGCCGTTGGAGGACGGATCCGTCGTGGTGCTGGTCACGCTGCGCGACCAGCCGGCATCGGATTTCGATGCTCCGGCCGAGGTGGAATCCGCCGCGGGCGCCGCCGCTGCCTCCCCGGAAGGACGTGACCGCGCGCGCGGTACGCGGACCGCACGCCTGATGACCCGCATGGCCGGGCTCGGCGCGCGTTCGCAGGCCGGCGTGCGCCAGCACGCGTCGAGGCTGGGCGGAGAACTGGTGTACGCCGCGCGGGCCGTCAACATGGTGGCCCTCCGGGTGCCGCGGCAGGCGATCGACGCGCTGCGTGCGCGTCCCGACGTTGCCAGCGTGGAGATCGACGAGCCGCGTCATGCGCTGCTCGACCACGTCGGTGCGGCGATGCTCGCCAACACGTTCTGGGCCAACGGCGTCACGGGTGGCGCGGTGGATGTGGCCGTGATCGATACGGGGGTCTACCCGGACCACGAAGCGTTTGCGCCGCGCGCGACGTCGATTCGGGGGGCGGTGTTCCACCAGGCGGCGCAGCGCTACCCCGACTACTTCGACAACCCCTCGGATCCCGACGACCTGCAGGGCCACGGCACGTTCGTTGCCGGCATGGTGTTCGCGCAAGGCCTCCCGGCCTATCCCAACCGGAGGGGCGTGGCCTACGGCATCGACCGGCTCTACAACCTGAAGGCCGGTTTCAGGACCACCTCGAACGGCGGCAGCAGCCTGCTGTCCGACCTGATGGCGGCAGTCGACTGGGCGCTCTCGCAGGCCGATCCGCCTGAGGTCTTCAACTACAGCTACGGCGCGCCCACCACCTCCGACGACGACTCCTGGGCGCGCTACTGGGATGCGGTGGCAGGGACCTTCGGGAAGACCGTTACCATCTCGGCGGGCAACAGCGGACCAAACGCCTACTCGCTGGGATCGCCGGGGATCGCCTACAACGCGATCGGCGTCGCCAACGTTAACAGCCGCGGCAGCGTCACCCGCGCCGACGATGTCATAGCGAGCAGCAGCTCGCGGGGCCCGACGGCCGGCGGGCGACGGAAGCCCGACCTGGCGGCGCCGGGGACCAGCATCACCCTACCGTCCGCGTTCGGCCCCCGGATGTGGTATCAGGTCACGGGCACCAGCTTCTCGTCGCCGGCCATCGCCGGCGCGGCGGCCCTGCTCATCGATGCGGGCGTGACCGATCCCAGGGCCGTGAAGGCCGTGCTGATCAACAGCGCGGACGATCTGGGCGTGGCCGGATGGGACGCGGAGTACGGGTGGGGCTACTACAACGGGTCGCGCGCGTGGGCCGAGCGCGCGCAGTGGCGACTCGACACGTACGGCGCGCCCGGCACGCCGTCGGGCTTCCGCCTCTTCGAACGGACGTCGGCTGCGCCGACGCGCGCGACGCTCGCCTGGCATCGCCACGTCACCTACAACGGGCCATCGAGGCTGCCGGACGCTTCCGGCGTGCTGAACGA
>JBDIBB010000258.1:0-3440 GCA_039812685.1 Vicinamibacteraceae bacterium
CAACTCCGCTTCGAACGACACGCGGGCCAGCGTACACCGAACCGGGTCCGCAGACGAGATCAGCGGTCCGGCAGCGTGTGCGAGACGAGGGCGCCGGCCTGAGGATCCGGCATCGGATGCAGCCTCCTCACGGTGGGCCGTACCCGCACGGCGACGGCCGGCGGGAGCCCCGTGAGGACGGGGGCTCCCGGTTCGTGTTCCGTCGGTTTCCGATGGCCGCGAGACAGGTCGGCCGGAAGGGGCTCACCGCTGCGGGCGACCACCTCGAGCCAGGGCGAGCAGCCCCAGGGCCAGGGCCGACAGCGACGAGGGCTCCGGGACCGCCGTCGGCGGCTGCGCATCGTCGAAGGTCACGTCGTCCATGATCCAGCCCCCCCCGCTCAGGCCATCCGTAGTCCGGACGCGTACCTCGTCCACCAGGCCTCCGTATCCTGACGACAGGACCTGCAGTCCGGCTGTCGCGACGGGACCGGTTATGGCACCTGAGGTTGCCACCCATCCGCCGTCGTTGTAGAGCTCGAAGAAGATCGAACCGAGGGTGTTGGTGAAGGGGGAGAACCAGGCACCCACGAAGATACGGTCGCTGAAGGTGAACGTCCCCGTACCGTCTCCGATTGCAAAGATCGCGTTGACGCCGTTCGGGAAGTACGGGGAGCCATACGGCGCGTAGTGGCGCCAGTTGTTCCAGGTGACGCCCTGATAGGACGAAGGAAACGCCTGATGGATTGCGATGCTGTCGTCCTGATCCTCGAAGTCGATGACGATGGGGGCGGCCCCTGAAGGTGCGGCCACGAGCAGCATTCCGAGCACTGCCGCCAGCGCCAGCCTTCCGAACCGTGTGCAGGTGTCTCGTCCGTCGCGCATGTTCCCTCCCTGCAGGCAGCGGTAGTGGCCATTCGCGATCCGTGGCGACACGGCCGGACTCTTTCGGTCCCGCAGGCTGCCTGTTTGTAGGGAGACAACGCCGAACCGCCCTGTCGGCGGAAAAGAAGAACTTTTGTCTGCGAGACGGAGTGCCACTCCTGAGAGCGCGGGTATGGGTCAGTTCCTGGCCCACGCGCGGCGAGTCGAGCGCGGCCGCGACTCAGCGCACGGTCAGCGAGACCAGCTCGAAGGTCGCCTCGCCGTAAGGCGTCCGCCCGGCGGCGTCGTACGCGCCGAAGAAGACGCCCATCGTTTCCTGGAACTGCCGAAGCCCCCGATAGTCCAGTGCCACCGGGCGCCGGTCGATGCAGACCCGTGCGCCTTCCGTGCCCCGGGCGACGATCTCGAGCAGGGGCGACTGCGGTGGAGGGCCGACGACGAACTCCGGTCCCTCGTGCGGCACGACCGACGTGTTGGTCTTCACGTAGACCTCGCCGTCAGCCCGCCGGTAGGTGTCCAGGTCGTACCGAGGCCCGGCGGGCCCCAGATCCACGTCCGCGTAAGCCCCTCCCGCGTCGTGCCGGTAGCGGACGACGAAGTGGAAACCGTGCTGTGCGGCCAGGCGGCGCAAGGACAAAGGCAGCTGGAACATGTAGTAGCCGATGGGGCCGGTGTGGATCCTCCACGCGCCTCGCCCGTCCAGCGTCGCGGCGCTCCCTTCGAAGCTCCGGTAGACGCCCGCGGCCAGGGAGGCGGGGTCGACGGCGCCGTAGGACGCCACCAGTCGCCACGGGTTGAGCGGCAACGCCAGATCCAGCCGCGCCGGCCAGCCGTTGCCGTCCGGATCCGCATCGCCGTCGTCGATCCCGGGCCGCGTGTGGGGCAGTGACGGATCGAGCCCCGTCAGGTGCTCGATCCAGTCGGGCAGGCCGTCGCGGTCTTCGTCGGCCAGCAGCGGCGTCATCGCGATCTCCGAGGCGATGCGTCCGGGCGACAGCCACTGGGACAGGCGATCGCCGGCGGGCGTCCTGAGCGTTTTCCAGTGCACGTCCAGGGCGGCCGCCGCCGAGGCCGCGGCGTCAGCCGCGTGTCCGAGGCGCTGCTGCGCGGCGGCGAGCATCACCAGAGCAGCGGCGCGCAGTGGATGGACGCCGCCGTTCATCGACTCGAGCAGGCGCACGCCGTTCAGCGACTCCGACTCGTCCGCCAGGGCGTTGCCCGCCAGCAGATGGGCGTAGGCGGCGCTTGCGTAGGTCGCGTCGGCGGCCGGGCTGTCGGGATCCAGGCGCGTGCGGTAGATCTCGCGTTCCGCCTGCACGAGGGCCGGAACCTCGCCCCAGCGTCCTTCCGCGATCCGCTCCCACTCCATGTCCCGCACCGAGAGGAGCACCGTCTGCGAGGAAGCGTCGAGGGCGCCGACAGCCCGGGTGCCCTCCCGGCCGGCTCGCGTCTGGTCGCGCTCGTTGCGGCCAGCCATCCTGCGGTCACGAGACCAGTCGCCACGGTTGTCGCCAGCGCGAGGTGCTGCCAGGAGTAGCGCCGCCTCTTGCGTGAGGCGCGCGTCGGATCGCCGAGGCTTGCCCGCAGCGCGTCCGCGAACGTGTCGGCGGAATCGAAGCGAACTGCAGGATCGGGGTGGATCGCGCGGGCGATGGCGCCGGCGAGGTGCTCGGGCAGCCCTGCGCGGAGCCCGGCGAGGTTCCGGTAGGCCCCTGCCACATGGGCCGCCTTCACCTCGGCCACGGTGGACGCGTCGATCGGGAACCGGCCGGTGAGCAGCCTGAAGAGCACCACGCCCAGGCTGTAGACATCGCTTCCCGGCGTCGGTCTCTTGCCACGGAACAGCTCGGGCGCCATGAGCATGGGCGTCCCCGTGAGCGGGCTCGGCGACGTGGCATCCGGAATGAGCGTGTGCCCGGCGCTGAAATCCATGAGCACGATGCGCCCGCCCCGCTCTCGCATCACGTTCTGCGTCTTCACGTCGCGGTGGAGCAGGCCTGCGGCGTGCACCGCCGAGAGCGCCGCGCAAAAGTCGAGGCCGACGGCCACCGCCTCGGTGGCGCTCAGCGTCCCATCGTCGTCGAGACGGCGCTCGAGCGTCCTGCCGTCGATCAACTCCATCCACAGCCCGACGCGTCCGTCGATGGAGTCTGCGCCGTGGATCGTGACGACGTTGGGATGGCGTACGCGGGCGAGCAGGCGTGCTTCCGCGAGCGCCTGGGCACCGGCCGAGGGGGCCGCCGGCGCGAGCAGTTTGAGCGCGACGTACCGCGCCAGGCGGGTGTCCCAGGCGCGAAAGACCATGCCCGCCGCTCCCCCGCCGAGGGGCTCGAGCAGCTCGAACGGACCCCACCGCTCGGCGACGGATCCGGAAGTCGGCGCCTGCGTGCCGATGGTCTCCAGCGCGGGCTGGTCGGAGCGTACCACACGGTGGGCGCGAGCCACCGCCGCGACCTCACGCAGCGCGTCGAGCAGTCGGTCGGCCGGGCCGGCGGCCTCGCGAAAAGATGACCAGACGGCGATCTCGCCGTCGATGATCGCGTCGATCGCCCGATCCACGGCGGCGTCGGACCGCT
>JBDIBB010000259.1:0-3415 GCA_039812685.1 Vicinamibacteraceae bacterium
GTGCCGCCTCGATTTCGGCCGGGTACACGTTCACCCCGCCGCTGATGATCATGTCCTTCTGACGGCCGGCGATCGTGAAGAACCCGTCTTCGTCGCACCGGGCAAGATCCCCGGTGTGGAACCACCCGTCCTCGTCGATGGCCTGCCGCGTGGCTTCCGGGTTGTTCCAGTAGCCCAGGCACACGTGCGGCCCGCGCAGCAGGAGTTCGCCCACTTCGCCGGGCGGTGTCGTGCGGCCCGCATCGTCCACGCACCGGGCCTGCGTGAACATCATCGGACGGCCGATGGAGCCGGCCTTGCGCACGGCGTCCTCCACCGACATCGAGAAGCAGTTGACGCCCACCTCCGTGAGCCCGTAGCCCTGTTTGAACGCGACGCCGCGTGCCTGGTACGTGTCGATGATCGCCCGCGGCAGCGGGGCGCCGCCGCTGATGAGCCATCGCAGCCGCGAGAGATCGACGGTGGCGAACTCAGGGGCTTCGGCCAGCATCTTCCAGATCGTGGGCACGCCCAGCACCACCGTGCAACCCTCCCGCTCGATCGTCCGCCACACTTCACCCGCATCGAAGCCGTGGTGGAGCACGATCGTCCCGCCGGCCGCCAGGATCGGCAGGAGGAAGGCTCCCAGGCCCCCGGCGTGGTACAGCGGCGTGAAGATCGAACTCACGTCGTCTTCGCGCAGTTGCCAGCACACGGCGGTGTTGTAAGCGTTCCACGCCACCATGCGATGCGGCAGGACGACGCCTTTCGGCGTTCCGGTGGTCCCGCTGGTGTAGAGCAGGAACAGCGCCGACTCAGGGTCCGGCGGCCTCTCGTGGCGGGCGGCCTGGGCCGACGTGGCGACGTCGGCGCTGGTGACTCGTGCCAGGATGTCGTGCAGGACGGGGTCGCCTTCGTCCCTGCGCTGGCTGCCGTCCATGGCGATCCAGGTGTCGACGCCGACCTCCGGGCGCAGTGCCGAGACGAGCGGCGCGAACGCGCCGTCGTAGATGAGCGCCCGGATCCCGCTGTCGGTGACGATGCCCGCGAGTTCGGCCGCCGTGGCGCGGGTGCTCAACGGGACGAGCACGAGGCCCGTCTTCGCGGCTGCCGACATCGCGTCGACGAACTCCACCGCGTTGTGCGCGAGCAGGCCCACGCGGTCGCCGGATCGCAGGCCGAGGACGTGCGTCATGGCGCACGCCAGGCGCCAGGCGCGCGCGTCGAGTGACGCATAGGTGAAGCGCTCGCCCGTGGGGACGTAGACGAGCGCCACGCGTTGCGGCGAGAGTCGCGCGCGTTCACCGATCACGTCGGCGTGGATCATGACGGCATGCTGCCGGACCGCCGGGTCCGACGCCCCGGCGATCCCCATTCCGCGGTCCGGCGCTCGAGCCATGTCGCGGCGCCGGCCGTCGCCCTCCGGACCATCACCATCGGAACGCCGTGGCCGCCTGGTTGTAGCCCACGCCCGACCCGACGAACACCACCAGCTGGCCGGGCTGGATCTTCCCCTGTTCGAGCGCCTCGTCGAGCGCGATCGGGATGCAGGCCGATCCGGTGTAGCCGCAGCGGTCCATGTTCATGAACGTGCGGTCCATCGGCAGGCCCAGATCGTCCATCACGAGTTCGATCGAGGGCTTTCGTACCTGCGTGAAGATGATGAAGTCGATGTCGCTCACCGCGAACCCGCTGCCGGCCGCGAGCTGGCGCACCACGCGCGGCCAGCCCTCGTGGTTGATCTCGGGCGGGTAGCGCTCCATGAGCTTCACCTTCGTCCGCCCGGCCTCCACCGACTCCACGCTTGCGGGCTCCGCGGTGCCGCCCGAGGCGATGAGCCAGTGCCGATGGTAGGCTCCGTCGGCGATCAGCGCCGTGCCGGAGTAACCCGGCGCGTTGTCGGCCTCGAGCACCGCCGCGCCGGCACCGTCCCCGTAGAAGAAGACCGTCGGGTCGGCGTGATCGGCGAGCCGCTGCATCATGTAGGCGCCGATGACGAGCACCGTCCTGATCGACGGGTTCGTCGCCATGATGCCGGCACCGGCCGCCAGTCCCGTCGGGAACGACGCGCAGGCGCATCCGACGTCGAACGTGCCGGCGTTCTTCGCGCCGAGCTTGTGCTGCGCCACGACGGAGGTCGCCGGCGTGATGTAGTCGGGTGAGTCGGTGCCGAGGATGAGGAGGTCGACGTCCTCGGGGGACTTGCCGGCCCTGGCGAGCGCGCGCCGGGCCGCTTCCACCGCGAGATCGGAGGTCGCCTGATCGTCGCGACCCATCCATCGTGTCCTGATGCCCGTGCTGGCCTCCATCTTGTCGACGAACCCGGGAACGTGCGCGAAGCGCTCGCGGAGGACGTCGTTGCTGACCTCAACCTCCGGCAGGTAACGGCCGGTGCCGGTGATGCGTGCGTAGCGAGACATGGGGTGGATCCTTGTAGGCTTGGGGCTTGGGGCTTGGGGCCAGACTGGGCCTGCGGCCTGAAGCCTGGGACGTGTGACCGGTCATCTGCTCACGGCTGGATCTCCGGGCTGCATTGAACCCGCAAGCGCCCGGCGACCGGCGAAGCGAGCTGACGCGGCCGCAAGCCCCAAGCCCCAAGCCCCAAGCCTCTACGTTCCCGTCACGACTCCGCCGTCGACCGACAGCACAGCGCCGTGGACGAAGCCGGCGTTGTCGGAGGTGAGCCAGAAGTAGGCCTCGGCGATGTCACCAGGCTCGCCCATGCGGCCGAGCGGCGTGCGCGCCACCATGCTCTGGATGATCTTCTCGGGCATGTCCTTGAGGATTTCGGTCGCGATGAAGCCCGGGGCGACGGCGTTGACGCGGATGCCGTACTTGCCCAGCTCGCGTGCCCATACCTTCGTCATCCCCACCACGGCGAACTTGGTGCCCACGTAGTTGGTCTGGCCGAAGTTGCCGTAGAGGCCCACCACCGACGAGGCGTTGAGCACCACGCCGCCGCGCTGCCTGATCATGTGAGGCGCCACCGCGCGCGTGCAGACGAACACGCCCCGCTGGTTGACGCCGACCACCTGATCGAACTGGGCGTCGGTCATGGTGGCCACGACCTCGCCGTCCTTCACTTTCACCAGTTGCGCGTCGCGGACGATGCCGGCGTTGTTCACCAGCACGTCGACGCGGCCCCACGTCTCGAGGACGCGCGCGAGCGCGGCCTCCACCGACGCCGCGTCGGTGACGTCCACCGTGTGGAACATCGCGGCGTGCCCGGCCGCGGTCAGTCCGGCGAGGACGGCGTCGCCCTTCGGCTGGTCCACGTCCCAGACGGCGACGCGGTCGCCGTGCCGGGCGAACTTCTCGACGGTGGCGCGCCCGATCCCGGCCGCGCCGCCCGTGACGATGACGACTCGTGACTGCATGGGAATACCTCGATGGGGCTTGGGGCCTGGGGCTTGAGGCTTGGGGCTTGCGGCTTGAG
>JBDIBB010000260.1:0-3334 GCA_039812685.1 Vicinamibacteraceae bacterium
ACCCACCGCAAAGGGCGTGTTCCGCCGCTACCCCGTAGAGAACGGCCTGTCTATACTTCACGTCGTGGAGGGGACGTGGGCCTGAACGCACTGGTCGCAGCGGCCCTGGCTCCGCCGCCCGAACACGATCGTGACAAATGACCACTCCCGCTCAGGCGGGCGACATGGCTACGCCTTGGACGATGCCCTCCTTCGGGCGCTCTTCGAGCACACGCCCGACGGCGTGCTCCTGTCGCGGCCCGATGGGACCGTGTTGCGCGCGAACTCGGCCGCTTGCCGCATGCTGGGGCGGTCGGAGGACGAGATCATTGCGCTCGGCCGGCAGGGGCTGGTTCTGGACTCGCCGTCGCTGCGTCACATGTTGAACCAGCGCAGCGAAGAAGGCAGGACCGCCGGGGAGTTGACGCTTGTCCGGGGCGATGGAACGACGCTTCCGGTGGAACTCACGTCGGCCCAGTTCACCGGAGGGGACGGCTCATCGTTCACCTGCTCGATCTTCCGCGACATCTCCGCTCGTCGCCAGGCGGCCGAGGCGATTCGCGAACGCGATTACCTGCTCTCCGAGTCCCAGCGGATCGCACACATCGGCACGTGGGACTTCACGCTGCCGGACGGGCCGATGGAATGGTCGGACGAGACGTACCGGTTGTTCGGCGTCCCACCTTCGTTCGTCCTCACGCACACGTCGTTTCTGGGCCTGGTGACCCCCGAGGACCGGCCCGCCATGGAGCAGTGGATTCGTGCGTGCGCCGCGGGCGAACCCGCAGGGTTGCTCGACTTCCACACGACGCTGCCAGACGGACGCCTACGAGTGTTGCAGGGACGAGGCGAGTTGCGTCTCCCAGAAGGGACGCGGCCCCTGCGTATGACTGGCACCGTGCAGGATGTGACCGAGCAACGGCAGGCCGACGAGGCGCAACGCCGTGAGGAGTCCAAGCGGGATCGCCTGATCCGCGCGATCGAGCAGGCGGCCGAAATGGTCGTGATCACGGACAGGGACGGGACCATCGAATACGTCAACCCCGCGTTCGAGAAGGTGACGCGATACACGAAGGCGGAGGCGATTGGGCAGAACCCCCGGTTCCTGCAGAGTGGCCAGCACGACGCCGCGTTCTACCAGACGCTGTGGGAAACCCTGCGCGAGGGCCGCACGTGGCACGGCCGGTTCATGAATCGGCGAAAGACGGGCGAGGTCTTCACGGAAGAGGCCACGATCTCGCCGGTCCGGGACCAGGCTGGCCAGCTCACCGGCTACGTGGCCGTGAAACGCGACATCACGCGAGAGCTCGAAACCGAGGCTCGCCTGGCGCAGGCGGATCGACTCGAGAGCATCGGGCGGCTCGCCGGCGGGGTCGCGCACGACTTCAACAACCTCCTGACGGTGATCCTGGGGTATACGAGTGCCTTGCTGGACGCCGGCCCGAGCGAGGACACCCGCACGCAACTGGAGGAGATCGAGCGGGCGGGAGAGCGGGCGGCTGCGCTCACCCGGCAGTTGCTCGCCTTCGGGCGTCGCCAGGTGCTCGCGCGGGTGCCCACCGATATCAACAGCGTGTGTGTGGGCCTGCAGGGCATGTTGCGGCGGCTCATCGGCGAGCACGTGCAGCTCGTCGTCGACCTCGCGCCACATCCCGTCGTCGTGGACATCGATCCCACCCAGCTCGACCAAGTCGTGATCAACCTGGTGTTGAACGCGCGCGATGCGATGCCGTCCGGCGGGCGGGTCGCCGTCGCGACCGCGGTCGCGTTCATGGACCCAGCGTCGGCGGCCGCCCATGCCGACCTCGAGCCTGGGCCCCATGCCATCGTGACCGTCTCGGACACCGGCACAGGCATGGATGAGGCGACTGCCGCGCGGGTCTTCGAGCCCTTCTTCACCACGAAGGAGACCGGCCGGGGCACCGGGCTGGGCCTCGCGACGGTCTACGGGATCGTCAAGCAGAGTGGCGGCACCATCGTGGTCTACACCGCACCCGAACTGGGCAGCACGTTCAAGGTGTACCTGCCCCTCTCGGCGACACCGCACAGCCTTCCAGGCGGTCACGCGATGGCGGACGCGGCCGTCGAAGGGGGGTCGGAAGCCGTCCTGGTCGTCGAGGACGATGATCCTGTGCGACACCTCGCCGCCGCGATCCTCAGCTCGGCGGGGTACCGCGTGTTCACCGCCGCTTCAGCTCGAGACGCGCTCGAGCTCCTCCAAGAGGCTGCTTCGAAGGTCAGCCTGGTGGTCACCGACATGGTCATGCCAGGCCTCGGGGGGCTGGCCCTGGCCGACGTGCTGAGGCAGTGCCATCCCGGCATCCAGGTGCTCCTGATGTCAGGGTACGCACACGACACGACGCGACCGCACTGGCTTGCGGACGTCGGCGCGAGGTTCGTCGCGAAGCCGCTGACGCGTGCGTCTCTCCTTCGCAGCGTTCGCCTGGCGCTGGATTCCCCTCCGCCCCGGTGACCTGGAGAGGTGGCCGCGACCCCAGCGTCCGACGCGCACATGCCCGCCGAACGACGCGCCGCCAACCTGACCAAAACTTCAGGTACTCTTCAGAGTGGCCGATGTGTCGGTCCGTTATGGTCTGGACGACCCGAGTTTGACGTGTCTCGGGCCACGCTCCTTGGCCGGGGGATTGGACACCCCCCGGCCCTTCTCGTTTGTGGGAGTGCCACCGCGCGTTCGAGATGAGCCGGAAGAGGTCTATGCGGATATTGGTGGTCGAGGACGATCCAAAGGTCGCCGGCGCGCTGCGCGCGGGCCTGACCGGCGAGGGCTACGACATCGTCGTGGCGCGCTCCGGCGAGGATGGTTTCTTCCGCGCCACGACGGAACCGTTCGACGCGATCTTGCTCGACATCGGTTTGCCGGGCCGCAGCGGGCTGGAGATCCTCGCCGGCCTGCGCGGCCGCGGGCTGCACGTGCCGGTCCTGATGGTGACCGCGCGCGACGCGGTCGAGGACCGCGTGCGCGGGCTCGACGGCGGCGCCGACGACTACCTCGTGAAGCCGTTCGCCTTCTCCGAGTTGCTGGCACGGCTGCGGGCCCTGTTGCGGCGCGGCCGTCCCGAGAACGCCCTGCGCGTGCGGCTTGCGGACCTGCAACTCGATCCGCTGGCGCGAAGCGTGGAGCGCGGCGGCCAGGCCGTAGAGTTGACCTCGCGTGAGTTCGAGCTCCTCGAATACCTGTTGCGGCACCAGGGGCAGATTGTCTCGCGGGAAATGCTCGCGCGAGAGGTGTGGAAGGAACCCTCACGCGGGACGCCCCTCGACAACGTCATCGACGTCCACATCACCCGGCTCCGGAAGAAGGTGGACCAGGGCGCGGGGCCGCGGTTGATCCACA
>JBDIBB010000261.1:0-3317 GCA_039812685.1 Vicinamibacteraceae bacterium
CCGGTTGGTCTTTCGGTAGGGCCCGCCTGACTTTGAATCAGGATTAGCGCAGCAGGTTCGACTCCTGCCCGGGGTGCTAGGGCGGCGGCGATTCGCCACCTGACAAGCGCTAAGACCGATCCCCCGTACCGGGTGGGATCGGCCTTGGCCCTTTCCGTGTCGCAAGCGCGTGTCACAAGGCAGCGAACACCCGCCCCGCGACCTCGGCCGCCTCGGCGGCGGCGTCGTCGTCGGCCAGGACGTAGAACCGCAGGTAGGTCTGCGGGTCGTGCCCCAGCAGGGCCGCGCCCTGGTTGTCGGGCACGCCCGCCTCCTTGAGCGCGCTGGCCAGGGTGTGCCGGGTGTTGTGGATCGACCCGGGGTCGGGCACACACGCCTCGGTGCAGAGCGTCTTGAAGCGCGAGTAGGCGTCCGGGTGGACCGGCTGCCCGAGGGCGTCACGGACCACGAGGCCGCTCGCTGGGCGGCCCTGGCGGAGCCACAACGCCAGCGTTGGTGGAGCGTGAGGGGCGTGGGCTGCGACTCACCGCCGAAGGGCGCCTGCTGGCCGAGGGCGCGGAGGAGGTGTCCGCCGCGTTGGCCGCCCTGCAGGCGCGCCTGGATGCCGCTCGAGGTGAGGTCGGCGGTCCCGTGAGCATCGGTTGTTTCCCCAGCGCGGGCGCGGCGTTGCTGCCCGAGTTGGTGGTGCGGTTCGCACGCACCGGCGTCGACCTCGACCTGCACGACTTCGACCTCATGGAAGCCGAGTACGCCGACCGGACGCTCGACCACGACATCGTCATCGCGCACAGCCTCAGCGGCGATCGTCCCGCTGGTGCCGAACGGCTCGTCCGGCGCGTGCTGGCGCGCGAACAGGTCGACGTGGCGCTCACGGTGGACCATCCGCTGGCCAGTCGGGACGCCCTCCGGCCGGTCGACCTGCGAGGGACCACGTGGATCGGGGTGCCCGAGGGTTATCCGTTCGACAGCCTGCTGATCGCGATCGAGACCGCTGCTGGCGAGCGCCTGACGCGTCGGCTCCGCCTCCGCGACAACCGGCTCATCGCGGCGCTCGTCGCCCAGGGCGTCGGGCTGGCGCTGCTGCCGCGGCTGACGACCCACCGGGTCGACCATGTGGTGCTGCGCCCGGTCGCAGGGCTCCCGGCCCGCCGCAGCATCGTCGCCCTGTGCCGGCCGGACCGCTACGCGCGGCCGTCGGTGCGCGCGGTGGTCGACGCCCTCGTCGCGATGGGCGACCGACTGGCGGATGCGTCGGCCCCTGCCGCCAGTTACGGTGGTCCGGAAATGGAGGACATGCATGACACACGGACCCACCCCTGACGAGTTCGGCGCCCTGCTGGAGGAACTCGAGGCCATCACGCGCCGTCTCACCGAGATCGACGGCCGGATCGCTGCCCTCGGCCGCCAACGGGTCGAAACGTTGCAGCGCACACTGAGTGACCTCGAGCGGCGGGTCGCCACACAGCCTGCGGCCACAATGCCCTTCCCGTTCCCCCCGGCTGCCCCGCCGCCCCACCCCGTGCCGACTCCGGTGCAGTTTCCCTCGCCGCAGGCTGTTCCCGTCCCCCAACCCGCCCCGGTGCCCCGGCCGGTTCCGGCTCCCCAACCGGGTCCGGTGCCGCAGCAGGCGCCGGCACCTCGGCCGATACCCGGTTCTGCGCCGACGCTTCGCCTTCCGGCGCCGCCGCGGCCGCCGGTGTGGGAGCGGCCCCAGTTCCTGGCCCGGCTGCTCGCGGTGGTGGGGGCGGGGGTGACGCTCATCGGCATCGCGTTTCTGCTCGCGCTCGCCGCCCAGTACGGGTTCTTCGGACCCTTGGCGCGCACGCTCGCGGCCGCGGGGCTGGGCGTGGTGCTGCTCGGCATCGCGTTCTGGGTGCACGGTCGCAGCCCCGACAATCCCGGCGCGCCCGCGCTCGCGGCGACGGGCGTGGCCTCCGGGTTCCTCAGCGTGGTGGCGGCCACTGTCATCTATAGCTGGCTCCCGCCGCTGGTGGGGCTGGCGCTCGTCGCCGCCATCGGGCTGGCTGGGCTCACCCTGGCCCGGCTGTGGGACAACGAGGTGCTGGCCGTCGTCGCCGTCCTCGCCAGTCTCGTGCTGGCGCCCTTCATCGGGTCGGCCGAGCCCGTCGTGACGGCCGCCCTCATGGTCGCCTTGAGCGGCGTCACGCAGTGGTTCGAGGGCCGCCGTGGCTGGCGGGTACTGCCGCTGGCGCGCGTGCTGCCCACGGTCGGCATGCTCGTGTACGTGGTCACCGGCCCCGGCGCCACGCTCGACGATGTCGAGCGGCTCGTCGTCGTCGGGTTGGCCCTCGTGTTCGTCGGGCTGGCGCTGGTCAGCATCCTCACCGCGCCGCGCGAACCGGGCGGCCTGCTCGCCACCCGGCTCGGTCTGGCCGTGGCAGCCGCCCTGCCTGCCGTTCTCGCGCCCGCGCTGCTCGACTCGGTCGTCCTGCAGGCGCTCGCCTTCTGGGTGGTGGCCGTGGCCTTCACGGTGGCCGGGGCGCTGCCCTTCGTGCGGTCGGGGGCACGGGCGACCCTCCTCCCGCTCGGTGCGCTCTTCGTCTTCCTGACTGTGTTCGCGATCACCGATCAGCGCTACGTTGGCGCCATCGCCATGGGTCTGGCCATCGCGTATCTCGCCGCCGGCGTCGGCGCGCGGTCGTGGGTCAGCTGGAGCATCGGGGTCATCCTCGGCGCCGCCGCGGTGCTCATGTGGTTCCCGCAGGTGTCCCACGTGCTCGGGCAGGCATCGGCCTCCACCGCGACCGCCGAGGACGCCTTCCGCTCCCTGCTCGGCATTCCGCTCGGCGTGCTGCTCCACCTGGGCGTCTCGAGGTTCTTCCGCGAGCGCACGGTTTCCCTCTACGGCGCCTGGGCGATCTCGCTCGGCATGGGGTCCGTCGGGGTCGTCGAGTTGGCGTCGCTGGTCGGCGTGCTGCTGCGGAACCCGGCCGCAGGATTCCAGGCCGGCCAGTTCCTCGTCACCAGTTCGTGGATGCTCCTGTGCGTGCTGCTCCTGCGGTTCGGGCTGGCGTCGTCTCGTGAACGCGCCGGCGTCTGGCTGGCTCTCGCGCTGGTCCTGGCCGGACTCGCGCTCGTCAAGCTGTTCCTGCTCGACCTGTCCATGCTCGACGCCATCGCCCGCGTGGGGGCGTTCCTCGTCGTCGGTCTGCTGCTGTTGTTCGTCGGCACCCGGTACGCCAAGGCGTGGGAGCGTGCCCGGGCAGCAGATCCGGTGCCGGACGCCGCCGCCGTCGGCCCGAGCGGTGACGGACCGACCGGAGCACCCCTCGGCGGCCCGCCCGCTCGTTAGGATG
>JBDIBB010000262.1:0-3304 GCA_039812685.1 Vicinamibacteraceae bacterium
GTCCGCGGCACGCGGCTCAGCGTCGATTTCCTCCTCGAACTGGCGGCCAGTGGCGCAGCGCCCGAGCAGATCCTCGGGCAGTATCCCCAGCTCACTCCCGAGGGCCTGGCCGCGGCGTTCCGCTACGCCGCGCGCGCACTCCGGGGCGAACGGACGTGGGACCTGCCGATCACCGCGTGAAGCCGCTCGACCTTCCCCTCTTCGCCGACGAGAACCTCATTCCAGACGTTGTCCGCGGACTCCGCGACCGCGGGCTGGATGTGCGGACGGTCTGGGACGACGCACTGGTGGGGCAGCCCGACCGGGACGTGCTGGAACTCGCGACGCGGCAGGGACGTGTCGTCCTCACGCACGACCTGGCGTTCGGGCGGTCCGCCATTCGTGCCGGGATGCCGTTCGTCGGCATCGTCTATCTTCGTCCCGGCCACATCTCGGCAGGGTTCGTGCTCGAACTCGTCGATGCCCTCCGCTCGTCCAGCATCGACGTCGTCGTGCCGTTCATCGCCGTCGCCGAGCGACAACGATCCGCCGTCCGCGTCCGCGTGCGAACGACACCACCCTGGTAGCGGCCGCCGCGGCCGCCGCACTGCCGCCGGCCTTCGCCGGCCGCGGTGTCACGAAGCCCTCCGCAACTGGTAGCGGCCGCCGCGGCCGCCGCACTGCCGCCGGGCAGCAGGTCGTGTCGGGAGACAGGCTGCCACGGCTGCCGACCGGGCCGACCTCTGCGCACGCCTGGGCCCTGATTCACCGAAACACCCACCGCCGCCGATTGATCCGAGCGGGAGGCCCCGGCGGCGATCGGCATGCGCAACACCTTCCTCGTCTGCTACGACATCACCGACGACAAACGCCGGGCCAGAGTCCACAAGGCGCTGTGCGGGCTCGGCGACCACCTCCAGTTCTCCGTCTTCGAGTGCCAGTTCACGCCGATGGGCCTCGCCCGCTGCCGCCACAGGCTCAGCGAACTGATCAACGACCGCCACGACCAGGTGCTGTTCGTCGATCTCGGACCCGTCGAGGGGCGGGGTGACCGCGTCATCACGGCGCTCGGGCGCCCCTACGCCTCGATCGACGCCCCCTGCTACATCGTCGACGGCCGCGACGACACGTGAGCGACGACACGAGGTGCAATCATGACAGGCCAACCGGTCCCGACACGGATTGTGTTTCCCGACCGCCCGCTGATGGCGAGGGGCGGTCTCACACGGCGCGTGGAACTGCCCGACTACCTGCCTGCGCGCATGCTCAACGAGTTCGTCTACTGCCCTCGGCTGTTCTTCTACGAGTGGGTCGAGGGGGTGTTCGCCCACAACGCCGACACCGTCGAGGGCGCGAACCGCCACGAGAAGCTCCAGCGGAAGGAGGACGGGCTCACGCCGGCGGCCGAGTTGTCACCCGACGAGCAGATCCACGCGCGTTCGGTGCAACTGTCGAGCGAGGCGCATCATCTCATCGCGACCATCGACCTGGTGGAAGGTGAGGGCGGCGTGGTCTCGCCCGTCGACTACAAGAAGGGGAGCCCGCGCGTCACCGACGAGGGCCCAGCCGCCTGGCCGGCCGACATCGTCCAGGTCTGCGCGCAGGCTCTGATCCTGCGCGAGCACGGCTATCGCGTGGACGACGCGGTGCTCTACTACCACGCCACGCGGCAGCGGGTGCGCGTGCCGATCGACGAGGCGACGACAGGGCTGACACTGTCCGCGCTCCGGGGCGCCAGGACGCTGGCCGAAGCGGGGCGCATCCCGGCACCGCTCGACGACAGCCAGAAGTGCCCGCGCTGCTCGCTGGTGGGCATCTGCCTTCCCGACGAGACGCTGGCCGCCATGTCGCTGGGGACCGGCGAAACGCCAGCCACCCAACTCGCGCTCTTCGACGACCTGCAGGACGACGGGCGGCCGCTGGACGGCGCCGGCAGCGACGAGCTCGAGTTGCGGCGGCTCGTGCCGGCACGCGACGACCTGCGCCCGCTGTACGTGACGGGGTTCGCGCTCACCATCGGGAAGTCGGGCGACCTGCTGCAGGTGCGCGACAGGCAGCAGGTGGTGCAGGAAGTACGGCTCGCCGACGTGTCGCAGGTGAACGTCTTCGGAAACGTCACCGTGACGGGAGCGGCGGTGCAGGCGCTGTGCTGGGCCGAGAAGCCGGTGGCGCACTTCTCGATGGGCGGCTGGTTCTACGGCACGACGCAGGCGCTCGGCCTGAAGAACGTGTTCCTGCGCCGCAGCCAGTTCCTCCGCGCCGAAGACCCCGACTTCTGCCTCCGGCTGGCACAGGGGATCGTCGCCACCAAGATCCGCAACCAGCGCGTGCTGCTGCAGCGCAACCACGTGGAGCCGAAGGCCTTCGTGCTGGCGCGCATGAAGCAACTGGCCGCGCAGGCCGTCGAGGCGCGCGAGCTCGAGTCGCTGCTCGGCATCGAGGGCGCCGCCGCCCGGCTCTACTTCGAGCAGTTCGGCGGGATGCTCAAGGTGGGTGACGAGGGACGGCAGCCCGACGATCTGCCGTTTCGCTTCGAGCATCGGAACCGGCGGCCGCCGCGCGATCCCGTGAACGCACTGCTCTCGTTCGCCTACAGCCTGCTGACGAAGGACCTCACGATCGTGTGCGCCGCCGTCGGCTTCGATCCGTTCATGGGGTTCTATCACCAGCCGCGATTCGGGCGGCCGGCGCTGGCGCTCGATCTGATGGAGGGGTTCCGGCCGCTCATCGCCGATTCCGCGGTGTTGACGGCGGTGAACACCGGCATGGTGACCGCCCGCGATTTCGTCCGCGCGGGCGATGCGGTCTCGCTCACGCCGAGCGGCCGCAAGGGCTTCATCCGGGCCTTCGAGCAGCGGATGGACGGCCTCGTGACGCACCCGCTCTTCGGGTATCGTGTGAACTATCGCCGGGTGCTGGAAATTCAGGCGCGCCTGCTCGCACGGGTGGTTGGCGGGGAGATTGCGCGATATCCCGGCTTCGAGACCCGGTGAGCGAGTGCCGGTGCGAGCGGTGGGGTGGCAGCGAAAGCGCGGGGATCGCTCGCGCGGGGGAAATCCGCGGAAAGTGGTGCGGCTGGGAGCGATGAGGGGCGTCTGGACGAGCGGATGGGGAGCTGGAGTCGGGACCCCTCGCAACAGGCCCTGCAGGTCTTTGAAAACTGTATACTTGCGGGCGGTGCTGATTCCGCGGCTGTTCAGCCGCGGCCCCATTGAAGCGCCCGAACGAACCGGTCATGGTCGGTCAGGGTGAGATTCCGCGGCTGTTCAGCCGCGGCCCCATTGAAGCCCCAGCAGATCGACGGCCGCCGCCGCGCGGTCCCCTG
>JBDIBB010000263.1:0-3263 GCA_039812685.1 Vicinamibacteraceae bacterium
GCCGGCCAGAACCCGCTGACCGCGCTCGTCCTGAAACGTGGCGGCAAGCCGGTGGCGCCGGCATCGCAGGTGCTCGATGCCGGAGGAGGGACCTTCACGTTCGACTTCCCGGCGTTCGCGCCGACGGCGAGCGTCACGCTCGAGATGGCTGGCAAGGCGGCCACGATCACCTGCGCGATCGACCGCGTCACGCTGGCGCGGATGCGCTGACCGGCCCCGGGAAGCGGCGCCGTACTGCGCACTCCGCCCCACGCCCGAGCGCCCGGGGCGCCTCGGCCGCGCTCCGCCGCGGCAGCGGTTACTGGCCGCCGAACCGCTCCCGCCATCGCGCCAGCGCCTGCCGCGCCCGCAACCCCACCGACATCCCACACCCCCCCGCGCCACGAACAGGTCGCGAGCGTAGCCCACGCATCGGGGAGCAGTACCCCGGCCGACCGCTGAGAGAGGCCTGTCGCAGGCTGGCCTGTCGAAAACTTGACGGGGTTCGCGCGCCGACGCAAGATCGAGCGCCTCCATGGATGCCGACTCGTCGCGGAGCGCCCGCCTCGAGGCGGAGAACTCGCTGACGTTGCTGGAGCGGGCCAGGGCCGGTGACGAGGAAGCGCTGAACGCCCTCCTTGCGCGCTACCGGCCACGGCTCGTCCGGTGGCTCCACGGACGAATCAGACCGCGGGTGCGGACGCTCTGCGACACCGACGATCTCGCGCAGAATACGCTGCTCAAGGCCGTTCGCAACCTCCAGTCGTTCGAGCCCAGCCACCACGACGCCTTCCAGAACTACCTCAAGCGTGCGGTCGCCAACGCGGTGCGCGACGAACTGCGCAAGTCGAGCCGGGCGCCGGAACTGACAGCGGTGACACCGTCGCTGCCCGGCGACGGCCCGTGCCCCCTCGAGCAGGCCATCGGACTCCAGCGATGGAAGCGGTACGAGACCGCCCTCGAAACGCTCTCGCCCGAGGACCGCGAGGCGATCGTCGCCCGGTTCGAGTTCGGATTCACGCACCAGGAACTGGCGTCGGCGCTCGGCAAGCGCACCGAGGACGCGGCGCGGAAGGCCTGCACCAAGGCCATCGGCCGGTTGCTGTCAGCCATGGCCAGGCTCGACGGCACTCCGGTCGCACCTGGTAACCACTCGCACGCCGGCCACCCGGACGATCGCTGAGATGCCCGCCGCGCTCGAGCGAGCGATTGCCCTTGTCGCGGACGCGCGCCCGGTCGACTGGGATCACCTGCTCGAGAGCGCCGCGAACGATTCGGAGAAGGATGCGCTCCGAGAACTGCGCACCCTGGCCGAGGGCTTCGCCCTCATCGCCGGAACCGACGCGCAGGGGCAGGCGATCCCCGACACGCGTTTGGTGGAGGACGACGAGAGGCGCTGGGGCCACCTGATCCTGCTGGAGGAACTCGGGCGCGGCGCGCACGGGACGGTCCATCGCGCCCGCGACACGCGCCTGGCCCGGGACGTCGCCCTCAAGCTGCTGGGCCCGGAGGCGACGCTGGAAACCCTGGAAGAAGCGCGCCGGCTGGCGCGCGTCTCGCACCCCTCGGTTGTCTCCATCCTCGGCGCCGACGAGCACGAGGGACGGATCGGCCTCTGGATGGAGTTGTTGCGCGGACCGACGCTGGACCGTATCCTCGCCGCCCAGGGTACGTGCTCGGCACGCGAAGCACTCGGCATCGGTCGCGAGGTCTGCCGCGCGCTTTCGGCCATCCACGCGGCAGACCTCGTTCACGGCGACATCAAGGCCCAGAACGTCGTCCGCGAACCGGGCGGGCGCATTGTCGTCATGGACCTCGGCGCCACCGCCGAACTGGTGCCCAACGATACCCGTGTCGAGTCGCTCGCCGGCACGCCGCTCTACATGGCGCCGGAGTTGTTCGCGGGCTGCCGGCCAGGCGTTGCCAGCGACATCTACTCCGTCGGCGTCTTGCTCTACCGGCTGGTGTCAGGCGAATTCCCGATCGAGGCGCCCACGCTGGGAGCGCTCCGAGAGTTGCATCGGCACACCGCCCCTCGCCCGTTGCGCCAGGTGCGTCCCGACCTGCCGGCAGCCTGCGTGCGCGTGGTCGAGTGGTGCCTGCGGTCCGCCCCGGAGGAGCGCCCCCCGAGCGCCGCGGTCCTCCATCGGGCCCTGTGGGAAGCCGAGAACTCGGCGATCTCTCAGCCGCCAAGGGACGCGCGACGTTCTGTCGCGGTGGTGGTGGGCCTGCTCTCGGCTGGAGTGCTGGCGGGAACGCTGGCGGCGGGCTCGGCGCTCGCCGTGCGCGGCCGATCGTCGAAACCGCCCGACGGCCTGGATACCGCGCAATTCGACTTGTTCGCTGGCTACCAGGCCCTGGCGGTCGCCCGCCGGGAGACCGATCCGGCGGGGGCCGCCGTCGCGATGCGCAGCGCAATCCATCTCGCACGGCCGCTGCTGCCAGGCCTCCGCGGCGTGTTCGCCGTGCTCTGGACGAGGCTGGCGGAGTGCGAGCGTCGGGCGCGCGACACGCGTGCGGACACCTCGTTCATGAATGCGCAGGCGCACGCCGCGTCCGTTCTGGCCGATGAGGATCCGCTGACGTCGGTCGTCGCCATCGAGGCGGCACGGCGGTCACAGGCGGCCGGCGATCACGACATGGCTGGTGCCGCGCTCCATCGCGCATGGTCGGCGCGCTGGCAGGGGCTCGGCCTCGACACGATCGCCAGAGGCCCATCGTCGGTTCCCGGCCCGGGACTCCTTTCGCGCCTGAGCGCCAGCCGGTCGGCCTCCGACGACACGGACGGCGATGGCCTGCTCGACATCGTGGAGGCTGCCGCCGGGCTGGATCCCGACCGCGCGGACTCCGACGGCAACGGCATCGCCGACGCCGACGAGGACAGCGACAACGACGGCGTGCCGAACTGGCTGTCCATGGGGCTGCCGCTGTCAGCGTTCTTCGTGGTGGCCTTCGACGGCCGGCACGACCCGATGTCGCTCGGCTGGCAACCTGCGGCTGGGTTTCCACAGTCGGGTGCGGTGGTGTCGGACCGCGCCGGTCCCTCCTGGCGGCTGGCCGCCGGGCAATCGATGGCGTACGTATTCCAGCAACTCCCGCCGGAGTTGTGCCGGCGCGCGATCGAGAGGGGGTTCTCCGTCCTGATCCGCATGCAGCCGGAAACCGGGCTCGCGGCGCTGGCGGTGGACACGGCGCCGTTCGGCCCGCGGTTCGACGTGTGGGCCGAACGCGTGGCGCCCGACGCCGTGGTGTTCCGGCTGGCGTCGAGAGTCGTCCCGCGCGAG
>JBDIBB010000264.1:0-3258 GCA_039812685.1 Vicinamibacteraceae bacterium
CGCGTCGAACTTCACGACCGCGATCTATTTTCACTGCGGAGGGTTGGATCTATACCCACGCTAATTCCGGATGGTTCAGTCTTACTTTCGCTCGCGGCAACACGAGCGGCGGCAGGTCCTCGGCCGGCGTGTCGCTGCGCGTGACGCTGTACTTGCGCAGGTCGAGCGTGACGGCCACGGGCCCGGCGTCGGCGACGATCTGTTCAGGAGCGGGCGCGGAAGATGTCAGCGCTCACCTAAGACCGCGTGATTCTGAACGCAAGTCGGCGGCTGGTGTCTCGTAACACAGTCGTCGGCGTAGCCGACGATGACGATGCTCTGCCACGGGCGGGTGGCCGGGTCCAGGGGCGCCGGTCTGGGGCGCCGCGCGCAGCGCGCGGAGCGCGGGTTGGGCGCGGAGCCCTGGAGGCGGCCGCCTGGCCGTGGCCCTCTTAGGGGGAGTTGAGTAAGGTAGGCGGTCGAGCGACGTGACGGCGAGGACCCGGAGTGAGCGCTCCGGGCCCTCTTGACCGATTCGACGCTGCGATGAGCCGAATCGGCCCGGTTCATTCTGCCACCGTCGCACGTCTGAGTTTCGGGTCGTGGCGCGCTGCGCTGCGACGCCGTGGACTCGGCCCTTCTGCTCCGGTCGTGTCGGGCCTGCGCCCGACCGTTCACCCTCTGCCCGTCCTGTGATCGCGGGCACGCGTACTGTTCTGCCTCGTGCCGGACAGGCGCGCGCCACGCGTCGCTACGCGCGGCCCGACGCCGGCATCAGCAGAGTCCCGAGGGCCGGCTGGATCACCGCGATCGCCAGCGGGCCTATCGCGCGCGGCGCCGCGTGATGGATCAGGGTTCCCCTATCCAGGCTTCGCCGCCCACACGGCCCGCCGACGTGCTGCCGGCGCCGCCGACCCCACCGCTGGCCGGTGGGTGGCGATGCCTGGTCTGCAGCCGCCAGAGCGGGTGGCTCCTTCTGCCGCACGGGCGGCACCGGCGCACGTCTCGGGAGCGCCCCCATGATGACGCCGGAGCAACGCGCCGAGATTCGTCGGCTGTATTACGCCGAGCACTGGACGGTCGGCACCATCGCCACCCAGCTCGGCGTACACCATGAGACCGTCCTGGCCGCGATCAATCGCGCCAGCGTCGTCACCCGCGGTGGCCGGTGCCGCGCCACCGCGCTCGACCCGTATCTCCCGTTCGTGCGCGACACCTTGGCGCAGTATCCCCGGCTCCGCGCCACGCGCCTCCACGAGATGCTGCGGCACCGCGGCTATCCCGGGTCCGCCGTGCAGGTGCGGCGTGCGGTCCAGCGTCTGCGGCCCGCCCCGCCGAGTCAAGCCTACTTGCGGCTCGCCACGTTGCCAGGCGAGGTCGCGCAGGTGGATTGGGGCAGCTTCGGCACGATCCGGATCGGCCGCGGCGTACGAGCGCGGTCCGCGTTCGTGCTGGTGCTGGGGTACTCGCGCGCGATCCACGCGGTCTTCACGCTGGACCAGACGCGCGAGAGCTTTCTCCGCGGCCACGTCGAGGCCTTTGCCGCCTTGGGTGGGTGTACGCGGACGCTTGTGTACGACAATCTCAAGAGCGCGGTCCTCGATCGCCAGGGCAGCGCCGTGCACTTCCATCCGCGGCTGCTTGAGCTGGCGGGGCACTATCACTTCGCGCCCCGCCCCTGTACCCCGGCGCGCGCGCATGAGAAGGGCAAGGTCGAGCGGCAGATCCAGTATCTGCGCCACGCCTTCTTCGCGGCCCGCCCCTTTCGCGACCTCGACGATCTGACCCAGCAGTTCGTCACCTGGCGCGACACCGTCGCGCACCAGCGGCGGCATCCCGATGCGCGCGACCAGACCGTGGCCAGCGTGTTCACCGAGGAGCAGCGCCTGCTGCTACCCTTGCCCGCCCACCCCTTCGAGACCACGCTGGTCAAGGCGGTCCGCCCCAGGAAACAGCCCTACGTCGCCTTCGACCGCAACCGCTACTCCGTTCCGCACACGCACGTCGGGCGCCCGCTTCCCCTGCTTGCCGACGCCACGACCGTCCGTGTCGTCGACGGCCCGACCGAGCTCGCGCGCCACGTCCGCAGCTACGACAGCGGCGCCGTCATCGAGGACGACGCGCACGTCGCCGCGTTGACCGCCGCCAAGGCCGCCGCGCGGCCCGTCACCACGCGCGAGCGCTTGCGCCAGGCCGTGCCCAGCCTCGATCGGCTCTTCACGCAGTAGGCGACGCGCGGGGATGCCGGCGTCTCGCAGCTCCGGCGGCTGGCCCACTTGCTCGACGACTACGGCGCGCCCGCGCTCGCCGCCGCCGTCGAACAGGCGCTCACCCGCGAGGCTCCGAGCGCCGCCACCATCGCGTTTGTCCTCGACCAGCAGCGCCGCCGGCGCGGCCTCAAGCCCCTCGTCCCCCTCGCCCTGCCCGCGCATCCCGGCGTGCAGGACCTCGACGTCCAGCCGCACGCCTTGGAGACCTACGATGCCCTCAGCCCCGAGCCTGACCCCGACCCTGAGTAGCCACCTGCGCCGCCTGGGCCTCACGCGCGTCGCCGCCGACCTCAACGATCTCGTCGCCCGCGCCACCAAAGATCGCTGGACGCCGGTGGTGCTGCTCGAAGCCCTCGCGACCACCGAGCTCGAGGACCGCGCCCGCCGCAGTCTCGAGCGCCGCCTCAAGCGCGCCCGGCTGGGCCGCTTCAAGCCTGTCGCCGACTTCGATTGGACCTGGCCCAAGGACCTCGACCGGCCCCTCGTCGACCGGCTCTTCTCGCTCGCGTTTCTCGGCGATGCCGAAAATGTCGTCCTCGTCGGCGCCCAGGGGCTCGGCAAGACCATGCTTGCCAAGAACCTCGTGCACCAGGCCATCCTCCAAGGCCACTCCGCCCTCTTCACGACCGCCGCCGACTTGTTGCTGGACCTCAACGGCCAGGAGACCGCCCGTGGCCTCGACCGCCGCCTCCGCCACTATGTGCGGCCATCGTTGTTGTGCATCGACGAGATTGGCTACCTCGCCTACGATGCGCACGCCGCCGACCTGCTCTTCCAAATCGTGACCCGCCGCTACGAACAGAAGTCGATCGTGCTGACGACCAATTTGGCGTTCCGCGACTGGCACACCATCTTCCCGAACGCGTCGTGCGCTGTCGGCCTTGTCGATCGCCTGACGCACCATGCCGCCATCGTGAAGATCACCGGTGACAGCTAGCAGCCCGTGGCGAAAGTGGCGCTGCGTCCGACGGGCGGGGCATCCCGGCTGGCGGCGTTGCTCCTCCCTCAA
>JBDIBB010000265.1:0-3245 GCA_039812685.1 Vicinamibacteraceae bacterium
GTTCGGGCGCGTAGCGCAGCAAGGCGATGGCCACCGACGACTCGCCCGAGAAGGCGAACTGCCGCACGCCCGGGTAGTCGACAGGCTCGCCGGTCGCCACCCCGACCAGCCGGACGGCATTCTGCAGCGGCTTGCGCTGCCGCCGCAGGCGCTCCGCCTCCTTGCGCGCCGGGAACACGGTCATCGCCAGCCACTGGCCATCGTCGGAGAACAGGAGGTCGGAGGTGGCCGCCGGCGGAGGGCCGCCCGACGCCTCGGGCGGCGGGGGCAGCTCGCCAACCGGGAAGCGGTACTCGCGATCCGAGTCCACCTCCCGCAGGACCACCTCGCTGTCGCCCTGGAGCGGGGTCAGCCGATAGGCCAGCCAGCGCCCGTCGCTGGAGAAGACCGCCAGCGAGATGTTCCTGAAGGCCAGCGTGTCGTCGAGCGTGATCGGATGGGGCGTCGTGGCGGCAGCGGCGGCCGCCGGGGCGGCGGGCTGGGCCGGGGCCTGCCCGGCACGCGCGGCCGGCACGGCCGTCACGATCGACAGGACGCCTGCGAGGATGAGAGCGGCAGGGGATGTGGCACGCATGGACGGCTCCGGCTGACCTCGAGGAGGGCCGCGACGAGGTTCGGCGCAGTGTAGCCCCGCGGCCGGTCCCGCCGGAAGCGCCGCGGGCACGGGGGGCGACCGCTGGTGCGCCTGCGCGCTCTCGGGAGACCGTGTCCTGCCGCGACGGGTCCTACCGCAGCAGCCAGACCCAATGGAGGAGTACGCCGGCCAGTCCTGACGCCACCGCGATGAGCAGGACGATCGTCAGGCGTCGCGTGAGGGCGCGATCCCCGCCGAAGCGCGCCATCACCGGCAGGTCGATCAGCGCGCTGACCATCGAGGCCAGGACGGCGCCGGTGGCTGCCGTCGCGGCCGGCATCGTGCCGGCCGCGCTCAGGCTGGCGGCCGACGCCACGGCGCTGGCGCTCGATACGGCGCCGCCGGCGACGCTCACCGCGTAGAACCCGATCGATCCGGCTCCGCGCTGGGCGAGCGTGCCCAGCACCTCGAGCGCCAGGAACACGAGCCCGAACTTCAGCGTGGCCACGGGGGAGAACGGCGACCGCATCGCCACCAGCGCCGGCGCGTCGTGGCCGGGGCCAGGCTCGCCCCGTCCAGCCCCGCCTGACGCCGCCGGGTGCGAGCGCGACACGGCCAGCGCGCCCCCGATCGTGCCCAGGGCCATCGCCGCGAGCGGCAGCAGCGCGGCGCGGAAGGCGTCCAGCGAGAGGAACCCGAGGATCGCGACGTTGCGCACCAGCATCGCCATGGTGGCCAGCACGGTTCCCCGGAAGGCATAGGCCGCGAAGCTGCCCCCGGACTCGCGGACCCGCGTGGCGAACTCGGTGACCGTGACCGTGCTGTTGATGATCCCGCCCAGGAAGCCGGTGATTTCGACGCCGCGTGCGCCGTAGATCCTCAGCAGCACGTAGTCGGCGAAGCCGAGGGCGGCGATCAGGATGACGGTGAGCCAGGCGGCGCGCGGCGCGACCAGGCCCCAGGGATCGATGCTGCCCTCGGGCAGCACCGGGTAGACGATGAACGCGATGATCGCCAGCAGGACGGCAGACCGGAACTCGGATCCGGTGAGCGCCTGGCTGAAGCCGGCCAGCGGCTCCTTCCACGCCAGCAGGCCCGCCGTCGCGATGCCGAGGACGGTGGGCGTGAAGGTGAGGCCCTTGCCGGCGAGCACGCCCGCGAACCCGGTGAGCAGCAGCGCGGCCGACGTGGTGATCTCGGCGCCTTCGCCGGTGCGGATGGTCTCGACGTTGAGCAGCACCACGAGGATGCCGAGCAGGCCCAGGGCGAGCAGCGCGAACCGGTCGTCGAGCAGGCCACCGGTGGCGCCCATCAGCGCGACGAAGGCGAAGGTGCGCAGCCCGGCCTCCTTCCGCCGGCGCTCGCGCTCGATGCCGATGAACAGCCCCAGCGCCAGCGCCAGCGCCAGCCGCAGCAGTGTGGGCACGTCGGCCGAGGCGACGAACGGATCCATCACCTGCGCACTATACCGCCGGGCTGGCCTGGTCGGGACGCCCCGCGACGCGAGGGGCTGGCAAGGGCGGTGGACGGGGCAGGGGAGGCCGGCGACCTTGCGCGGGATCAAAGAGCCGCCCGGCCGCGCACGCCATACTCGCGGCATGGCCACACCCCTCGATACGGACGCGCCTGTCGCCACCATCGGAGCCCACCTCGACGTCGGCAAGATGCCGGCCCACTGGCTGATGGCGCGACTGGGCAAACGCGTGCTGCGCCCGGGTGGCCTCGAGACGACACGGTGGCTGCTTGCGCAGGGTGCGCCAGGCCCGGACGACGACGTGGTGGAGCTGGCGCCCGGCCTGGGCCGGACCGCCGCGCTCATCCTCGCGCGGCATCCGCGCACCTACACCGGCGTCGAACGCGACCGCGACGCGGCACGCATCGCCGAACGGGTGCTCGCCAGCTCCGGGGTCGCCTCGGCCCGTATCCTCCACGGCGATGCCTCGGCGGTGCCGCTCGATGACGGCTCGGCGACGGTGGTCGTCGGCGAGGCGATGCTGAGCATGCAGACCGCGGCCAACAAGCGCGCCATCATGGGCGAGGCGTTCCGCGTGCTCCGACCCGGGGGGCGCTATCTCACCCACGAGCTGGCGGTCGACGGCGACGTGGACGATGCGGCGCTGGCGAAGATCCAGGCCGACCTGTCGGAGGCGATCCACGTCGGCGTCCGCATCGGTCGCGTGCGCGACTGGGTCGGCTGGTTCACGGATGCCGGCTTCAGCGTCGAGCAGACGACGATCGTGCCGATGCTGCTGCTCGAGCCCGGTCGCCTCGTGCGCGACGAGGGGCTGCTGCGCGCCGTGCGCTTCGTCTTCAACGCGCTGCGCACGCCGGGCGCGGCACGGCGTCTCCGCAGCGTACGGCGGGTGTTCCGTCAGTACGCGCCCTGCCTGCGTGCGATCGGCATCGTCTCCCGGCGGCCCGTGACGCTGCGAGACGGCGCCGCGTAGGACCGGCGGATCCGGGCGCGGTGCCGGCCGGCGCGGGGATCGCCGACCGCAGGTGCCACTCCGGCCGTGAGATGCTTGCCCGGCATGAATCGTCTGCACCGCTGGTACTGCCGCACCGGACACTGGCGAGAGACCATTGCCCGTGATCTCCTCGACTGGACGCTGGCCGGCGGCGCGCTGGGCGATCACCTGCTCGAGCTGGGTGCCGGGCCAGGCACGGTGAC
>JBDIBB010000266.1:0-3174 GCA_039812685.1 Vicinamibacteraceae bacterium
CCGCGGCCGGCCGATGCCCGGCCGTTGCCGGGTGCCGCGGCCACGCCGGCCGCGTCCTCCGGCCAGCCGCCCGCCGCGAAGCCGGTGCCGCCGACCGTCGTCGACTTCGACGGCATCCGGCACCGCGTGTCGCTGCTGCCGCTGCGGATGGACGTTGGCGACATCGCGCTGTCGGCCGACGGCAAGCTGCTCGCCTTCACCGCGCAGGTGGGCGGACGCGAGAACGTGTTCACCTGGTCGCTCGACGAGCTGGCGAAGGATCCGCCCGTGGCGACGCAGGTGACCTCGAGCGCGGGCGCGAAGTCGTCGCTGCACGTCTCGCCCGACGGCAAGGATCTCGTCCTGCTCGACGATGGGCGGGTGGTCGTGGCGACGCTGGAGCGGAAGGAGGCCAGGCCGGTGCAGATCGCGGCGGAACTCGACGTCGACTTCGCGCTCGAGCGCCACGAGGTGTTCCGCCAGGGCTGGTCGCTGCTGCGCGACCTGTTCTACGACGAGGCGATGCACGGCGCCGACTGGCCGGCCCAGCGCGCGCGCTTCGCGCCGTACGTGGCCGGAGCGTCATCGCCCGACGAGCTGCGGCGGCTGATGTCGCTGATGATCGGCGAGCTGAACGCATCGCATCTGGGCATTTCGGCTCCACCATCGGGTGGTGGCGCCGTCACCGGACGGCTTGGCGTCTCGCTGGACGCGGCCGAGCTGGGGCGGACCGGCCGGCTCCGCATCGCGTCGATCGTGCCGCTGGGCCCCGTCGATCTCGCCCGTTCGATCCGGCCCGGCGACGTCATCGTGGCCATCGACGGCGAGCCGATCGGGGCCAGCACCGCTCTCGAGGCGCGGCTGGAGCACACCGTCGGCCGCCAGGTGCGGCTGGCGGTGACCACCGCCTCCGGCGCCGATCGCCGCGAGGTGGAGGTCAAGCCGGTGGACCTCTCCACCGAGCGCAGGCTGCGCTATCGCGCGTGGGTGGAGTCGCGGCGGCAGTACGTGGACAAGGCCAGCGGCGGACGGCTCGGCTACGTCCACATCCCCGACATGGGCGCCGCCTCGCTCGACCAGCTCTACTTCGACCTCGACGCCGACAACCACGCGCGCGAGGGCGTGGTTGTCGACGTGCGCAACAACAACGGCGGGTTCGTGAACGTCTACGCCATCGACGTCTTCGCCAGAAGGCCCTACCTCACGATGACGCAGCGGGGACGCGAGGGCGTGCCGGCGCGGTCGGCGCTCGGACAGCGCGCGCTCGAACGGCCGACGGTGCTCGTCACCAACCAGCACTCGCTGTCGGATGCCGAGGACTTCTCGGAGGGCTACCGCACGCTCGGGCTCGGCCGGATCGTGGGCGAGCCCACGGCGGGCTGGATCATCTACACGTGGAACACGCGGCTGGTCGACGGCTCCAGCTTCCGTCTGCCGCGCACGCGGGTCACGGGTGCCGACGGGCGGAACATGGAGCGGAACCCGCGGCCGGTCGACGTGCCGGTGTCGCGGGCGCTGGGCGAAGACGCCGATGGCATCGACAGCCAGTTGGACGCGGCGGTGAAGGTGCTGCTCGAGAGCCTCGCGAGGTGAGCGGCCGGGCCAGGGGTCGGACCCTGGCCCGCGGTACTCACCCCCGCCGGGGGCTGTGCCGCCACAATCATGGCCCGGTTGTCTGTCAGCGTTGCCTGCGGGCGTTTCGCAACAGCGAGACGAAGAACGCGAGTGTCAAGACGCCCACTATCGCCAGCCCGGCCGTCAGGTTCGCCCGATCGGACCACCCTGCGGCCGTTCGCCACGCGTCCAGGCCCCACGCTATCGCACAGCCCACGGCAAGACCCGCCCAGTACCGCCAGGGCGGGACGTCTGCGAACCACAAGTGGCGGGCGACCGGGAAGAGCGCAACGCCGAATGCAAGGAAGCCGAGAGTCCGTCCCGTCGGATCATTCGGCAACAGCATCATCGCCTGGGATCCGACTGTCGCGGCGCCAAGGACTGCGAGAGCGATGATGAGCCTGTTCAAAGGAGCCTCCTCTCGAGGATCGATCACTCTACGGATTCATGCAATTGATGCGCTCCTGTTCGTCGAGCCAGCAGTTCTGAAAATGGTACTGCGTAGCCGAGAGATAGCCCGCGAATAGGTTTCCCCAGCAACTGATGACCACCACCATCGGGACGTAGATCCTCGCAACCCTGGCGATACTGGTGGGTCTGAAGCCGCGGTCGCGCAGTGCCGCGGCAGCCCGCTGCCTTGCCTCACGGAATGCGGCGTCTCCTGCCTCCCTTCCGCCGATGTAGTTCAAGGCATCCCGACCACCGAGGTCCGTCACAACCTGTGCGCGGCCCCAGTCATGTTGATTCGGTTGCCCGCCCGTCAACTCGGCGGCCGACCGGCACGCCGGAAGGAGTCGGCCCTCGACCGGCGATAGCGACATGCGCCACGGGGCGTGCCCGCGCGCCGCTGTGGACCCTCTCTTCGACTCGCCAATGGTTTCGCCGTCGCCAGCCACGCCTCGCTGCAGGCCGGGGGCTGGAACGGCCAGCGTCGATAGAACGACGAGAGCGAACAACACGAGCCTTCTGATTGCAGGCGTTGCGCGCCGTGGTGGTGCGGTGTCTCTCAGGGAAGGGGCGTGGGCGGGACAGCGGTCGAATACCATGGGTTTCCTCCGTGAGAACGCAACGGAGCCGTTTGGCCGACGAACGCGTGTTCCTTGTGTGCGGGAATTCCGGACGCCCACACTCCAAAGCAATCCACGCGCCAGTTGGACCGCGTGGGGCAGGGAGCCAGATTGGGTGGGGCGCCTGCCAACCGCCGAGAAACCGGCGATTGGATGCGCGCCGAGACGAGAACGAACGAACGAACGAACGAACGGAGAGTGCCTCGCCGGAACTCGCAGACGCTGAGCAGGTTGGACCGCGTCGGTTCCTTCGGTACCTCGCTTGGCGACTTGCGACGACATTCCGGCGGCGACTACCGGGAATCCGGCGTTGCGCAAACGACACTGCCGTCCGGTGTGGGGGCGTTCGCGAGAGCGCTCGCGGAGGCGTTCGATTACCCAGGCAGAAGGAGGAGCCGACAGCCCTGTCCCTCGCAGCCCGTGGCGAAAGTGGCGCTGCATTCGACGGGCGGGGCATCCCGGCTGGCGGCGTTGCTCCTCCGTCAAATACTGGCCGTATTCTCGGTCGTCGCGC
>JBDIBB010000267.1:0-3052 GCA_039812685.1 Vicinamibacteraceae bacterium
AACTGGGGCTCGAGCGCGACGGCTTCCTCTACGTGTCGGACATCGTGAACACGCTGGAGGTGCTCGATCAGGCCGAAGACGACGACGAGGACGAGGCGGCCGCCGGCCCCGACGCGCCCGTCGCTGACGCAGGGCCTGCCGGCGGCCCGGACGGGACCGCCGCGGCCGAGCCGGGCCCCACCGCCGCCGCACGGCCGGCGCTGCCGCGGCGGCGCGAACGGCAGAGCCAGAGCGAGCCCGATCAGAAGATCGAGGACCTGCTCAAGGAAGGCCAGGACGTGATCGTCCAGGTGGTCAAGGAACCACTCGGCACCAAGGGCGCGCGCCTCACCTGTCACGTGACCATTCCGGGGCGCTTCCTCGTCTTCATGCCCACGGTCGACCACGTCGGCGTGTCACGGAAGATCGAGGACCGTGAGGAACGCAGCCGCCTGCGCGGCATCGTCAGGGCGTTTCGCGAGCAGCACGCCTTCACCGGCGGCGTGATCATCCGGACCGCCGCCGCCGGCCGTCCCGAGGCCGACATCCTCGGCGACCTCGGCTTCTTCCACGACGTCTGGCGCGAGACGCGCCGTCGCTCGGAGGCCCACAAGGCGCCAGCCGTGCTCTTCCGCGAGCAGAGTCTCGTCTCGAAACTGCTGCGCGACCTCCTCAACGAGGACTACCAGGCCATCCGCATCGACAATCTCGCCGAGTACCGCCGGGCGCTCGACCTGGTGCAGCGCATCATGCCGGCGATGGCGCCCAGGGTGAAGCACTACGCGAAGGATTTCCCGATCTTCGACGACTACGGCGTGCAGCCAGAACTCGATCGCGCGCTGCGGAGCAAGGTCTGGCTGAAGTCGGGCGGCTACATCGTCATCAACCAGACCGAAGCCCTCGTGGCCGTCGACGTGAACACGGGCCGCTACGTCGGGAAGAAGAGCGCCGGGCGCCTCGAGGACACCATTCTCAAGACCAACCTCGAGGCCGCCAGGGAAATCGTCCGCCAGATCCGGCTGCGCGACCTCGGCGGCATCATCGTCCTCGACTTCATCGACATGGAGGAGAAGAAGAACCGCCAGAAGGTGCTGCAGGTGGTGGAGCAGGAACTGCACCGCGATCGCGCGCCTTCGAAGGCGGTGTCGGTGTCGGAGTTCGGCCTGATCATCGTGACGCGAAAGCGGGTGAAGCAGAGCCTCGAGCGGCTGCTCACCGATCAGTGTCCCTACTGCTCGGGCACCGGAACGGTGAAGTCGAGCGAGACCATCTGTCACGAGATCCTGACCGAACTCAAGAAGGTGGCGCGCGATCTGACGGGACCCGGTGTGCTGCTGCGCGTGCACCCGGACATCGCCGCCGCGCTCCAGAACGAGGAGCGGGACGTGCTGCGCGCCATGGAGCGTGCGGTGGGGCGGAAGCTCTCCGTGCGGCCCGACGCGCTGCTGCACCACGAGCAGTTCGACGTGATGGTGACCTAGCAGTCCGTGGTGGAAGTGCCGCGTCGCACCGAGACGGGCGCGGCGCCCGGCTGGCCAGGCGCGACGACCGAGAATACGGCCAGTATTTGAGGGAGGAGCAACGCCGCCCGCCGGGATGCCCCGCCCGTCGAATGCAGCGCCACTTTCGCCACGGGCTGCTAGCGGCCGCGGCGGCCGGCATCGAACGGCGCGGCGGAACGGTCGGCTGCCGCCTGGCGATGCCGCCATGCCTCGACCGGTCTCACCGGCTGGCCAGCGCGCCCGGCGAGGTCGGGTGGTGAGGGCTTTCTCCCCCTTTCTGCGCGGTACCTGACAGGCGGCCGCCATGGGTGGCGGTCGCTCGTTCCAGCGAACAGGACGCAGACGCCTCGACGCGGTCGCACGCGGAAGTGTCGGCGCTCGGGCGGACGCAGTCCTGGACTGCTGTCCGCGGAGGTCCCCATGCGCAGGCCGACGATCTTGACAACCGCAGCGCTTCTACTGGCCCTCGGTCTCACCAGCGGTGCCCACGAGCCGTGGGACACCGCGATCTCTCCGAACTCCCACTACTACACGTTCGACGCCGTGCCGGGGGCCACGGCGACCGTCGCCTGGGGGATCAACTCGAAAGGCGCTGTCGTCGGCTCCTACACGAAGGACGGTGTCACGCACGGGTTCCTTCGGAGCGATGGCGTGCTGACGACCATCGACTACGAGGGCGCCGCCGCCACGATCGCACGCGACATCAACGATCGGGGGGACATCGTGGGCAGCTACCAGATCGCCGGCGAACCCTCGGTGAACGCGCACGGCTTCCTGCGCGACAAGTACGGGCGGATGACTCGAGCTGATGTCCCCGTCCACACGAACACGATTCCCCAGCGCATCACGAACACCGGCGTGATCGTGGGCTGTCTGCACCACGCCGACACGATGGCGACGATGCAGGGCATCGTCATGGACGCACGCGACATCCGGGAGGACGGCGTCGTCGACGCCTACGGCAGGACCGACGCGTACGCGTCCATGAACAACGGCGCCACGCCAGACGGTGAATTGATCGTCGGGTTCTTCACTGACAAGGCGGCCAGCCGCACCCGCGGGTACCTGTTCTACGGCGACACCATCCTGCCGTTTGACGTCCCTGGCAGCACGTTCACAGCGGCGTGGGACGTCAACGCCAGCGGCGAGGTGGTTGGGGTGTACCGGGACACCGTCCGGACTCCGCACGGGTTCATCTGGTCAGGCCTCAGGTTCCGAACCCTCGATGTCCCAGGCGCAGTGTCAACCTGGGCGTATGGGATCAATTCGCACGGCGCAGTCGTCGGGGCGTTCTCCGATGCGGTCGGCAAGATCCGCGGGTTCGTCGCCATGCGGAGTCGATGGCACCGGTGAACGAGGCCGCGCGTCGCACGCGTCAGCGACGCGCTCCACGAACCGCCGCGCAGGCCGGCGGACGTGGATCCGACCTTGCGCGTCACCACCTCGCCGCACGTCGAGATCGACGGGGAGCGACGAGGCGGCCGGTGCGGGCACCGCGGCCGCGGATCTGCGCGACCACGGTACCCTCCCCAACGAGGGGGCTCGAAGAGCGGCCCGGGTGGCGTCCTGGC
>JBDIBB010000268.1:0-3016 GCA_039812685.1 Vicinamibacteraceae bacterium
TGGGCGGCTAGCTCAGCTGGGAGAGCGCCGCGTTCGCAACGCGGAGGTCGGGAGTTCGAGCCTCCTGCCGTCCACCAAGAAAACCTCAGGACATTCAAGAGTTCAGGCCGCCCCGGTGGGCGGCCTTCGTCGTTGATGGATGCTAGGTGGATGCACGACGCGCCGGACCGATGCACCCCTCCGCCGCGGTGCGCCCCGCGGCCAGCGGGCGCACCCGAAGCGTCAGCGCTCGCCAGGACGGAAGCCGGGGACCTTCGACACGGTGGGCGCCGGCGAGCCCCGTCGCGGGACGGCGGGCACGATCACCGGGCGGCCGTCCTCGACGAAGGGCAGCAGGACGAGATCCATCGGCGCCGGCTGGCGCGGCACGACCAGCGGCTGCCCCTGATCGTCCACGAACGGCAGCATCACCGGGGCGTTGGGCGCGGGGACGACCGTCTGCACCAGCGGCTCGCCGAATTCGTCGACGAACGGCAGCATCACCGGCCCCTCAATCCTCGCGGGAGGCCTGGCCGGCACCAGCGCCTTCAACCACTCCTCGGGCGTCATGTTGCCCGGCGTATCGCCTGGATCGTCGGGCTCGGACGTCGCGACCTCGGCATCAAGCTCTCTCTTCCGCTCGCGCGCGTCGTCGGCCGTCGCCGCGGCCGGCGCGTCCACTGAGGCCGGCGCGCCAGCGCTGGCACCGTGCGCCACCACCACCTCGCGCGCCGCCTCGGCCCGGCCCGCCACCACGCGCGCCCTCTCGGGCTGACCGGGACGCGGCCAGCCAGACACCACCACGTCCACACCAGACCCGCGCAGCACCGCGAGCAGCGCCGTCCCCGCGGCCACGTCCTCGAGTTGCAGCGTCACGGGCACCGATTCGACCGCCGGGTCGATGCGCAGGTCCAGCAGCGCCAGCGCCGCCAGCTCCCGCAGGATCTGCCCCAGGGGCGCCGCCTCGGCACGCACCGAGACCCGCCCGTCCGGCCGCGGCGCGACGACGCGGCCTTGCGCGGCGGCGAGGCCGCCAGCGGTGAGGAGAACGATCGCGAGGGCGCGCGCGAGCAATTTCATGATGCCAGGGCCGACGCCGGGACCGCTGCCAGCCGCCGCCGGGCCGATCGTCGTCGGCCGACGCGTGACCCGATCCACCAGCGCCGGCAGCGTCCCATTGTGCATGATTTCGGTCGGGCCGGCGCAGCACGTTACGCCGCGCCGGGCAGGAGCCAGCAGCGGCGGCGCCGGCGACGCGTTATGCTGGCGTGGCGGTGCATCCGGGCGCGGGCGCGCGCCAACGGTTACGGGCCTCGTCGGCCCGCCCGCACCTGTGCGTGGCCCCGGGTGATGGCGGGGCCCGGGTTCAGCAGCCTCCGACACGTCTCGTGCGCATCGGCCTCCGCTTGGACATCCGCGGCATCGTGCAGGGCGTCGGCTTCCGCCCGTGGGTCTGCCGCCTTGCCCTCGCCCACGGCATCACGGGCCGTGTGTGGAATCACGCGGCCGGCGTCACCATCGAGGCGTTCGGTGACGAGGCGGCGATGTCGCTGTTCGCGCGCGCGCTGTCGGGACCGGCGCCGCCAGCGGCCCGAATCGAGCGAATCGGTCACGCCAGCCTCGATCCGGCTGCGGCGCCACCGAGCTTCACCATCGCCGAGAGCGCCGGTGCCGAGGCGCGAGAGGTGTCGATTCCTCCCGACCTCGCGCTCTGTGGCGAGTGCCTGGCCGAGGTGAACGACGCCGCCGCGCGACGCCACCGCTACCCGTTCACCAACTGCACCAGCTGCGGGCCCCGATTCACCATCGCGCTCGACGTGCCTTACGACCGGCACGCCACGACGATGGCCCCGTTTGCGATGTGCGAGGCCTGCCGGGCGGAGTACGAGAATCCCGCCGACCGACGGTTCCACGCGCAGCCCATCGCCTGCCCGCGCTGCGGGCCGCAATTGCGGCTGCTGGATCCGTCCGGCGCCGACCTGCGTGCCCCCGATCCTCTGGAGGCGGCAGCCGCGTTCCTGCGCCGGGGCGACACCGTCGGGGTGAAGGGGCTCGGCGGCTACCTGCTCGCCTGTGACGCCACCTCGCCGGCGGCGGTCAGCCGCCTGCGTGCCCGCAAACGGCGCGAGCACAAGCCGTTTGCCGTGATGGTGGCGACGCTGGCCGACGCGGATCGGCTTGCGGTTCTCGACGATGCGGAGCGCGCGCTGCTGGCCGGGGTCGAAGCGCCCATCGTGCTCTGCCAGGCACGGCCCGGCCACGGCCTCGCGCCCGATGTGGCACCGGACACGCCGCTGCTCGGACTGTTCCTCGCGTACACGCCGCTGCATCGCCTCCTGGTGGATGCCGCTGGCGTCCCGCTCGTGATGACCTCCGGCAACGTGTCGGAGGAGCCGCTGGCCTACCGCGATGACGAGGCGGTGCGCCGGCTCGCCGGACTGGCCGACGCACTGCTCGTGCACGACCGCGGGATCGCGGCGCCCTGCGACGATTCGGTGGCGCGCGTCATCGCCGGGGCGCCGATGATCTTCCGCCGCGCCCGGGGCTACGTGCCCCGCGCGGTGACGCTCCGGCGCCCTGTGCCGCGGCCAATCCTGGGGTGCGGGGCGTTGCTGAAGAACACGTTCTGCCTCGCCTCGGGCCACCACGCCTGGATCGGTCCCCACGTGGGCGATCTCGACGGGCTCGCCACCGCGACCTTCTTCGAGGAGGGCATCGACCGGCTGTCGCGGTTCATGCGCGTCACGCCGGAGGTGTTCGCGCACGACCTCCACCCCGACCTCCACTCGACGCACTACGCCCGGGCCCGCGGGGGAGCGGCCGCCATCGGCGTCCAGCACCATCACGCGCACGTGGCCGCCGTCATGGCCGAGCACGGCCTCGACGGGCCGGTGATCGGCGTGGCCTACGACGGCACGGGCCACGGGACCGACGGCGCCGCGTGGGGCGGCGAGGTACTGCTGGTCGAAGGCAGCGACTTCCGGCGCTTCGCCACGTTCCGGCCGCTCGCGCTCGCCGGCGGCGACGTGGCCACGAC
>JBDIBB010000269.1:0-2978 GCA_039812685.1 Vicinamibacteraceae bacterium
CACCCGCGTCGGCCCGAGCCGGCCGCCTGCCGGCGCGGGCGCCCGCCTGGTCACGTCGATCGTGGGCCAACCCGGGGCCGCCGGGACGTCACCCGTCGCGCGACGGTCCGTCCTCGCGGAGAAGTGGCCCACCGACCACCTCGATGCTGTCCTCAATCCGTGCCAGAAGCATGAAGCCCTCGCACGACGTCAGCATCCGCCCGACTTCGTCCCAGGTGAAGGGGCGGCCATCGATGACCACCAGCGGGAGTGCCCCGTCCTGGTCAGGGTCCCAGCAGATGCGACCGACGAGCCGGTGGGCGCCGGTGATCTGCCACCCGGGTTCGCCGCGCTCGACGTGACGGACGGCGAGCGCGCGGCGGATCCTGTCTTACAGGATCTCGAACAGATCCCAGACCCTCGCCTCGAAGTCGCCGAGCACCGAGAACTCGTATCCCTCGCGCTCCGCTGGAAGCACCTCGCGGGCAGACAGCACATGTCCGGTGGCGGCCAGCATCGAGCGGAACTCGAACGTGCGGTTGACGCCGTTGGCGTCCGCCACCGCGACCGGCTGCAGCGGCGTATTGTCGAAGTCCGCGCCCATCCTCGCCGCCACCTCCTCGTTGAAGCAGGGGTAACACCGAAGGCCGATGTCGGTGAACGCCTCGTGTTCGCCAGCCTCGGCGTCGGCGCGCGCATGTTGTTCACGAAGGTCGTGCTCCAGTTCCTCCCAGGCGTCGGCCCGAAACCCGAGGCGATTGAAGAAGCGAGCCTTGAATCGACCGACCGGGTGAGATGGCGACAGCAGGTAGTCAGCCAGTGTCGCCCGGTCCACGAGCGCGCGCTGCGTGAGACAACCGCACGGCGCATTCTGCCGTCGTCACACGTACGATGGAGGCCAACCGCGAACGGACCAGACGAGCGAGCCTCAGACCTCCGCCAGCCCAAGTCCTGTCAGGTACTTGAACGTCCCATCATAGAACTCCGGCAGGCGCGTGGGGTCTCGGCGGTCCCCTGGTGGAACGAAGATCGCCATGCCCTGTCGCGCCCTCGTGAGCAACACGCGGTATGCGTTCAGCAGGTAGCGCTGCCGGTCGGGCTTGTTGACGTTGGTCCACGCGTCGCCGCGGAACGAGTGGTGCCGCCATCCGCCGTCAACCAGTCGCAGGTCAGCGTCCCAGGTGACGCAGGCCCAGTCCACCTCGAGCCCCTGGACCTGGAACTCCGTTGCCGCGTCCTCGAGGTAGTAGCTCGAGCGTGTATCCGACGGATCCCCCAGGAACCAGTGCACGGGGTCGATGCTCACGCGAACGTCGATGGCGTGCGGCTTCAGGCGCATCGCCTGCGACGATGCCATCAAGCCGTATTGCTCGGAGCCGCGTGCTTGGGTCCGCACCCAGTCCTTCGCGCGAGACAGGTCTCGCGTCACGACAATCGGATAGCGCTCGGTGACATGTCCGATCATCTCGCGTGCACGACCGCCGTCGCAGTCCAACAGGGCGATGACGAACGCCGAGACCTTCTCGGATCGGAATGAGCGCATCGACGTGCTCAGGTGCAGCTTCGCATCGCGCTCCAGCGGCACGACGCCGTCCAGCGCGTCGATGAACGCGGTCGCGGCGTACTCGGATCCCGACAGGTCGGGCGAGATGTACGTCCGCCAGGTCGGAAACGCGCGCCTGACGGCCTCCAGCCAGGCGCCGATGCCGGCCTCCCCGATGTGGATCTCCTGGCCACCGCCGACGAGGCAGACGATCACGGCCCATGAGTCGTGACGGTCCAGGTACGAGATGAGGAACTCCGACTCGGACTGGGCGAAGTCCGGGTGGCCCTTCCGGCGCTTCATGAAGTCCGCGGTCTTCTCACGATTCCACGCACGCTGGGCCTCGTCGAAGATGACGACGTGGTCGAAGGGTGGCCCGTCGCTGCGAACACCCTCGTCGCGGAAGTGGTGAACGTTCTGGATGAAGGGCTTCACCCGCTGCCTGATGGCGCCCTTCCTCTCCGTGCCGTTCAGGCGACGGTACTCGTCGCGCGTCAGCGCCTCCTGCAGGACGGCGACCAGGGGGCCGTTTCCCGACAGGAACACCGCACGCGCTTCGCCGAACGTCCGCCGCCGCGTGGCGACGTTCAGCCCGACGAGCGTCTTGCCCGCGCCTGGCACCCCCGTGACGAAGACGACGGCCTTCTCGCGCCGCGATCGAGCCTGCTCGATGATGTCCTCCACGCGCCCGGACGTGACCTGGAGGTTCTTGGCGCCGGCGTCGTTGCGCGTGATCGCTTCGACCGTGTGGCGGGAGTACAGTGCCCGGGCAGCCTCGATGATCGTCGGCGTCGGCTGATAGGGGGCCCGTCCCCAGGCGCGGCCGTCGCGGGCGGGCCCGTCGACCAGCGCCAGGGCCTCGCGAATCGTCCGTCTCAGGTCGGCGACGGTCGACCGTCGTGGAGGCCGCACCCCATCGTCATGCGTGGGCTGCCACGCCGAATCCCCCGCGGTCGCCCGGGTGGCGACGAGGATCGGGAAGACCGGGGCAGCGTGGCTGGCCTGGTGGAAGTTCTTCAGGTCGAGCCCGTAGTCCCAGGCCTGGTTGTAGGCGTCGGTCGTGAAACGGTGCTCGCCGCACTTGAACTCGATCGGGAAGACCGCTGGTCCACACACCAGGGCGGCATCGATGCGACTTCCCAACCGGGGAACGTCGAACTCGAGGAAGAGCGTGCCCTCGAGACCGACGAGTGCGGTTCGGAGGATGCTAATCTCCTCGTCCCAAGCGCGACGCTGCTCGGCCTCGAGCGTGCCGAGGGTGTCCGCCATCGCGAGCCGACCAATCACCGCGTCCGGCGCCGTGGCGAGGAACTCGGCGACCGGTGCGCCGTAGTAGGCCGAGAACGCGCGCCGCTGCGTGGGGGCCGACACGAGGCACAGCATAGCGCGGCTCGATGGCGCGGCCGCCGCAACGCCAACGCGAACCTGGCAACTGGGTGCTCCAGAAGGCCCGGTT
>JBDIBB010000270.1:0-2973 GCA_039812685.1 Vicinamibacteraceae bacterium
GAAGGCCGCGATGGCGTCGAAGCCCAGATACGACATCACCGCCACCGAGATGGCGCCGACGACCGCCGGCAGGTGGACGCCGCCGATGCCGGTGAAGGGCGAGGCCCACGGGCGCGCGGGTCCCTCGAGGGCGAGCACCGCGGCCGAGAGGAGGACGAAGACCGCCAGCACGGCGATCTCGACGACGAGGACGTACAGCCCCACGCGCGCGGCCAGCCGCACGCCAGCGAGGTTCAGCGCCGTGGTGAGGAGGAAGGCGGCGGCCGTGAACGCCCACGCGGGCACCGCCGGCGCGAGTGCGTGCAGCGCGATGCCCGAGAAGACGCACGCGACCGAGGGGATGAGCAGGTAGTCGAGCATCGCCAGCCAGCCCGCCAGGAAGCCGGCGGGCCGTCCGATGCCCTGCGTCGCGTAGGCGAACACCGAGCCGGCCTGGGGCACCACGCCCGACATCTCGGCGTAGGACCACGCCGTGAAGGCCATGGCCAGGGTGGCCAGCAGGTAGACGAGGGCCACCGCGCCGCCCGTCCGCGCGTCGAGCACGCCGAAGACGCCGACGGGGGCGAGCGGGCCGATGAACAGCAGCCCGTAGACGATGAGGTCGCCGAGCGTCAGGGTGCGGCGGAGCGTGGGCGCGGCCAAGGCGGCCAATTATGCCCGATTGCGAAAGCGCTCCGGTCTCCGCACCCTGCCGTGCGAAGCGTGAAGCCGAGCGCGTGCCGAATTCGGACGGCCCTAGGTTCGCGGCGGTCCGAAGGGATCCTCGAGCGACGGGCTCTGCGGTGTCATGAGCTCCGCACCGTTTTCGGTGATGATCATGTCGTCTTCGAGGCGGACGCCGAACTCGCCGCGGATGTAGATGCCGGGCTCGTCGCTGAAGGTCATGCCCGGCGCGAGCGGCTGCGTGTTGCCCTTCACCAGGTACGGCCACTCGTGGCCGTCCATGCCCATGCCGTGGCCGAGGCGGTGGGTGAAGAACTTGTAGTCGGGGCCGTAGCCGGCGTCGACGATCACCTTGCGCGCGGCGGCGTCCACCGCCTCGCACGGCACCCCGGGGCGTGCCGCCTGGAGGGCCGCCGTCTGCGCGCGGTACTCGATGTCGAACACCTGCTTCATCTTGTCGGTGGGCTTGCCCAGCACGAAGGTGCGGCTGAGATCCGAGGCGTAGCCCTCGACGCTGCAGCCGCCGTCGATGAGGAGGATGGTGCCCTCGCGGATCACCTGCGGCTGGATCGAGCCGTGCGGCAGCGCCGAGTATTCCCCCGTCTGCACGCTCGCGCCGCCGGCGAAGCCCAGCTTGTCGTGGGCCGCCGAGACCAGCCCCGAGAAGTCGCGCTGCGTCATCCCCTCCTTCAGCGCCTTCCACGCGGCCTCGTAGGCCTTGAGCGTCACGGCCGAGGCCAGGCGCATCAGCGCCAGCTCGTGCTCGTCCTTGATGGCGCGGCAGCCGGCGGTGACCGGCGTCCCGCTGACCAGGGCCAGTCCGGGCGCCGCCAGCGCGAGCCCGTTGGAGAAGACGTAGCGCACCGTCTCCTCGATGCCGACACGGCCCGTGCCGACACCCCGGTCGCGCAGCCCCTGCGCGAGCCGCTCGTACGGGCTCTCGTGCTCCTCCCACGTCCGCACGTCGGCGGTGCCCGTGAACGGGCCGTTGGCGAACTGCTCGCGCGCGCGATCCTCCTCGAACGCCGGGCAGACGACGAACGGCTCGCCGGCACGCGGGATGACGAGCGAGAACAGCCGCTCGCTGAGCCCCCAGCGGATGCCGCTGAAGTAGACGAGCGAGGTGCCGCCGGTGAGCATGAGCGCGTCGATCTTCTGCTCGGCCATCAGGCGTCGGGCCTTCTCGACCCGCGCGCGCCGCTCGTCGGCGCTGATAGCGACCGCCTGGCCGCGCATCGAGGTGAGCGCGGCGATCGACGGCGGCTCGGCCGCGGCGGCGGCGCCGCCCGTCGCGGGCGTGGTACCGGCTTGCTGTGCGGGGGAAGAGCAGGCCGAGGCCAGCGAGGCGCCGGCGGCCAGCGAGCCCAGCCTGACGAACGAACGGCGGTTCAGGTTCAACATGGATCGCCTCCGGTAGCGGAAGTGGGGGTGCCGGTCGCCCGGCGCGGGGCCACATGATACCCGGCGAGCGGCCGCAGCGCGGTGGTTTCGTCGCGCTGAGCTTGTTCGTGGCCCGTGGTTGGTTCGTCGGATTCCTTTACGTTCTCCGTTGGCTGTGCTTCGCCATGGGCCGGATGTCGGGCACTTCGGCCGCAAGTCCCGTTGGCGCGCAACGTGCTCAAGAGCCAGTGGGCAAGGAGGACAGCTCATGAGGAAGTTACTTCTGGCAGGTGCGGTGGCCGGGTGTCTGGCGCTGTCGGCGGGTGGCGCTCAGGCGAGCCCGTATGTCGGGACGACTGCTGCCAACAACGACGTGATCGGCGTCGTCGAGGGATGGTTCGGCGCGCAGTGGTACCTGATCGCCGGCGCGAGCACGACGATCGACGTGTACTACCTCGGATTCGAGGCGGGCTGGACCAACACGTTCGATTTCAACAGCGGTGCTGTGACCGTGACCAAAGGCGGTGGCAACACCGGCAAGTCGTCGCTGTTCGGAGGTGGGGTTGCGCCCACGCTGGTGGCGGGTTCCCTGACGGCGCCGGGGCTGCTGAACTTCAGCTTCACGACCAATCGCGGCGGCGCTGGCAACGCCACCGTGACGAACGCCACCAACACGGTGCCGCCGAACGCGCCGAACTTCTTCTCGACGGTGACGACGTGCGGGGCTGCTCTCGCCGGCTGCGTGTTCGACACTACGTTCGATAGCAGCACGGCCAGCAGTGGCAACACGCTGCTGCTCGCCCTCGATGACGGTGGAGCGGGCGTCGACGACAACCACGACGACCTGGTGGTCGTGCTGAAGATCAACAACGGCGAGATCCAGCGCGTTCCCGAACCTGCCACGCTGGGCCTGCTGGGCTTCGGCCTGGC
>JBDIBB010000271.1:0-2887 GCA_039812685.1 Vicinamibacteraceae bacterium
TGGTTCTCGCGCCCCGCGCGATGCTGGCGCATGAGGGTGGCCACGCGCGCCGGCTCGAACAGCCCGCGGCGCTCGAGCCGTGACGGCGACAGGAGCTGTTCCATCAGCGGCGCGAGTTCCCGCCGCAGCCACTGCTTCATCGGGATGCTGAAGCCTTCCTTGCGCCTCGTGAGGATGCCCGGGGGCACGCGCCCGTCCAGCGCGCGCTTCAGCACCCACTTCCGCTGGCCGTCGCGAATCTTGAGGTGCCCGGGCATCGAGAACGCCAGCTCCATGACGTCGGCGTCGAGAAACGGCGCGCGCGTCTCGAGCGACGTGGCCATGCTCATCCGATCCACCTTCACCAGGATGTCGTCGGCGAGGTAGACGCGCAGGTCGGCGTACAACTGGCGGTTCAGCCAGTCGCGTCCCGGCGTGTGCGCGTCGGCGTGGGCGAACACCTCCCGCACGGCCGCGTGCACGTCGCGGCCAACGAGCGCCTCCCGCAGGCGCGGCGTGTAGAGCTGACGCTTCTCGAACGGATCGGCGAACGTCATCCACCGGTACTGCCCGATGGCGGCCGGGAATCGCGCCGCCCCCGACGCGAACCGCTTCACCTTGTTGATCAGTCCCTTCTTCTGCCCGGCCGGTGGCAGCAGCGAGGCCATCGCGTCGAGCGCCCGCATCGCCCCGCCCGGCACCAGCCGCTGCAGCCGCGCCGCCAGCGACTGCGCCTGGTAGGCATCGTAGCCGCCGAACAGCTCGTCGCCGCCGTCGCCGGCAAGCGCCACCGTCACGTGCTCGCGCGCGAGGCGCGAGACCAAGAACGTGGGAAACAGTGACACGTCGCCGAACGGCTCGTCGACGTGCGCGATGAGCAGGTCGAACAGCGACGCCACGTCCGGGGTGACGAGCCCCTCGCGATGGTTGGTGCCGAAGGCCCGCGCCACCTCTCGCGCAAACGGCAGCTCGTTGTAGCTGCCGTCGGCAAAGCCCATGCTGAAGGTGTTGACCGATGCGCCGCGCCGCGACGCCGCCTCGTGCATGAAGGCGACGATGGCCGTGCTGTCGATGCCACCCGAGAGGAAGACGCCCAGCGGGACGTCGGACATCATCTGCGAGTCCACGGCGTGCGCCAGCGCGGCCCGCAGGGCCTCCACGGCGTCCTCCTCGCGCCATGCCCTCAGCGGCACGGCCGCCGCGTCCCAGTAGCCGTGCACCGACAGCTCGCCCTGCCGCCAGCGCAGGTAGTGCGCCGCGGGCAGCCGGCTCACGCCTGTGAGGATGGTGCGTGGCGAGATGACGTACTCGTAGGTGAGGAACTGGTCGAGGGCCTCGAGGTCGAGTTCGCGCGGCACGTCGGCCCGTGTCAGCAGCGCCTTGATCTCGGAGGCCAGCACCAGCCCGCGCGGGGTGATCGCGTAGTAGAGCGGCTTCTCGCCCGCCCGGTCGCGCGCCGCGACGAGCGTTCGCGTCCGGCCGTCCCAGAGCGCGATCGCGAACATGCCGCGCAGCCGCGTGAGGAACGCCTCGCCCCACTCCTCGTAGGCGTGCGCGATCACCTCGATGTCCGACCGCGTGTGGAACACGTGGCCGCGCGACTCGAGGTCGCGCTTCATCTCCTCGAAGTTGTAGATCTCCCCGTTGGCAACGACCTGGATCGTGCGGTCCTCGTTGCTGTGCGGCTGCTGCCCCCCGCCGAGATCGACGATGGCAAGACGCCGCATGCCGAGGGCGACCTCGGGCAGCACGATGCTGCCCTCCTCGTCCGGTCCGCGATGCACCAGGCTGCGCACCATGGCGGCCAGCTCGGCCGCCTGCGGTCCCTCACGCTCGACGATGCCGGCGATCCCGCACATCAGCGCACCCTCCTTCGGCGTGGCGCGTCGGGCTTGGGGCTCGGGGCCTGGGGGCCCCGCGGTGGCGGCGCGAAAGCTCGCCGCTGACCGTCGCCGCCTCGGTCGATCGAGGTCCTGCGGCCGTTCATCATGCGTCGGGCGCCACCGCGCCCGCGCCGCGCTGGCTCATCGCCGCCGGCACGCCGTCGCGGCGATCCCGGATGACGCGGGCCGGGATGCCCGCGGCGATGCGATACTCCGGGATGTCGCCGATCACCACGGCGCCAGCCCCGATGATCGCGTCGCGCCCCACGCGCGCGCCGTCGGTGACCACCACGTGTGCGCCGAGCCACGCGTTGTCGTCCACCTCGATGCCGCGCGCCGTGCGTCCCTGCTCGAGCACCGGCACGTCGACGCGGTCGAAGAGGTGATCGCCGCCCACCAGATAGGTATAGGCCGCCACCAGCACCCGCCGGCCCACCCGCACCCGTGACGCCGAGAAGATCTCGGCGTTGAAGCCGATGTTGGCGAAGTCGTCGACCTCGATGTCGCCGTTCTTGCAGCTCAGGATCGTGTTGCGGCCGATGAACACGCCCGTACCGAGGCGGATGCCCCGGTTGTCGGTGCCCTTCGCGTCGAGGCAGCACTGATCGTCGACGACCACGTTGTCGGCGATCTCGATCTTGTGGGGATGGCGCAGCACGACGTTCTGGCCGAAGGTCACGCCGCGACCGCACCGGCCGAGCAGCCGCGGGTAGAGCTTGGACCGCAGCAGCAGCCCGAGCGCGCCCGGCACCCAGCCGGTCAGGGTGACGATCGCCTCGTACTTGATCAGCGGCCAGAGGCCCGGCCGGCCCACCACGAGGTCGCTGTAGCGCCGCATCCTCGACTTCTTCTCGTCGAAGAGCTCCTGCTGGATGACGGTGATGCGGGGATCGTGCTCGCGCGGCGGAACGGCCACTCGACTCCTCGGGTCCGGAGGTCCGGCTGACCCGGACCGAACGCGCCATTGTAGCGTGGAGCCTGATGTCGGCCTGCCGCGCCCGAAAATGGGGTCGGGTCTATTTTTC
>JBDIBB010000272.1:0-2863 GCA_039812685.1 Vicinamibacteraceae bacterium
CCCGGCCAGCAGGCGATCCTCACCTGGACCGTGCAGGCGCCGGGCGCCTCGGTGTCCCCACAGGCGTTTCAGATGTCGGGCCGCATGACGGCCTACGGCCTGTCGGCGACGGCCAGTGCGACGGCCATGGTGACCGCGACGCCGAGCTGCACGTACACCGTGGCGCCTCCCGCCACGCTGCCGCCAGCCGGCGGCACCGCCTCCGTGTCGGTCTCGGCGGATCCGGGCTGCTCGTGGTCGGCGAGCACCAGCAGCGGCTGGCTGACGCTCGTGTCGGGGCTCAGCGGCACAGGTTCCGGGCGCATCGGCATCTCCGCGCCGGCCAACATCGCCACGGTGACGCGCACGGCGACGGTCGACGTCGCCGGTCGGGCCGTGACCGTGGCGCAGGCTGGCAATCCCGCCGCGGAGCCGCGCTCCTATTACCTGGCCGAGGGCGCGACCGGCGACTTCTTCACGCTCGACGTGGCCATCGCCAACCCCAACGAGGACGCGGCGCCCTTCGTGGCGCGCTTCCTGCGCGAGGACGGCTCGGTGGTGACGCGCACCGGCACCGTGGCGGCGCTCTCGCGCGTCACGCTCCACGTGAACGCGATCGCCGGGCTGTCCTCGGGTGCCGTCTCCACCGTCATCGAGTCGCCGACGGGGCTGCCGCTCATCGTGGAGCGCACCATGTCGTGGACGCGTGACGCCTACGGCGCCCATGGCAGCGGCGCCGTGGATGGCCCGCGGCGCGAGTGGTATTTCGCCGAGGGGGCGCAGGGCTACTTCGACACGTACCTGCTGCTGGCGAACCCGGGCGAGCGGCCGGCGACCGTCACCGTGACGTTCCTGCGGGAGCTCGACGGTCCGATCGAGCGCAAGATGACCGTGGCGCCGACCTCACGCTTCACGTTCTACGCGGGCGATGATCCCGAGCTCGTCGATCGCGCGTTCTCGATGGCCATCGCATCGGATGAGCCGGTGGTCGCCGAGCGCGCGATGTACTGGTCCGATGGGCGGACCTTCTGGGTGGGCGGCCACGAGTCGGCCGGCGTCGGGGCCCCGGCCAAGGAGTGGTTCCACGCCGAGGGCGCGACCGGCCCCTACTTCGACACCTACCTGCTCGTGGGCAACCCGAACGTCGAGCCGGCCCTCCTCACGATTCGCTACCTGCTGCCCAGCGGCGTTTCCATCACGCGAACGCGCAGCCTGCCGGGCCGCTCGCGGCTGACGATCGACGTCGAGAAGCAGGATCCGATGCTGGCCGACACTGCCGTGTCGGTGACGATCAGCGCGACACGCCCCGTGGTGTCGGAGCGTTCGATGTACTGGCCGGGAGCATCAGCGTCCTGGCAGGAAGCGCACAACAGCTTCGGCGTGACCTCCACCGCGCTGCGCTGGGGTCTTGCCGAGGGCTGCGCCGGCGGAACGCGGCGCGCGGAGACCTGGGTGCTGCTGGCCAACCCCTCGACCTCGCCTGCCGACGTGCGCGTGACCTTCCTGGGCGAGTCGGGACCGCATGCGCCGATCGCCGTGACGGTACCGCCCACGGGTCGCTACACGGTGAACGCGGGCGCGGACGTGCCGGCGCTGTCGGGCACCTGCTTCGGCGCGATCGTGGAGTCGACCAACGGCGTGCCCATCGCCGTCGAACGCGCGCTGTACTGGGATGCGCGCAGCGTGCACTGGGCGGCCGGCACCAACGCGACGGCGACGCCGCTGAGGTAGACGCTCCTCGGCGAGAGAAGGGTGGCGGCCCCGTGCCGTCGCTGCGATATCCTCTGCGGATGCGCCGTCTCTCGTCGATCGCGTTTGCCGTCAGCCTCACGCTTCTCGTCCCGATCGCCGCCGCCCAGACGTCCGCGCCGCCGGTCTTCACGTCGGAGGCGCCGCCCGTCCCAGCGGAACTGGCGGCGTACTGGGACACGCTGCCCGCGCGTCCCGACGCGCCGCTGTTCACCGGCGAGATGGTCACCGTCGAGGCCCGTCGCGTGGCCGCGGACTCTGGCGGTCTCGTGTCGCTCGAAGAGCTCGGCCGATCGGTGGAAGGCCGCTCGATCTGGCACCTCTCGGCCGGCCACGGGCCGACACCGGTGCTGCTCTGGTCGCAGATGCACGGCGACGAGCCCAGCGCGACGCCGGCGCTCTTCGCCCTGCTCGACACGCTCGTCGAACACCGCGCGACGCCGCGCGTGGCGCGCCTGCTCGACCGGCTCACCGTGCACGTCGTGCCGATGCTGAACCCGGACGGCGCCGAGCGCTACCAGCGCCGCAACGCGCAGGGCATCGACATCAACCGCGACGCGCTGCGCCTGCAGACGCCCGAAGGCCGCGCGCTGAAGGCGCTGCGCGACCGCACCGGGGCCGTCATCGGCTTCAACCTCCACAACCAGAACTGGCGCACCTCGGTGGGCCGCACGCCGCCGCGGCCCGCCACCATCTCGCTGCTGGCCGTGGCCTTCGACGAGGCGCGCACGGAGGACGCGCGCCGGGTGCTGTCGAAGAAGACGTGCGCGGTGATCCGCGATGCGCTCGAGCCGCTGATTCCCGGTCAGATCGGCCGCTACGACGACGAGTTCGAGGTGCGCGCCTTCGGCGACAACGTCACGAAGTGGGGAACCCCTGTCGTCCTGATCGAAACGGGCCCGGTCGCCGGCGTGCAGCCCGATCGACAGCTCACGCGCCTGAACTTCGTGGCGTTGGTGACGGCGCTCGACGCCCTGGCGTCGGGACGGGTGCACGAGGCCGCGACGGCGCGGTACGAGTTGCTGCCCGAGAACGAGAGCCGCCTGTTCCACACGGCCATCCGCAACGCGACGCTGATCCCGGGCACGGGCGTCGCCCCGTTCATCGGCGACGTCGGCATCGCCGGGCAGCGCAT
>JBDIBB010000273.1:0-2836 GCA_039812685.1 Vicinamibacteraceae bacterium
CGCGATCTGCGCGCGCGCCGACTCCACCTGGCTGCGCGCCTGCCGCACCTCGAGTCCCGACGTGACGCCCACGTCCCGAGTCCGTTGGACGAGATCGAGCGTCGACTGCTGGTTCTGCAGCGTCGCTCGTGCCAGCTCCAGGGCCTCGAGGTCGGCGGCCAGCACCAGGTAGCTCGAGGCCACGCCGGCCACCAGCGAGATCTGCGTAGCCGAGCGTGCCTGCTCGGTGGCGAGGAAGCGTTCGAGCGCCGCGGCCTTGAGGCTGCGCAGCCGCCCGAACACGTCGATCTCCCAGGACGCGGTGCCGACGTTCACCGAGTACTGCTCGACGGTCTCCGGCCCGTCGGCGCCAGAGAGCTCCTCCGGCACCCGATAGACCTCAGCCGCAGCCTGCACCCCGACGCCGGGGTACAGCTGCCCGCGCTGGATGCGATAGAGCGCGGCGGCCTTGTCGACGTTGAGCGCCGCGATCCGCAAGTCGCGGTTGTGGTCGAGGGCGAGCTGCACCACCGAGCGCAGCTTGGGATCGGCGAAGTACTGTCGCCATGCGACGAGTTCGAACTCCCCGGGCGTACCGCTCGCGGCCTCCGCGGGCCACGCCTCCGGCACGGGCGCCGCCGGGCGCGCGTAGTCCGGGGCGAGGGTCCTGCACCCGGTCGAGAGCATCACGCTGGTCACGAGCACGAACATCAGGCGGCGCATGTCAGCGTCCCTCCACTGTGGCCGGTGCGTCGGCCGCCGGCCGTGCGGCGGTCACGCTGTCGGCGCCAAACACCTTCACCACCACCACGAAGAACAGCGGGATGAACAGGACCGCGAGGAACGTGCCGGTGATCATGCCGCCCAGCACGCTCGTGCCGATGGCCACCTGCGCGCCCGCGCCCGCGCCGGTGGCAATCACCAGCGGCAGCACGCCGAAGCCGAAGGCCAGCGACGTCATCACGATGGGGCGCAGCCGCAGCTTCGCCCCCTCGAGCGTCGCCTCGATCAGCCCCAAGCCTGCCTCCATGTGGCCCTTGGCGAACTGCACGATCAGGATGGCGTTCTTCGTGGTGAGGCCCAGCACGGTGAGCAGTCCGATCTGGAAGTACACGTCGTTGGCGAGCCCGCGCCACGACGAGGCGAGCACGCCGCCGACGACGCCGAGCGGCAGCGCGAGCAGGATCGAGATCGGCACCGTCCAGCTCTCGTAGAGGGCGGCGAGCACGAGGAAGATGGCCAGGATCGAGAAGGCGTAGAGCAGGCCCGCCTGCGACTGGGCCATGCGCTCCTGGTAGGAGAGACCTGTCCACAGGCCGCCGAAGCCGGACGGCAGCTTGCCGGTGATCTCCTCCATCGCCTGCATGGCGGCGCCCGTGCTGTTGCCGGGAGACGGCTCGCCCTGGATGTTCATCGCCGGGACGCCGTTGAACCGCTCGAGCCGCGGCGAGCCGAAGATCCACCGGCCCGACGAGAGCGCCGACAGCGGCACGAGGCCGCCGTGCACGCTCGGCACGCGGAGGCGGTGCAGGTCCTCAGGCTGCATGCGGAAGGCCGCGTCGGCCTGCGCGTAGACGCGCTTGACGCGCCCGCCCTGCACGAAGTCGTTCACGTAGGCGCTGCCGAAGCTCGTGGAGAGGTAGCTCTGCACGGCGCTGATCGGCACGCCCAGCACGCCCGCGCGTTCCCAGTCGATGTCGAGCTTGTACTGGGCGACGTCCTCCATCCCGTTCGGGCGCACGCGGACGAGGCGCGGATCCTGCGCGGCCATGCCCAGCAGCTGGTTCCGGGCCGCCATCAACCGGTCGTGCCCAAGGCCGCCGCGGTCCTGCAGCATGAAGTCGAACCCGGTGGCGACGCCGAGCTCGGGTACCGCCGGCGGCGCGAACGCCAGCACCAGGCCCTGGCGGATCCCCGAGAGCGCGACCATCGCCCGCCCGCTGATCGCCTTCACGCGCAGGTCGTCCCGATCGCGCAGGTCCCAGTCCTTCAGCTTGATGAAGGTCATGCCCTGGTTCTGGGCCCGGCCGGCGAAGCCGACGCCGACGATGCCCATCGTCGCCTCGACCGCGTCCTTCTCGTTCTCGAGGAAGTGGCGCCGGACCTGGCCCATCACCGCCTCGGTCTGCTCGAGGGTGGACCCGACCGGCAGCTGCACCATCGCGAGCATCATGCCCTGGTCCTCGTCGGGCAGGTACCCGGTGGGCATGCGCGCGAACAGCACGCCCAGGCCGGCCACGACCGCCGCGAACGCGAGCAGGTAGCGGAGGCGCCTGCCGAGCATGTGGGCCACGACGCCGACGTAGGTGTCACGCAGGCGATAGAACACCCGGTCGAACCACAGGAAGAAGGGCCGCAGCAGCCGTGACCCTGTCTCGGCCGCCTCGTGCCCCTTCTCGACCGGCTTCAGCAGCGAGGCGCACAGCACGGGCGTGAGCACCAACGCCACCACCACCGACAGCAGCATGGACGCGACCACCGTCACCGAGAACTGTCGATAGATGATGCCCGTGGACCCCGGGAAGAACGCCATGGGGCCGAACACGGCGGCCAGCACGAGGCCGATGCCCACGAGCGCGCTCGTGATCTCGTCCATCGACTTGCGCGTGGCCTGCTTGGGGGGCAGCCCCTCCTCGCTCATCACGCGCTCCACGTTCTCCACCACCACGATCGCATCGTCGACCAGCAGGCCGATGGCGAGCACCATGGCGAACATCGTGAGCATGTTGATCGAGTAGCCGAACAGCCCCAGCACGCCGAAGGTGCCGAGCAGCACGACCGGCACCGCGATGGTCGGGATGAGCGTGGCCCGGAGGTTCCCGAGGAACAGGTACATCACGAGGAACACGAGAACGAT
>JBDIBB010000274.1:0-2831 GCA_039812685.1 Vicinamibacteraceae bacterium
TTGAGGGAGGAGCAACGCCGCCAGCCGGGATGCCCCGCCCGTCGAATGCAGCGCCACTTTCGCCACGGGCTGCTAGCGCAGCCGCGTCGCCAGCGCGTTGGTGCCTGCTGCCCAGGGCTGTCGGACCGCGTCCCAGTACATCGCGCGCTCGACGACGATGGCCGCCGGCTCGGCGCCCAGACTCTCGACGATCGCCCCGAACCGACGGCCGGCGGCTTCCGGAAAGAACGCGCCGACGGGCAGGTTGAAGCGGCTGTGCGCCGGCAGATCCCGGTACGTCTGCTCGGCGCTCGCACCGTTCTCGAAGAGCAACGTCACCTTGACGTCGGCCGGCGTCGCCGACGTGTTGGCGACCAGGATGTAGGTCTCGAGGTTGCGGCTGGCGTCCACCTCGCCCTCGGCCAGCGCCCACTGCGTGCCCGTGCTGGTCGCGCCCGCGGAGTTGTGCGCCTCGTGCCACGTCCAGAAGTCGCCCGGCCACCACATCGCCCGCTCCACGATGATCGGCACCCCGTTGGTCGATTCCACCGTGGTCGAAACGGCTGTGTCGGCCAGCACGAGCCCGCTGCCCGGGATGTCCACGAGGTCCACCCAGATGTTGAACCGGGAATTGGGGCCGACGGTGTCGTCCTTCTGGTAGCGCCGCCCGTCCGGCAGCAGGTAGGTCGCCCTGACCTGCGCCACCTCCGACGTCGGGTTCGCAATCAGCACGAACAGGTCGAAGTACGGGCCCGTCGCCCCTTCGGCCAGGAACCACGTCGTCGCAGGCGCCGTGACGCCGGCGCTCTCGTGGCCCGCATTGAAGGTGCGGCCCTGACTCGACAGGTACATCGCCCGCTCGACGATGATCGGGGTCCGGTCGAGCGATTCGATGACGGCGCTCACGTCGCTCGCCGCCAGCGCGCGCCCGAGCCCCGGGAACTCCTGGATGTTCACCCAGATGGTCTGGCGGGTGTGGGCCGCCAGGTCGTAGTCCTTCTCGATCGGCGGGTCGAAGGGCCGCAAGTACCGCACGCGCACGGTGGTTGGCGTGTTGCCCGGGTTCTGCAGCAGGTAGAACAGGTCGAACCCGCTGTGGGTGGCGCCCTCGGCCAGGTACCACGTGGGCGATGGCCCCTCCACGGCCATCTCGGCGTGCGCCCCGTACCGACCGCCGACGTCCCACGTCATCGTCCGATCCACCACCAGCGGCTGATCCGACTCCACCACCGTCGCGAACTCGGCCGGCTGCCCGCCGAAGCTGACTCGTGGGTCGACCGTGACGCGCGTGCGCGCCGGCACGGGAACGGCCGCGGCCACCGGAGCAGCGTCGGCGCGCTGGTACGTCAGCAGCGCCGTCGTCGGCAGGTTGCCGGGGTTCAGCAGCGCCAGGCGCGTGTCGAGGAAGCCGGTGCTGGCGCCTTCCGCCAGGTAGCGGCGGAACACCGGCACGGACGGTGCCCCGGCCTGCACGACGGTCACTTCCCGGCCGGCGATGGTGAGGCCGCCCGCGCGCGGCCCGCCGGCGTTGGCGGAGGCCGAGAACGTGACGGTGCCCGATCCCGTTCCGCTGCCGCCCGCATCGAGGCGCAGCCACGGGCTCGACGATCCGACCGTGGCGGTCCACGAGCACGACGGCCGTGACGTCGTCACCGATACCGTAGCTGTGCCACCCGCCGCCGCCAGAGACGCCGAGTCAGGCGTCACCGTGAACGTGCACTCGGCCGTGGCCGGATCGATGATGGTCACCGTGTAGCGGTAGTCCCTCGTCAGCCCCCCCACCTTCACGTTGCGCACTTCGACGGTGACGTCCAGATCGGCCATGCCCGCGCCCCTGGCGATGGCTGCCGGCTCCCAGCCGAGCGTGTTGTCGCCGTAGCCGTTGGCCAGCGGCAGCTGCGACACGGCGATGGGCGAGCCGCCCGCGCTCATCACGACGGTGGCCATGGAGAAGTCGACCGAACTCCCCGTGTTCACCGAGAACGACCATCGCGGATACACCAGCTGGTAGGGCACGTAGCCCGCCGTCGGCCACGCCACGAAGTCGGGTGCGGCGGGTCGCGCCCCGAAGTTGCCGATCACCCAGAGATCGTTGGCGTTGCTCGTGGAACCGGTTCCCATCTCCACCTGGCGTGGATACAGCACCCAGCGGCGGTGCCCGAGCGCCTGGTTGTTGCCGCCGGGATCCTCGACGTAGAGCGCGACGGCGGCCGGCCCCGCGGCGCCCAGCGCCAGATTCGACTTGCCCGCGGCCTCGGCGCCCTCCGGCGTGTAGCACTTCCAACTGGTGGGCGGAGCGTGACTGAGGGCCCTGTTGGCCGACATCATCAGCGCGGCCTGCTGGGCCTTGGCGTCCTTCGCGGTGTTGTGCGGCAGCGCCGCGGGCAGCCGCGTCATCGCCCTGAAGTAGTTGACCATCGCCATCGTGGCGTCGGCGTAGGCTTCCGAGGTCGTGCCCGCCGTGCAGGTGTCGGTGCTACCGGTCCAGCCCGACGGCACCTGGCGGGATGCCACGTAGGTGTTGTAGTAGAGCGAGACGACGGCCTGCCGGTCCGACGGGTCGATGGGTGACAGGGCGGCGTCGGCCGGCGCCGCCGCCGTTTCGGCCAGCAGCCGCAGGTCAGTCACCCGGGGCGCGGGGCCGAGCGTTGGCTCCGCGGGAACCTGCGCCCGCGCGCCGCAAACGCCGAGGGCCAGGATCAGGACACTGGAACTGACGACGTGACGCGACGAGTGAGTCATGATGGCGGGCGCCGGCCAACGGGCGCCGGGGCTGACGCCAACTCTGCAAGGCCGACGCCAGCGTCACGGGGCCGGAAATCGAAGCTCGCCGCGTCCCGGCCGGAGCACGG
>JBDIBB010000275.1:0-2822 GCA_039812685.1 Vicinamibacteraceae bacterium
GCCGCGCAGGTTCACCGGGGCCTTCGCGGCGCGATCCGCCTGCTTGGTCGCCCCCCCCCGTGAGCAGGCCACGCGTCAGGCGCCGGCCTCGAGCCACAACCACAGCGTCCCGAGCACCAGCGTGATGATCGTCAGCGGCAGGCCCACGCGCAGGTAGTCGCGGAAGCTCACCCGCACGCCCTCGGCGGCCGCGCACTCCACGGTGATGATGTTGGCCACCGATCCGGCGACCGTGAGGTTGCCGGCCAGCGTCGAGGCCATGGCGAGCACCAGCCAGGCGAACTGGGAATCGGGAAAGCCCGGCACCACCGTGCGCAGCAGCATGACGGCGGGCACGTTGCTGACCAGGTTGCTGAGGACCGCGGTCGCCGTCACGAAGATCGGCAGGCGGTGCAGGTCCCACGCCTGGATCGGCTCGAGCAGCGCCGCCGTGAGGCCCGCCCGATCGGCGCCGCCGACGATGACGAACAGGCCGACGAAGAACACGAGCAGTCCCCAGTCGACCTCGTCGTAGACGCGCCGGGGGTCCACGGTCCGCGTGATCAGCAGGAGCGCGGCCCCCACGGCGGCGACCATCGCGGCCGGGATGCCGGCGAAGAAACCGGCGAGCACCAGGCCGACGACAACGAAGGGCTTGAGCCGGGTCGGCCTCAGCGCGGCAGCCGGCGTCGCCAGCCCCGCGTGCACCGGCACCCGGTCCATGGCCCCGCGCCGCGTCGCCCAGTGGACGACGAGCCAGTTCACGAGGAGCCCGGCCAGCGCCACCGGCCCGAGCCGGGCGAGGAACGTCACGTAGGGCACGCCCGACAGCGAGCCGATCAGCATGTTCTGCGGGTTGCCGGTGATCGTCGCGACGCTGCCGATGTTCGACGCGGTCGCCACGGCGATCACATATGGCACGGCCGGCACCCCCAGCCGCCGCGTCATCTGCACCACCATCGGCGTCATCACGAGCACGACGACGTCGTTGACCAGGAACGCCGACAGGGCGCCGCACGTGAAGATGACCACCGGCAGCAGGTGATTCGGCCGCAGCCGGCCGATCACCCAGGCGGTGATCCAGTCGAAGAACCCGGCCAGGCGCAGGTTGCCGGCCACGATCATCATCGAGAACAGCAGCACCAGCGTCGCGAAGTCGATCGAGGCCAGCGCCTGGCGCGCATCGACGATGCGGAAGGCGACCATGAGGACGGCGCCGATGATCGCCGCCCCGGGACGGTCGATCTTCAGACCCGGGAACGTCCCCAGGGCGAAGACGACGTAGCTGCCGAGGAAGATCAGGTAGGCCGCGAGGATCCGCGCATCCGACAGCAGTTCGGGGTCGAGGGTGGGCACTGGGGCTTGAGGCTTGGGGCTTGGGGCCCGGGCGGCGCCCGGCGACCGCCACGGCGCATCTCGCTTGTACCACAGGTGGACCGGCTGGTGGGGCGGCGGTGCATACTTGACGCCGATGTCCGCGCCGCTGGCCGATCTGCTGCCCGACACCTTCGACGCGCCGGGCGACGTGCTGCTGGATCGCTTCCTCGACTACGTCGCCTCCACGCGCCTCTCGCTCTACGCGGCCCAGGAGGAGGCGATCCTGGCGATCTTCGAGGGCCAGAACGTCATCCTCAACACGCCGACGGGCTCGGGGAAGTCGCTGGTCGCCTCGGCCATGCTGTTCGAGGCGCTCGCGCGCGGCCGGCGCGCGGTCTACACCTGTCCGATCAAGGCGCTGGTCAACGAGAAGTGGATGAACCTGTGCCGCGAGTTCGGCCCGGAACACGTCGGGCTGAGCACGGGCGACGCGACGGTGAACCGCGACGCCCCCATCCTCTGCTGCACGGCGGAGGTGCTCTCGAACATCGCGCTGCGCAGCGGTGCGGACGCCCGTGTCGATGACGTGGTGATGGACGAGTTCCACTACTACGCCGACCGCGATCGCGGGGTGGCGTGGCAGGTGCCGCTGCTGACGCTCCCGCAGGCGCGGTTCCTGCTCATGTCGGCCACGCTGGGCGACACGCGCTTCTTCGAGGACGTCCTGTCGCGGCTCAACGGCCGGCGCTCGACGACGGTGAAGTCGGCCGAGCGGCCGGTGCCGCTCGAGTACGCCTACTCGGAAATCCCGCTCCCCCACACCGTCGAGAAGCTGGTCGGCGAGCGCAAGGCCCCCGTCTACGTCGTCCACTTCACGCAGGCCGACGCGGCGTCGAGCGCGCAGGACTTCACCAGCCTGAAGATCTGCACGAAGGAGGAGAAGGCCGAGATCGCCGCGCGCATCGCGGCGTTCCGCTTCAGCAGCCCTTACGGCGGCGAGATCCGCAAGTGGCTGCGCCACGGCATCGGGCTGCACCACGCCGGGCTGCTGCCGAAGTACCGGGTCCTGGTGGAACAGCTCGCCCAGCGCGGCCTGCTGAAGGTGATCTGCGGGACCGACACGCTCGGGGCCGGCATCAACGTCCCCATCCGCACGGTGCTCTTCACGCGGCTGTGCAAGTTCGACGGGCGGAAGACGGCGATCCTCACCGCGCGCGACTTCCACCAGATCGCCGGGCGCGCCGGGCGCAAGGGCTACGACGACCGCGGCGACGTGGTGGCGCAGGCGCCCGAGCACGTCATCGAGAACCTGAAGCTGAGCGAGAAGGCGGCGCGCGAGGGCCGCAAGGTGACGAAGCGGAAGCCGCCCGAGCACAACTTCGTCAACTGGGACCTGAACACGTTCACGCGGCTCATGAACGCGGCGCCGGAGCCGCTGGTGTCGCGCTTCACGGTGTCGCACGGCATGCTGCTGAACGTGTTGAGCCGGCGCGGTGACGGCTGCGGCGCCATGCGGCGGCTGATCC
>JBDIBB010000276.1:0-2820 GCA_039812685.1 Vicinamibacteraceae bacterium
CTTCATCGCCATCGGCACGAACAACGCGGGCACACGATCGGTGTCGAGGCCGCGAAAGCCCGGCGGCGCCACGCCGATCACGGTCATGGGCGTGTCGTTCACGCGCACGACGCGGCCCACGACGTTGGGCGCGCCGCCGAACCGCGCCTGCCAGTAGTCGTGAGACAACACTGCCACCGGGTGGCCGCCCGGCGTCTCGTCGTCTCCGGGGGCGAGCAGCCGGCCCTGTGCCGGCTGCAGGCCAAGGACGGGGAAGTACGTCCCCGTCACCAGCGTGGCCGTCGTCCGCTCCGGCTCGTTGCCGACCGTCGCGTGGATGGCGGTGGTGAAGTACCCGAGCACGCCCTCGAGCAGCGGGCCCCGATCGCGGAAGTCCTCGTACATCGGGTGCGAGAGCGGGAACGGGACGTTCTTGGTCATCGTGATGAAGCCCATGTTCGGGCCCGGCGCGTGGAGCATCACGAGGCGGTCGGGCGCCGCCACCGGCAGCGGCCGCAGGAACGCGCGGTCGAAGAACGTGAAGAGCGTCGTGTTGGCGCCGATGCCGAGCGCGAACGTGAGCACCACGAGGGCCGTGAAGCCCGGCGCGGCGATCAACCGGCGCACGCTGACGCGGAGATCCGAGGCCAGGTCGCGCATCACACCAGCTCCTCCACCAGCGTCGCGGCCGGCTGCTCGGCCACCACGCGGCCGTCGAACAACTGGATCGAGCGATCCGCGTACCGCGCGAAGCGCTCGTCGTGGGTCACCATGCAGATGGTCGCGCCCCCGCGGTGGAGGTCGCCCAGCAGCTGCATCACGGCCGTGCCGTTCCGGGAATCGAGGTTGCCCGTCGGCTCGTCGGCCAGCAGGATGGCGGGCCGGCCCACGAGCGCCCGCGCCACCGCGACGCGCTGCTGCTGGCCACCGGAGAGCTGCGAGGGGTAGTGGCGCGTGCGGTGGGCCATCCCGACTCGCTCGAGGGCCTCGGTGACCAGGTGCCGGCGTTCGCCGGGCGGCATGCCGCGATAGGTCAGCGGCAGCTCGACGTTCTCCTGCACCGTGAGATCGCCGATCAGGTTGAAGCTCTGGAAGATGAACCCGATCTCGCGGTTGCGCACACGCGCCCTGGCCGCCACGTCGAGCGCCTCCACCGGCGTGCCGTTGAGCACGTAGCGCCCGCTGGTGGGCGTGTCGAGAAGGCCGAGGATGGAGAGCAGCGTGGACTTGCCGCAGCCGGAGGGGCCGGCGATGGCGACGAACTCGCCCGGCTGCACGCTCAGGTGCACGCCCGCCAGGGCGTGCGTCTCCACGTCGTCGGTGTAGAAGACCTTCGAGAGGTTGTCGAGATCGATCACGGGGGGCTTGGAGGACATGGGTTCCTTGGGGCTTGGGGCGTGGGGCTTGGGGTAATCAGCGCAGGCGCAGCCGATCGATCCCGTCGTAGGCGGAGGTATCCGACAGCACGACACGATCGCCCTCGGCGAGGCCGTCACGGACCTCGACGCGATCCGCCGACGCGCGCCCGAGCTGCACGAAGACGCGCGCAGCCGAACGCCCGTCGGGCGACACGAGGAACACGCCCATGCGGGCGCCGTCGGTGGACTGCGCCGGGCGCCCGACGTAGAGCACGTCAGTGAGTCGCTCGATCTCGATGGTGCCCTCCACCGTCAGGTCCGGCCGGGCGCCGAGGGGCAGCTCGCCCGTGGCCACGAGATCCACGGCAACCGTGCCGCCGATGGCCGCCGGATCGATGCGCGCCACGCGCCCGGCGACGATGCCGTTGCGGGTGTCGATGCGCGCCGGCTGCCCGACCCGGACGTCCTTCACCATCGTCTCCGCCACGCGGATCACGGCCCTCAGGCGCCCCGGCGCTGCCACGCGGGCCAGGTTGGTGCCCGGCGCCACGCGCTGCCCCACCTCGACCGGCACCACCTGCAGCACGCCCGCGATGCCGGCGCGGACGCGCAGCGCGTCCACCTGCGCTCGCCGCAGATCGGCGATCGCGCGACGCTGCTCCATGGCCGCGCGCGCCACCGCCAGTTGCGCGTCCACCGCGTCGGTGGCCAGCCTCAGGCGCTCGGCCTCGATGGTGGCGCGGGCGGCGAGCTCGTCTGCCGAGGCCTTCGAGAGCTTCGCTGTGAGCGAGGCCACAAGACCCTGCTGGGCGAGTTCGCTCTCCGCGTCGGCGCGCATCTTCGCCTGGCGCGCTTCCGACGCCACGCGTGCGGCCGTGGCCTGCTGGTCGAGCCGCGCAGCCTCGATGCGGGCCCGCGCCTCGGCGAACTGCGCGGCCGCCGCGCGATACTGCGATTCGACCTCGCTGGCCTGCAGGGAGAGCTCCTCGTTGGCCAGCTCGAGGATGACCGTGTCGGCCGTCACCACGGCACCGGGCTGCGCCAGCAGCCGTTCCACACGACCTTCGGTGACAGCGGCAATCCAGCGGATCTCCTCGGGGACGAGTGTCCCCGTGCCGCGCACCTCGCGCACCATCTCGCCACGCTTCACCGTGTCGGACCAGAGCGTGGCCGCATCGACCGAGGGTGCCGCCGGCTGCAGACGGGAGAGGCCGGCAACGCCGAGCACGACGACCAGCGCGAGCGCCGCCGTCGCCAGCAGGCGCCGCCGGCGCCGCTTCAGGGCGAGATCGGGGCGGTCGATGTCCATGCAGTCGCTCAACCAAACGGGATGCCAGCCCGCGCCGGCCGGGACGACGGCCCAAAGACCCGGACATTCGCCAGGCGCGGACCGCTCAGCCGCCGCGGCGGTGTCCGCGCGCGGACCGCGCGTCCCGGAAGTGGGACGGCAGGGGAACGACGAGAGGGGGCGTCACCGCGCTTC
>JBDIBB010000277.1:0-2795 GCA_039812685.1 Vicinamibacteraceae bacterium
CACGGCAGCCGCCGCGATCCACCGGCGCGCTTCGGTCCCGAACAGGCCGGAACGACCGGCGAGCGCGGCCGGCCGGCCGGGAAACGGCAGCACGCGCGCCGGACCGCCCTGGCGCAGGCGCCGGAAGATGCTGGCGCGCTGCTGGGCGAGGCGCCCGGCCGTGAACACCTCGTCGGCCTCCTCGCGCAGCGCCTCTCCCGCACGCAGTCCGACGATGTGCCAGTCCCGGGCCGCCTGCTGGCACCGCTGGCAGTTCGCCACGTGCGTGGCCACGTCGTCGAGGGCCCGGCCGCTGGCCCACGCGATCAGGTCGGCGGGGCCCGGGTGCTGATCGGACAGGTGTCGCATCGTCTCGTTACCCACCGCGCGCCTGTGGGGCGCGCACCGGCGGAGACGTGCCGAGCACCGCGCGCAGACGTCGCAGCGCGCGGAAGAGGTGAACGCGAACCGTCGACTCGTTCACGCCGATCAAGGCACCGATCTCCGCATGGGACCGCTCGTCGATCTGGCTCAGCAGCACCACCGCCCGCTGCCGCTCGGGCAACTGCCGAATGGCCTCGGCCAGCGCGGTCTGCCGTTCGCCATCGAGCACCTGCCGCTCGGGAGACGGCTCGCGACTCGCCGTTCGATCGGCGAGCGCGTCGGCACCAATGGCCGGCACCATCCAGCGCCCGCGCCGGCGCGCCGCCTTCGCCCGATCGAGGCAGCCGTTGACGAGCGATCGCAGGAACCAGGCCTCGAACGACATCTCGGGCCGATACTGCGCGATGCGCTCGAAGGCCTTGAGAAACGTCTCCTGAACGACCTCGTCGGCCTCGTCGGCGTGCCGCAGGTACCAGTAAGCCAAGCGTGACGCCCGCCGCTGCAGCCGGACGACGATCGGCTCGAAGGCGGCGGCCGCCGCCTCGCGGTCGCCGCGCGCGGCGGCGAGCTGCACGTCGAGCGCAAGCTCGTCAATGGTCTGCGCGTCGGCTGACGGCGGAGCGTCGGGCGGTCTCATCGGCTCTCTACGCCAGCCGGCGGCCGGCGTTTACTCATCGCGGAAGGCGCTGCACATACAATAGCACCCTCATGCCAGCGGCACGTGATCTCGCGGCCAGGCGGCCGCTCAACGGGAAGCTCCCGCAGCCCTCCGGACCCCGCAGCCCACGCCCGGGGCCGGAGGCCGGCGGGCGCCTCCACGGTAGGGCGTCGGGCCTCACGCTGTTCATCGACGCCGACGACACGCTCTGGGAGAACAACATCCACTTCGAGGCGGTGATCCGCGACTACTGCTCCCTGCTCGAAGCCAGCGGCGTGGATGGCGCCACGGCGCGGGCCACGCTGCTCGGGATCGAGCGCGTCCGGACGAAGACGCACGGCTACGGCGTCGCCAACTTCAACCAGTCGTTGCGCGAGGCGTGCCGCCGGCTCGCCGGCGACGATGCGGCTGCCGCGATCATCCCGCACATCGACGCGCGATGCGACGCGCTCCGGCGCCACGACATGGAGGTGATCGACGGGGTCGAGCCGACGCTGGAGGCGCTGGCCCGGCGTCATCGCCTCGTGCTCTTCACGAAGGGAGACGAGGCGGATCAGCGGGACAAGGTGGCCCGCTCGGGGCTGGCGGGCTGGTTTCACGCCGTCGATGTCGTGAAGGAGAAGCACCCCGAGGCGTACCGCGAGGCGCTGATCCGGCATGGCGTCACGGGCCGTGCGTCGTGGATGATCGGCAACAGCCCCCGCTCGGACGTGATGCCCGCGCTGGCCGCCGGCCTGGGCGTGGTGTTCGTGCCGCATCCTGCGACCTGGGTGCTCGAACTCGACGCGCTGCCCGACGCCACCCACCCCCGGCTGCTGGTGCTCGAGCGCTTCGCGCAGCTCACCGACTGGTTCTGATCGGCCCCCGCGAGGGCATCCGCGGCCGGATCGCGCCGTCTCACCGTGGTGCGCGGGCGGCGGGAGGGTCCGCCGGCTGCGGCGGCGTCAACTGGGTGCCGGGGTAGTAGGCCGCCAGGACTGACGTCCAGGTTTCGCCAGCCTGCAACCGGGCGAGCGCCCCACGTTGACACAATCCCACGCCGTGGCCGAAGCCCCGCCCGGTGAAGACGAAGACGCGGCCCTCACGCCGCACGGTGAAGCGGGTGCTGCGGATGGCATACGCGCCGAAGCGGCGTGCGAGCGCCGCGCGCAGTTCCTCGCCCCGAACCAGCGGGCTGCGCTCACCGTCGAGCGCCACGAGCGCGATTCGTCCGCTCCCGTCACGATCCAGCGGCCTCACGCCATCGAGCCGGCGCCCGACGGTGGTGCCGGCCGTCTGGTTCAGCGCCTCGCGCAGCGCCTCTGAGCCCACCCGGTGGGACCAGGCCGAGGTCCGGGCCAGCGCGCAGGCGCGATCCTCGACCGGACGGAGGTAGGGATAACCCGTTCCGCCCCAGACGGTCTCGGCCGCACTGGTGGCCCCGCCGCAGTCGGCGTGGAACACCGCGTCGATGGGCCGGCCGTCGAAGAGCAGCACCTGGCCGGTCGAGTCGCCGACGGCGCGTGCGATGAGACCGCGGTTGGCCGGCAGGATCGCGCCGGCCTCGCGCATCACCTGGCAATGGGTGGACGTACAGAAGTCGAACCCCTCGCTGCGGTGCCGTCCCGCATGTGCCACCGCCCAGGTGCGCGCGACGATGGCCTGGAGCGTGAGCATCGGGCCGGCCACCTCGCGGGGCAGGGCCCCGACGGCCAGTTCACCGGCGACCACGCCCGCAACGTAATCCTCGAGGGCGAGCGTGCGCAGGCCGGCTGTCGTCCGCACGCGCACCGCC
>JBDIBB010000278.1:0-2765 GCA_039812685.1 Vicinamibacteraceae bacterium
GGGATGGAGCGCATCGAGGTGGCGATGCGTGACGCTCCTGTCGAAAACACAGCAGAGAAAGGCGAAGGCGCAGTCCCCGCTCGTCCGTTGGATGGAGCAGCTCACCATCGTTCGCAACACCTGCGCTCACCATGGTCGGTTATGGAACAGGTCGTTCACGCCGGCTCCCACGGCGGCACTGCGAACGAGCGACGCGCTGGCGCTCTTGCCGGAGGGGCAGAGCGAACGTACTTTCGGCTCCTTGGTCGTGATGGCCCACCTGCTGCGCACGATCTCACCCAACACGACGTGGGCCACCAAGGCCGCGACGCTACTGCAATCGGAGTTCCTCTCCAATCCGCTCGTGACTCCCGCTGGCATGGGTATGCCGGGGGACTGGGATCACACCCTGTGAGCAGGCAAAGTCCCGCATTCCGGTACCCGGTTAGGGCCGAGTCCCCGGCGCCGACACCGAGGCTCTGCGCTTCTCGCCGTCGCGCGGCGACGGCGCTGCCGACTCCAATCCCCGCTTGACCCAGTCCCGCTCCAAGGCAATCCGCAAGCGCTTGTTGGCGATCAGGAGCGCCGGGTCGCCGATGATGAAGAAGAAGTCCTGCGCGTCACCGGGGGCGTAGCCGCAGGCCGCCAGCAGCGTGCGGGCCCGCGGCTGGACCGAGGGGCTGACCCCCAGGTGGGCGGCCAGATCCTTGACAAGGAACCCCGGCGGCACGACGGCCTCCGGCGGGGAATCCGGGCCGTACCGGAAGTGCCGCATCAGCGACGGCTCCTCGGTGTCCCCGATGAGGTCGTTCGCGCGGGTCACGGCCCAGACCAGGGCGGCCGCGGTGACGGCCGGCTTGCCGCGGGAGGCCGTCGCCGGGTCCCGCTCGGCCAGCCGGGTCAGCAGGGTGTGGAAGGCAGCCCGCACCTCCGCCCGGACCGAGGAGTCGACCAGGTGGTCGATGGCGTCGCAGGCCAGCGTGTCGATCTCGCGCACGCGCTGGGCGGCCGAGTCCGATAGGCCGGCGGTGGCGGCGTCCACGGGCGTATCGACCAGCGGGGTGATGCGAGCGGTGTCGAGGGCGTCCAGCGCGGCCGCGCCGCCCACGCTGTCGCGCAGCTGCCGCAGGGTCGAAACGGCGCGTTCGCCGCTCGGCGGCGCGAACAGTGCCGAGATGGCCGATCGAGACTCCGAAGAATGGCGAAGGTCGACCTCCTCGAGGAGTTCGTTCACCACGTCCAGGGTTTCATCGCGGACATCGGGCGGCTGCCCTTCGTGCTCGGCAGCCACGCGCACGACGACGCGGAGCAGCCGCGGCAGCTGGTCCCATTCGTCGTCACTCAGTCCCCACGCGAGGCTGTCGTCGAACAGTTCCTCGATGCGCGCGGGGGACCACCGCCACGGCTCGTTGAAGCCCGCCGTCGCGGCGAACTCGACGATTCGCTCCAGCACGGGACGAGTGGAGTCGGCGACGAATCCGGCCTCTTCGTAGAACGGGTGCCACATGATCTGCGCGCACAGCGACTCCGCCTGCTCGGCGGTGAACGGCTGCCGCGGGTACCCGGTGCCACCGGGCGGCAGCGTGCCGCACAGCATCCGGGCGAAGGGGCGGAAGGCGGGCCATTCGTCGGTCGGTTCGCGGCAATCGCACGGCCGGACCGTTGTCGGGGGTTGCGCCATCGCGCTCTCCAGCCGCGCCCGCGTGTCGGCGGGGCTCAACTCGATCTGCACGGCGCGATCTGCGGCGTGGGCCGCGAAATCGACGTGTAGACGATCGATCTCGGACGAAACGATCGAAAGGTCGGTCACCGCAGCGGCGTGCCGTTGGACCAGGAACGCGAGGGCCGTCGGCTCGCCCAGACCACGCAATTCGACAATCAAGTTGTCGGCGTCCCCCGCGACGTCGCTGAACACCCAGGCTTGCCCGACGCGCAGCTGCGGCAGCGACGTCAGCAGCGCGGGCATCGGCTGGTGTCGCGTGGCCAGTTCGCGGCGGATCCGGGTCGCGACCAACTCGTCGGTCGTGAACTGCGCCAACACGTGCAGCGCAGCGGTCGTCTCCGCGATGTCGACCTCGATGAACGAGTCGACGAACTCGGTCAGGCTCGGCGGCCGGCCGAACATCGGGTGCGGGGATTCCAGTGATTCCATGATCATCCCGACCAGCCCGATGAAGTCGAATTCGGAAGGGGCCCGCAGGGACTCGCGCAGTGCCCGGATCAGCGGTTCGTCCTCGACCGGCACGATCGGAGCCGGTGGCGGGCCCTGTCGGGTGGGTCGCCGGGTCGCGCCGCGGTTTGGAGTACGTCGCTTGCGGGGCGTTCGAGCCATGCCTCGTGACCCTAGTCGGCTCGGCGTGGTGTGGCGCAAAGGCGCCCAGGCCGGCAGCGACGCGTCACCGCGACAGGTCGACCCCCCAATCACGATGCAGCTGCGCCAGACCCCGGTGCGCGTCGTCCCGGACGCGCCGCTCGCGCTCGAACAGCTCGTCGGTCTTCGTCAGCACGAGGACGAAGGGCCGGCCCTGCCGACGGGTGACGTGCGTGACCGGCAGCTCGGCCTGATCGATGAGAGAGTGCACATGCCGGCGCTTCGGCTGGGCCAACGGCCACTCCATGCGCCGACGATTGGAGTCGGTCAAGAACGCCGTGAGCCAGGCGCACAGTTCACATCCGCAGCTTTTCGCGAGGTCGATCGACCAGTCCTGCGGGTCGCGCTCCGGAGCCTGGACGCGTTCACGCAGGCGCGCCGCGCAGAAGTGCGCGAGCTGCTGCAGCCCCGCCGA
>JBDIBB010000279.1:0-2758 GCA_039812685.1 Vicinamibacteraceae bacterium
CGACGCCGTGCCCGGCTACGACCGCGCCCTGGCCATCGATCCCGCGCTCGGCGACATCCGCTACAACCGGGCCGCCGCGCTTGCCGCCGCCGGACGCACGACGGAGGCCATCGCGGGATTCCGCGAGCTGGCCGCCCGGGGATCGGCGGCGGCCGACGTCCACGTCAGCCTCGGCGTGCTGCTCTCGGGAGCGGGGCGCCTGGACGAGGCGACGCCACACCTGGAGGCGGCAGTGCGAGCCCGCCCCGGGGACGCGGCCCTCGCCCTGCGGCTGGCCAACGTCCTCTACGCGCAGGGCCTGCTCGAGCGGGCCGCGGCCGAGTACGCGCGCCTGTTGCAGCTGACGCCCGATTCGGTCGAGGCGCACAACAACCTCGGCGCGTGTCTCGAGCGGCTGGGCCGTGCCGCCGACGCCGTGGGGTACTATGAAGCGGCGTCGCGGCTGAGGCCGGACTCGGCTGAGGTCCGGGCCAACCTCGCGCGCGCACGGCGGCTTGCGGTACGCGCCTCACGCTGAGGTGGATGCCGGCTGGCGCTCGCGTCAGAACGTCACGCTCACCGACATCCAGATCCGTCTCGGCTCCTGCATGTTGTTGTACTCGGCCGCGTAGAGCACGGCGCCCGTCGCGTCGCGGTAGGGGAGGTAGCGAAGGAAGTCCCGATCGAGCAGGTTGTAGACGGTGAGGTTGAGCGTGGTCCCCCGCGCTACGCGGACCCCGCCGCCAAGGTGCAGCAGCCCATAGCCCCGGTAGTTGCCGAGCGCCTCAAGGGCCGGGCCGGGCCCGCGGTACCGCTCGCTGCGCGCTTCCCCGCGCAGCCAGAGCGTCGTTCTGGTGGAGGCCTGCCACCGCACGGCGGCGTTCAGCGCGTGTCTGGGCGTGTTGACCAGCGGTTGACCGGCCGAGATCCCACTCTTCTGCTCGCTGGTCGTGTAGGTGTAGTTGCCTGTCACCGCCCAGTCCTCGTGCACGATCAGCCGGGTGGACGCCTCGAGGCCGCCCGTCACGGCGCGATCGACGTTCACGCTCTGGGCAAAGAGGTCGACGGCAGGCCAGTTGCCGTAGTCGACGCAGCCGGGGCGTCCGGGAGCCAGCGCGAAGCTGCAATTGGGCAGACCGGGTCCGCTGGCGATCTTGTGGTGGAACCGGTTGGCAAAGGCCGTGAGCGTCGCGTGAGCCGCGCCGCGATCGTAACCGGCCGAGATCTCGTAGGACGTGCTGGTCTCAGGCCGGAGGCCGGGGCTGCCGATCGTGGGCCGCGTGCCCTGCCCCGTGAAGCCGGTGATGCCATCGGCCAGCTGATCGAGCCGCGGCGTCTTGAAGCCGAGGCTGATTCCGCCCTTCACGGTCCAGTCCCCGGCCGCTCGCCAGACGAGGTAGGCGCGAGGGCTGGTGTGCCCGCCGAAGGCGCTGTGGTGGTCGTAGCGAAGGCCGCCGGTCAGCGAAAGCCGCGCCGCCAGCCGCCACTCGTCCTCCGCGAACAGGGCCCACTGCAGGTGCTCGTACGGCGCTGGCGCCACGCCGTCCACCATCCGCGCGCCCCACCACTGCACGCCCGCGGTGAGCGTCTGCCGGCCGGCCGTCGTCAGCAGGCGTGAGTCGAGGATGGCGTTGCGTGCCTCGAGCGTCCGCGGGTCGCCAGGCACCCGGCCAGGCGTTCCGGGGGGAATCGTCCGGCCCAGGGTCTGGGTGGCGTTCCAGGTGGCGTTGGAATCGAGGAACCCGAACGGCAACTGCCAGCGGTGCGAGAGCGACGCCTGCTGCCGGTTGAACCGCTGTTCCGGGCCGTACCCGCCCTGGACGCCGGTGGTGCCGAGCTGCGCGGACGTGTTGTCGTAGGACTGCCATGCGCGATCCAGGTCGAGCCACATCTCGTGGTCGCTCGAAGGCCGCAGGCTCACGCGTCCACCCGCCGTGGTCACCAGCGCGTGCACCGGGCTGGGGCCGCGCTTGCTGATCTCCACCTCGGCGCCGGCGCCATCCTGGTACGAGAGGTCGGAGGCGGCCCGAAGGAACGCGCCGCCGTAGACGGCCAGGCCCAGCCGTTGCTCTGACAGGGGCCCTGCGAGGTAGGCATTGCCCGCGGCGGTGTCGCCGAAGTCGCGGTTGCCCTGCAGCGTGGCGTCCACGATTGCCGAGCCGAACCATCGCCCCGGGATGCGCCGCGTGATGACGTTCACGACGCCGCCCATCGCGTCCGATCCGTAGAGCGTCGACATCGGGCCGCGCACCACCTCGATCCGCTCGATCGCGCCCATGGGTGGCATGAAGCTCGTCGAAGCGTCGCCGAAGCCGTTCGGTGTGATGTTGCCCGCCGCGTTCTGGCGGCGCCCGTCGACGAGCACGAGCGTGTAGTCGCTCGGCAGCCCCCGCATGCTCACCGTCAGGCCGCCGGTCTTGCCGGCCGTGCCGCCGGTGTCCACGCCCTCGACGTCGGCCAGGGCCTGGGCGAGGTTCGCCACGCGCTTCTCCGTCAGTTCGGCCGCCGCCAGTACGGTGACGCTGGCTGGAGCGTGCCGGCTCGCCTGCTCGTAACCCGCCGCGGTCACCACCACGGGCTCGGCCTCGAACATCAACGGATACAACTCGACGGTGACGGCATCGACGAAGTGGGCGGCAATGCTGGTGCCGGCCAGGAGTACCTCGAGCGCATCGCTGATCGTGTAGGCGCCCACGACCTCCGTCGAGCGCAGGCCCTGACGCAGCGGCGACTTCGTGATGAACGCCACACCCGATGTCGCCGAGAACCGCTGAAGCGC
>JBDIBB010000280.1:0-2687 GCA_039812685.1 Vicinamibacteraceae bacterium
GAGATAGACCCTGGGCACGGTCGGCAGGTCCTTCGCCATGTGCTGCAGGATCACGTCGTCGAAGGACTGGATGATCAGCGGCGTCTTCGGATCGCCGACGAGGCCGTTCTTCTTGACGATGTCGATGAAGAGCCGGTCCTGATCCACCTTGCGCTCGCGATAGAACTCGGGATCCTTCAGCTCGGGATACAGCCCGGCCTTGCCCTTCACCAGGTCGATCGCCTCCTGGAACGTGGGGATCCGCTGGCCGGCGTACTTGCGGTCGAACTTCGCGCCGGCGTCCAGGCGCTTGATCTCGGCGAGCGTGAAGTCGTTCACCAGCCAGTGCTTCCCGGCGTTGGGGCCGCTGGTGACCTCGACGAAGCGATCGGGGAAGACCTCGGCGACATCCGTGGTGCGTTCGAGGGTGAGGTCGTGGATGCAGACGAGCACGCCGTCCTTGGTCACGGCGAGATCCTGCTCCACGAAGTCGGCGCCCTGCTCCATCGCGAGCGTGTAGGACGCGATGGTGTGCTCGGGCGCGTAGGCCGAGGCGCCGCGGTGGGCGATGTTGATCTTCTTCGGGGTCGCCGGCTGCGCGACGAGCGCGACGGCCGCGGCGCCGATCGCGCAAGCGACGGTCAGTGAACGGGTGAGCATGCGGGCTCCCATGGAGTACGAAAGGGGGCGCGGATCCTCCGCGCCCCCGGGTTGCCGTCTACGTCTGTGTGGTGCCCGGCCTCGAGGCCCCAAGCCCCAAGCCCCAAGCCCTAGAACGTGAGCTTCACGCCGAGCTGAATCTGGCGTGCGTCGCCGTTCAGCGTGGTGATGGTCCCGAAGTTGGCCGACGTGCGGTTGGAGTTCGGGGCGCCGAAGTTGGTCTTGTTCAGCAGGTTGAACGCCTCGAACCTGAACTGGAGCTTCGTCTGGTCGCGGAACGGGATGCGGAAGTCCTTGGAGGCGACCAGGTCGACGGTCCAGAACCACGGCCCACGCACGACGTTGCGCTTCGAGTTGCCGAACGGCTGGCTCGGATCGGTCGGGGCGGTGACGGCGGTCGTGCTCAGGTAGTTGGTGATCGACTTCTTGTCGTCGTACGGGTTGCCGTTGAGGTTGGCGCGGTAGTAGTTGGCGCCGCGGAAGTCCTGCTGGATGCCCGACACCTGGAAGGCAGCGGAGGGCGAGTAGGTGAGGCTCGCCGCCAGGCCCGAGGTCATCGTGTTGATGCCGCTCACCGTCCAGCCGCCCAGCACGGCGTCGACGATGGGATGCGCCTCGGAGAGCCACCGGCGGCCGCGGCCGACCGGCAGGTCCCACACGAAGCTCGTGGTGCTGTTGCGCGGCTGGTCGTAGAACGAGGTGCCGTAGCTGTCCTCGAGGTCGTAGAAGTTCTGCGGCCCCTGGCCGGCGCCCTCGAGCGAGCCCGACCCGTTGTCCTTCGACTTGGACCACGTGAACGAGCTCAGCAGCATCAGACCGCGGCGCATCCGGTATTCGTACTTGAGCTGCAGCGCGTTGTAGCGCGACTTGCCGCCGTTGAACGAGTAGGTGATGTCACCGAATTCCTGGATCGGACGCCGGGCCGCCAGCGGCAGACTGCCGGCCGCGTTGTTGGGCACCGCCTGGTTGTAGTTGGCGAAGAGCAGCAACCCGTCGGCGCGGTTGCCGACGTAGGCGACGTCCAGGATCATGTTCTCGGCGATCTCGCGCTGCACCGAGGCGTAGAAGCTCTGCACGCGGCTCGAGTGGTAGTCGCGTGGCATGTAGGTGATGTTGGCCTGCAGCGGGTTGAACTTCGAAGGGTCGGTGAAGCCCTCGGGATAGCCCTGCTGCGTGGTGCGGAACGTGCCGTTGGCGATGTTGGCCGCCGTCTGGCTCGTCACGGCCGTCACCGTCTGCGGGCCGTTGATCGACAGCACGTTGGCCCCGCCGGCGCGGTGGAAGTGGATGTAGCTGATCCCGTAGCCGCCGCGCAGCACCGTCTTGTCGTTGATCGAGTAGGCGGCGCCGACTCGCGGCCCGAAGTTGTTGCGGTCGGGCTTCATCAGCGCGCGATCCTCGAGCGAGCCGCTCTTGGCGAGGACCATCGTCCGCGTCGCGGGGTCGAAGTTGGACATGATGTTGTCCTTCTCGTACCACGGTGTCGCGTACTCGTACCGCAGCCCCACGTTCAGCGTGAGCTTGTCGTTCACCCGGAAGTCGTCCTGGATGTAGGTGAAGTGCATCTGCTGGCGCAGGTTCGCGATCAGGAAGGTGCTGAGGGCGTACTGCGCGCGGAGGCCGAGCATGAAGTCGGCGAGGTTGTACTGGTTGTTGGCGGCGGCGCCGGCCGGCCGCGTGAACTGCCCGTTGTACTGGTCGCGGCCGTAGAGCGGGTTGATGTCCTGCACCTCGGTCCCGATGAACTGGTACTCGTAACCGGTCTTGAGCGAGTGGCGCCCCACCACCCAGGTGTAGTTCAGCTTGGCGTCCCACACCTCGGGGTACTGCCACTGCGGGTTGGTCGCCTGGCGCCCGAGATCCGCGTAGCCGGTGATGAGCTGCGTCGGCAGGCCGCCGGCCACGCGCGGGTCGCTTGGCAGGCCGGTGATGCCGTACTCGTCGAAGGCGCTCGGTGTTCCCAGGGCGTGCGGGTTCTTGCCCGCCGTCGTGTAGGACCAGCCGAAGCGGCCCTCGAGCAGCGCCGTGCTCGAACGCGCCCACGTGAA
>JBDIBB010000281.1:0-2680 GCA_039812685.1 Vicinamibacteraceae bacterium
AACGTGACGAAGGTGAAGCTGGAGACGGCGTTCACCGAAGAACTCGAAGCAGAAAGCATCCGGGCCCTCGCAGCGAGCATCCCGCTGTCGAGACGGCCGGGCGGGTGCGGTCTTCACCCGGGCGCCGCCGGCGGTTCCCGCAGCCGTTTGTGCCCGGGAACGCGCGTTGGACGGCTCCGCGTTCGGTGGAACCGCCACAACGGCCATGGCTTTCAGCTACTTGCGGGGACTTGGGACGGGGAGGGAAGGGTTGGTGGACCAGAACGTCGTTAGTTGGAACCGAATGACGAGCTGGCTCCACGCTCTCGAACAGCTGCGACGTGCATCGTGACCTCAAGAGTGAGACGACAGTGACGCTGCTGACGCTAACGCCCGGCAACGCGCCGACCGCCGTGGGGGTGCAGGGCTTGTTGCGCCGTCTCATCCCCAAGGTGTGGGCGGCGTTTCCGCGGGCACGGGTCCGGGTGCGGCTGGATGGCGGCTTCGCCACGCCCGCGCTCTTTGACGAGCTCGAGGCCGCAGGCGTGGACTACGTCGTGGCGATGGCCAAGAACCCGGTGCTCGAAGCCGCCGCGGCGCCCTGGCTCGCCGAGGCGCGTCTCCAGGCGGAACGCACCGGTGCCTCGGCGCGGGTCTTCGGCGAGACCCGGTATCAGGCCAAGTCCTGGCCGCATCCGCGCCGCGCGGTGATCAAGGCGGAAGTCGTCGTCCACCCCGGACGCGCACTCCGGGACAACCCGCGCATCGTGATCACCAACCTGCGGCATAGCCCCGAGCGGCTCTATCGCGAGATCTACTGTGCGCGCGGCGATAGCGAGAACCGTCTGAAAGAACTCCATCACGATCTGGCGGTCGGCCGCACCAGCTGCTCGCGCTTCTGGGCCAATCAGCTCCGGGTCACGCTCACCGCCGCCGCGTACGTGCTGCTGCAAGAACTCCAGCTCCGCGCCGACCGCACGTCGCTCGCGCGGGCCCAAGTCGGGCGGCTGCGTCTCGTGCTCCTGAAGATCGGCGTGCGGGTCACGCGCTCCGTGCGGCGCGTGGTCCTGCATCTGCCGCGCGCGCATCCCGACCCGCACGCGTGGCAGCGGATCGCTCGGCGCCTCGGCGCCTTCACACCTAACCGCATCGCCGGCCTCCCGAACCCCGTCGTGGTATCGACGCTCGACTCGACGTGTGCCTCGTTGGTGCGGGTGTACCTGGGCCCAGTCCCGTGTCGGCCCCAGCCGCCCCTCGTCACCGCCTCAAGGGCGCCCCGTCCCCAATCCCGGTGCACTCACCGCACCAACACGACGCTCCGAGCGCCCTTCATCCGATCTGATGAATAATCCGGGTTAGGCACTTCCAAGCACGGAGTCTCATCGTGGTCGTGTTGCACGCATAATACGTGCAGAGGCTGCCATGGCAACACCTGAGTCTGCGACCCAGAACATCACGGTCCGCCTGAATCGGCACACCCTGCGCAAGGCCAAAGTCCTCGCGGCCAAGCGGAACACCTCCATCAGCGGCCTGCTCGCCGAGCAGATCGAGGCGCTGGTCGGGGAGGACGACGCCTACCAGCAGGCGCAGCGGCGGGCGCTCGCGCTTCTTGAGCAGGGATTTCACCTTGGCGGCCGGATCGAATCCACGCGTGACCAGTGGCACGAGCGATAAGGCGTTCGTCGACTCGAACGTCCTGATCTACGCCCACGACGTGGACGCCGGTCGCAAACGCGACGTGGCGAAGGCGCTGCTTCGTGACCTGTGGCTCGAGCGAACCGGCGTCCTCAGCACCCAAGTCCTACACGAGTTCTACGTCAACGTCACCCGCAAGATCAGGACGCCGGTGTCGAAAGCGGAGGCGCGAGCGGTTGTGGGGACGTACATCCCGTGGTGCCTCGCGCCAGAGACCGGCGACATCAATGAGGCATTCCGAATTGAGGACGAGGCCGGCATCAGCTTCTGGGACGCTTTGATCGTCGCCGCCGCAGCGCGCAGCGGCGCCACACGTGTCCTGTCCGAGGACCTCAATCCCGGACAGGTCATCGCGGGTGTGACGGTGGTCAACCCGTTCGAAGATTCGGCCGAACCCCCTTCAGACGCCGGCAACCGCTAACCGTCGTCCAGCCACCATGCCTCGACGGCTCCGCGACCTCGTCCGCTTCTACGAGCTTCTATCGACACTGGAGAATCGAATCGGCGGATCGCGGCTCCTTGGGCAGTGCCACGGCCGGATGCCCTGGCCAACGCGTGGGGTCTACTTCTTCCGAGAGCCAGGGCAGGAGAGAAGCGACTCCGGCTCGGGCCCTCGCATTGTCCGCGTCGGAACTCACGCCCTGACGTCAGGTTCCTCGACGACACTGTGGAACCGGCTTTCGCAGCACAGGGGACAGCAGGCTTCGGGGGATGGAACCATCGCGGTTCAATCTTCAGGCTGTTGGTGGGGTCGACGCTTCCGGAGGCGGCAACCGTCTCTACGTGGGGTGTCGGGAGCAATGCCTCTCGCGAGGTCAGAGGACTCGAGCACGCCCTCGAACGCGACGTTACCTCGCTGATCGGGGCGATGTCGGTCCTGTGGCTTGCCGTTGACGACGCTCCGGGGCCAGACAGCCTGCGCGGCTACATCGAGAGGAACAGCATCGGGCTTCTCAGCAACCTGGCGAAGGATGCTCTCGACCGGCCGTCTCCGGCCTGGCGAGGT
>JBDIBB010000282.1:0-2644 GCA_039812685.1 Vicinamibacteraceae bacterium
CAGGTGGCCGAGCCGTATCTCGACGCCGCCGTCCGGCCCGACATCCTCTTCCCGGCTTACCTCTCGGGTTTCACCCTCGCGGAGGCCTACTACCTCGCGCTGCCCGCACTCTCGTGGCAGACGATCGTCATCGGCGATCCGCTGGCGCGCGTGGCGCCGCCGCGCGGGCCGGCGCCGGCAGTGGACACGGCCATCGACCCCGCAACGCTGCTGCCCGTGCTGTTTTCACGGCGGCGGCTCGATGCCGTCCTCGGTCCGGGCCAGGACGCCGCTGCCGTGAAGGCGATGCTGCGATGGGAGGTCCTCAGCGCGCGCGAAGACAGGGCTGGCGCGCGCAAGGCGCTCGAGGAGGCCGCCGCGGCCGACCTGAAGATGACGGGACCGCGCCTGGCGCTGGCGCAGGCGCTTGACCAGGAAGGCGACCACGAGGGCGCCATGGCGCGCTACCGCGAGGTGCTTGCCGTGAACCCCGGCAACGTGGCGGCGCTCAACAACCTCGCCTTCGCGCTCGCCACGTCCGGCAAGGCGCCCGCCGACGCGCTGCCGCTCGCCGAGCGCGCGTACACGCTCTCGCGTGGTGACGCCTCGGTGGCCGACACGCTTGGCTGGGTGCACCATCTGCTCGGCAACCGCGCGCAGGCGGCCCGGTACGTGGGCGAGGCGCTGCGCGGCGACGGCCAGAACGCCGAGATCCGCCTGCACGCCGCGGTGATCCTCGCCGGCGCCGGCGATCTCGACGGCGCCCGCCGCGAGCTGGCGAAGGCCTTGGAGCTGGATCCGGCGATCGCCGAGCGCCGCGCCGCTCTCGTCGCCGAGGCGCGTGCGCCGAAATAGCTGAAGCCGGCGATGTGTCGCTTCCTTTCCTGGCCGTCGGCGCGAGGCGAGCTCGCGCGCAGGCTCGCCGAGCCGGCGTCCGGGCGGATTGTGCTCGTCACCGGCCCGCCGGCCTCGGGCAAGACCTCCGTACTGCGCACGGCGACGCAGGGCTTCGGTGATCGGGTGGTGCTGCTGTCGGCTGCGGCGCATCACTCACCCCGGCAGGCCATCGACGATGCGTCGCGTCGCGCCGTGGTGTTGGCGGCCGAGGGCCCGCCGGCGCTGCTGGCCATAGACGACGTGCACCTCGCGCGCGGCTGGGAGACGCGTCTCGATGGGCTCTGGCGGCGCGTGCGTGCCGGCCGCCTGCCGCTGCGCGTGGCGCTGGCTGGCTGCGTGCCCGCGCCGCGAACCCCGGTCGAGCCGCGGCTGCCGGAATCGCAGTACGAGCGCCTGAGGCTGCGACCGTGGGACGCGGCGACGCTGGTCGAGTCCGCGCTCTCGAATCGCAACGATGCGGCGGCGCGGGCCGTGGCGGGACGTGCGCACCCGATGGCGTGGGCGTTGACCGATGCCGAGTGGTCGCGCGTGGTCGACGGGCGGCTCGTGTCGCCTGCGCTCGCCCGCGACCTGCCGGCGGTGGCCGGCATTCGTCGTCCTGGCGTGTTGCGCGGCGTGCTCGACGCCTGCGTACACGCCGCCACCCGCAACGTCACCCTCGCGGAACTGACGGCGGCAGTCGGTGGGCGTGTCTCGGTCGAGACCGTCTCGCGGCACCTGCTCCTGCTCGAGGCGGCCGGGCTCATCGCGGCGATTCCCCAACACGCCGCCGGATCCAGAAGGATCCGACACGAAGCCTTCCGCATCGTCCTGCTCGACAACGCGCTGTTCTGGGCAGGTGTCGCCGCCCATCGTCGCCGCGGAGGCAACCCGGGCGGCGCCGGGGAGGAGCCGGGGCGCGATGGCGAGCTCGCCTCCTTCGACGTCCGCGTCCGCAATGCGTGCCTGGCGCATGCGTGGCACTCCGGCCAGCGTCTCGCATGGTGGCGCGAGGGTGGGCACGAGGTGGATGCGCTGCTCGACGGCGACTGGGGCCGCTGGATCGTGCGCGTGAAGCCCGGCCCCGTGAGCCAGGCGGACATCGACGGCCTCATCGCCTGTTGTGAGCGCCATCCCGAGTACGAGCCCGTGCTCGTCGGCGAGGAAGCCGGCCGCGCCGTGGCCGATGACGCCGACATCGAGTGGACGGATTGGCGGGACTGGGTGACACGGCCGTCGTGGACGTGACGGCGTGTGTCGATGTCAACGCGTGTGTGTAGACCCTATGAGCGCGGCTCCTGGGTGTTGCTGTGCGAAGCCTCCGGCAACCTGCGCGGCGCCGGGGAGTTGCGCCGTGACGCGAACGCCGTCAACGCGGATCGGTATCCACGCGTGTGCGTAGCGCGCGGGTTGCTGTGCGAAGTCTCCGGCAACCTGCGCGTCTCCGGCGGGTTGCGCCCCGTAGTTGCGTATTCCGGCCAAGCTGAACGCCCGTTCCGGCGATCGTGAACGGGGATTCCGGGCAAGCCGTACACTCATCGGAGCGAAGCGACGACGGCTGCGGGTCTGGTGATCCTCCTCAGATACTGGCCGGGGTATCGTACGGCCGTTTTGTTCTTCTCATCAAACACCAAAGAAGGTACGTCTTGTGGAGCGTGTGGGAAACCGCGTTCTGTGCGGTTTTCCAACGACCTTGTGGGAAACGCGTTCTGGGCGTTTTCCACAGGTCGGGCACGATCCACAGGCTCTTCGCGGATCGGCGACTGCGTAGGATGCCCCATATTCGACG
>JBDIBB010000283.1:0-2576 GCA_039812685.1 Vicinamibacteraceae bacterium
AGGCGATCGTGAAGAGCCGGCTGCTGGTGCGCTTGCTCGCTGTCGCGGCCGTGGCCGCCGGTTTCTCGTGGGAGGTTCCGATGCCTGCCAGCAGCACGGCCCTGCCCTGCGCCGACAGGGACATTCCCCACTACACCGCGCGGCGTGTCGCGCGCCCGCCGGTGATTGACGGCAGGCTCGACGAGCCCGCCTGGCAGGCCGCGGAGCGCTCGTCGCGCTTCGTCGATCTCATCACCGGCGAGCCGACGCTCTACGATACGCGCGTCGCCGTGCTCTGGGACGATGACAATCTCTATGTGGGGTTCTGGGTCGAGGAACCGAACGTCGCCGCCACCCTCACCAGGCGCGACTCGCCGATCTACGAGAACAACGACGTCGAGGTGTTCATCGCCGGCCGTGACGCCTACTACGAGTTCGAGATCAACGCCCTGAACACGATCTACGAGGCGTTCTTCATCTGGGAGGAGGCCTACGAGCGGGGCGGCTTCGCCAGCGTGCCGGAGTTCGCGCGCGGCAACCCGCTGGTGAGGCCGTTCAACGGCGTCGGCTTCAGGACCCATCCCCGCGGGCCCCGCCTCGGATCGTGGGCCTTCGACTTTCCGGGGTTGAAGACCGCCGTGCACGTCGACGGCACCCTCAATCAGCCTGGCGACAAGGACAGGGGCTGGACCGTGGAACTGGCCTTCCCGTGGTCGGGCATGACGTGGCTGGCCCGTGCCGATGGCCGCTCGCTGCCGCCGAGGGAGGGCGACACGTGGCGCATCGACTTCTCGCGGTTCAATCAATACAAGGCGCCGCCACCCGCGAAGGATTCCGGTGGCTGGGCCTTGAGCTGCCACGGCATCTGGGACTCGCACGTGCCCGAGTGCTTCCCGTACGTCCACTTCTCGACGGCGGAGGTCGGCGCCGGCGACGCGCCGGCACGCCCGCCCCGATGACCTCACGACACGACAGGGAGGATCCGTGACCGGACCTGGAGACGATGACTTCGCCGCGCTGTTCGAGGCTTCGCTGAAGACCAGGCGGCTGGAGAAGGGGCAGGCCGTCAAGGGACGGGTTGTCGCCATCGGGCCCGAGGTGGCCTTCGTCGACGTGGGCGGCAAGGGCGAGGCGCTGGCCGCCATCGACGAGCTGAAGGGCGAGGACGGCGTGATCGAGGTGGCTGTCGGCGACCGCATCGAGGCGGTGGTCGTGTCGACCGAGGGGGGCCTCACCCTGTCGCGCCAGCTCGCGCGCAGCGCGGCCACCGCCCGCGAGATCGAGGACGCGTTCCATGCCGGCCTGCCCGTGGAGGGGCGCGTGGAATCCGTGGTGAAGGGCGGCTACGAGGTGCGCATCGCCCGCCACCGCGCGTTCTGTCCCATTTCGCAGATCGACGTGGCGCGAACCGCGGATCCCGCCGAGCACGTGGACCATGTTTACCCGTTCCGGATTACTGAATACCGGGAAGGCGGCCGGAACATCGTCGTATCGCGCCGTGTGCTGCTCGAGGCCGAGCAGCGCGCGCGGGCCGAGGAGGCGCGACGCGCGATCGTCGCCGGGGCCGTGCTCACCGGCCGGGTCGTGTCGGTGCGCGAGTTCGGCGCGTTCGTGGATCTCGGCGGCGGCGTCCAGGGGCTGCTCCATCGTTCGGAGATGGGCTGGTCGCATGTGCCCGACATCCTGCAGGTGGTTGCGCCTGGCGAGGAGATCACCGTCAAGGTGCTGCGCGTCGACGAGCAGACGCAGCGGATCGCGCTCGGGCTGAAGCAGCTCACCGAGGATCCGTGGGCCACCCTGGCGTCGCGTTACGAGGTTGGGCAGGTTGTGGCCGGCCGCGTGACGCGGCTCGCCGAGTTTGGGGCGTTCGTCGAGATCGAGCCGGGCGTGGAGGCGCTGGCGCATGTGTCCACGTTCCCGCCCACGGGGCACTCGGGCGGCTGGGCGAAGAGCGTGCCGGTTGGCTTGCGGGCCGAGTTCGAGATCCTCGCCATCGATGCCGAGAAGAAGCGCATGGGTGTGGCGCTCGTCCCGCAGGACGCCGGCCGCGGCGCCGGCGCCGCGCGCGCCGACGCCATCGTTGCCGGCGCCCGGGTGGTGGGGAAGGTCGAGCGGCACGAGCCGTTCGGCGTGTTCGTCTTCCTGGCGCCCGGGCGGAGCGGCCTCATCCCCCTTGCCGAGACCGGTGTTACGCGGGAGGCCGACCTGAAGAGCGCCTTCCCCGTGGGCGCCGACGTTGAGGTGATGGTGACCGAGGTCGATCCCCTCACGCGCCGGATCCGGTTGAGCCGGAAGGCCGTGATCGAGGCGCAGGAGGCTGACGAGCTGCGCGAGTACCGGCAGCGGGACGCCGCGGCGCCCGCGGGGCGGTTCGGATCGCTGGCTGACAAGCTGCGCGGAGCGCTCGAGCGCAAGGGCTCCCGTTAGCCGCGCCGGTGGGAGCTCAGGTGCGGCTGGCGGTCGCCGTCCCGCCGTGCGGTGCCGGCGTGTCGAGCCGCCTGCTCCAGTCTTCCACGCGGCCGCTGTCGAGCCGTGCGCGGGCCAGCGCGCGCCAGGACGGTGAGAGCGCCTTCAGCGCCGCGATGCCGTTCAGGGCG
>JBDIBB010000284.1:0-2544 GCA_039812685.1 Vicinamibacteraceae bacterium
CCTGTCCGGCGAGCACGACGCCGACCAACAGGCCGTAGGTGGCGTAGGCACGCACCAGACGGCCGAGCGGATCGCGCGCCGCGGCAACGCCATCCCCCTCCGGCACGCCGCCGCCGCGGAAGATCTCGCGCGGCCGCCACACCCGCAGCAGCGCCGCCAGCGCGCCGATCGAGCAGAGCGCCGCCAGGATGTCGGTGAGCTCGGGCCCGAGGAAATTCGATGCGGCGAACTGCGCCGCCGCGAAGCTCACGCCTGCGACGATCACCGCCGGCAGCACCTCCAGCATCCGCCGCCATCCCGCCAGCAGGACGATGAGATAGGCGGGGATCAGGATCGAGAAGAGCGGCAGCTGCCGGCCAACCATCGCCGACAACGCCTGGGTCGTCGACGCGACGTCGCGCCCCAGGATCGGCGCCAGCAGCCCGCCGAGCGTCACCACGGGGATGCCGATCGAGCCGAAGGCGACCGGCGCGGTGTTGGCCACCAGGGCGAGCACCGCCGCGCTGATGCGCTCGAAGCCGAGGCCGGCGAGCATCGACGCCGTAATCGCCACCGGCGCGCCGAATCCGGCGATGCCCTCGATGAGCGCTCCGAAGCCGAAGGCCACCAGCAGCGCCTGCAGCCGGCGATCGGCCGTGAGGTGCGCGAGGGAGCGGCGGATGACGTCGAAGTCGCCGCTGGCCACCGACAGGTTGTAGAAGAAGACCGCGGCGAACACCACCCAGCCGATCGGCCACAGGCCGAACGCCAGGCCGTGGGTGAAGGCCGCCACCGCCAGCGGCAACGGCATGCCCCATGCGAGCCAGGCGAGCGCGAACGCGGTGAAGGCAGCCGTGATGGCCGACCGCCACGGGGCGACGCGAAACACCGCGAGCATCAGTGCGATGACGACCAGTGGAACGGCGGCCACCAGCGCCGAGAGCGCGACGCTGCCCGCCACGGGATCGTAGGTCTGCTGGAAGACGTCGGACACCGGACCTCCTGCCGCGAGCGGGCCTCATCCTGACACGCCGGCGCCGTTCGTCCAAGAGCGGCCTGGCGCAGGCGCGCCGCACGGGCCGCGCGCCGGCTCCGCACGGCCGATGGCCTCGACGCCGGCGGCTACCCGAGGAACAGGCGGTAGGCGGGGTTCTGCGTCTCGTTCCAGTAGCGGAAGCCGAGGCCCGCGAGGAAGGCCCTGAAGGCCCGCCGCTCGCCGCGCGGAATCTGGAACGCCACGAGCACGCGGGAGTGGTCGCCGCCCTGGTTGCGGTAGTGGAACATCGAGATGTTCCAGGTGGGCGCCAGGCTGGTGAGGAAGGTCATCAGCGCGCCGGGGCGCTCGGGGAACTCGAAGCGGTAGACCACCTCGCCGGCGGCCAGCGAGTTCTTGCCGCCCACCATGTAGCGGATGTGCTCGGCGGCCAGGTCGTCGTGCGTCAGGTCGATCGCCGCGTAGCCGTGGCGCTGGAACAGCCGCGCGAGCGTCACGTTGTCGCCGGCGCCGGCGATGCCGATGCCGACGAACACCTGCGCCTGCGCCGCGTCGCCCATGCGGTAGTTGAACTCGGTGACGTCGCGCCGGCCGATCAGCTCGCACAGCCGGCGGAACTCGCCGCGCTCCTCGGGGATGGTGATGGCAAACAGCGCCTCGCGCGACTCCCCCACCGCCGTGCGCTCGCCCACGAAGCGCAGCCGTTCGAAGTTCATGTTGGCGCCGCTGGTGATGGCCACCACCGTCTGGTGCTTCACCCGCTCGCGGGCGAGCCAGGCCCTCAGGCCCGCGACCGCCAGGGCGCCGGCCGGCTCGAGAATGGATCGCGTGTCCTGGAACACGTCCTTGATGGCGGCGCAGATGGCGTCGGTGTCGACGCGCATCACCTCGTCGACGCAGTGCCGGCACACGGCGAAGGTCTCGCGGCCGACGCGGCGCACCGCCGTGCCGTCGGAGAACAGGCCGACGTCGGCGAGCGTGACGCGGCGCTTCTGGTCGAGCGACTGCGCCATGGCGTCGGAGTCGCGCGTCTGGACGCCGATCACCTTGACGTCGGGATCCAGCGCCTTGATGTAGGCCCCGACGCCCGCAATCAGCCCGCCGCCGCCCACGGGCACGAACACCGCGTGCAGCGGCCCATCGTCGGCCGGCCGGTGCTGGCGGAGGATCTCCATCCCGATCGTGCCCTGCCCGGCGATGATGTCGGGATCGTCGAAGGGGTGGACGAAGACCAGCCCGCGGGCCGATCGCAGCGCCACGGCGTGCGTGTAGGCGTCGGAATAGGAGTCGCCGTGGAGCACCACTTCGGCGCCCAGCTCGCGCACGGCGCGCACCTTCACCTCGGGCGTGGTCACCGGCATGACGATCACGGCGTGGCAGCCGAGGCGGCCGGCGGCGAGCGCGACGCCCTGCGCGTGGTTGCCGGCGCTGGCGGCGATGACGCCGCGGGCGCGTTCCTCGGCCCCGAGCCGCGCCATCTTGTTGTAGGCGCCGCGCAGCTTGAAGCTCTTCACCCGCTGCAGGTCCTCGCGCTTGAGCAGCACGCGGTTGCCGGTGCGCGCCGAGAGCCG